>JAZQOW010000055.1:0-83087 GCA_045628065.1 Faecousia sp.
TGCTTCGGTATGCGTAACTTCAATAATTTCAGAAATAGAATCCTTTTCTGCGGTACATAAAAATCGTGCCGGAGCACTTACTCCGACACGATCTGATTCTATTTCATTTTATCTCTACCCCAACTATTGACATAGAGCCTATTAATGACAATTCAGCCCCGCAGAAGCGATTCTGCGGGGCTGAAAACATATGAAGCTTTATATCAGATACTTATCTTCCTGCTGCAATGTAGCGGCGCATGGGTTTAAAGAGCAGCGCGATGATTGCCAGGCAAAGCAGCATGTCAATCAGCATGAAGCTGCCGTTGTAAGCAGCGGAGTAGATATAGGGGTTGGTGAACGTGGTGTTGAACAGCTCGGTGGGTGCGTAGATGCGGTAGATGGTGATGCCGCTGATGAAATGGACGATGAAGCGCGCGATGCAGCCTGCAACGGTACCGATGAAGATGCCGCCGGGCAGCTTACGGAAGAAGCAAGCCACACCCAGAATGCCGAAGGCCACGAGATAGTCCAGCAGCATGGAAGTCGGTCCCCATGCATATGCGCCGTCTAACAGAAGCTGCAGCAGGCCATAAGCAAACGAGACAAGGAAGCTCTGCCGCCAGCCCCAGCGGGCACAATAGATAAAGATTGGCAGCATGCCGATGCAGACACTGCCGCCCTGCGGTAATTCGAGCAGCTTCAGATAGCTCAATGCGGTGGCAAGCGCCACCATCAATGCGCCCTCGGTAAGGGCTCTGATTTTGGAGTGGGTCATAAAAGAATACCCCGCTTTCTTAAAAAATCAATTCCGCGGCGTCTGCAAAAGAAAAAGCCGCATTACGGCGATCGCAATGCAGCAGCTTGACTACTATACCTCGCATTCCTACGCCGGCATTACCCGGATCAGGTTCGAGGGACTGGGACGGCATTACGTCCCGATCTCAGCCGGTTTGCACCAGCGCCCCTTGGAATTGTCAATTAGTAGTATAGCGCCGCAAGGGGGCAATGTCAATGGAGTATTATATTTTCCACTGCTTGCAATCTTCTCGCCAGAGAGTTACAATAACACATCGGCGCAAAACGTGCTGCACAACCAATGACACGAAGGAGGGCATTTTATGGCGCGCTGCTTTGTTTATGCTGCGGGGACATTCTACGGCTGGCAGGAGCGACCGCGTGAGGGCGATTTGCAGATCGCCGCTGACGCAGGGCTGCTGCTGTGCCGCCGCGAGGGCATTGTGCCCGATCTCGTAATCGGCGACTTTGACTCGATGCCGCCGGAGAACACACCGGAGGGCAGCATTCGCGTTCCCGTGGAGAAGGACGACACGGACAGCATGCTCGCTCTGCGCGAGGGACTGCGGCGCGGCTGCCGTGAGTTCCACCTCTACGGTATGACCGGCGGGACGCGGCTCGACCACACGCTTGCAGCGCTGCAATCGCTGGCGTTCCTGCGGCGGCAGGGCGCACGCGGCTGGCTCTACGACCGCGGCTTTGTCTACACCGCCATAGAAAATGAAACGCTTGCGCTGACGCGGACAAAAGACTGGGGCATTGTCTCCCTCTTCTGTCTGGGCGGACAAGCAAGGCACATTACGCTTGAGGGACTTCAGTATTCTCTGTGCGATGGAACGCTTTCCTGTGATTTTCCTCTCGGCGTCAGCAATCATTTCATTGCCGATCATGCGCGGATCACCGTAGGCGAGGGACTTGTTCTCATTGGCCGGGAGATTTGAAAAAGTCAGGGTTTCAGGTGCTGAATCATCTTTTTCCGCAAAAAATATGGCAGCTCTGGACATATGATGATTTCTGTGAAATAAAAATACCAAAGGACTATGACAGGAGGAAAATGCTATGAAAAAGACCCTGCGCAAAAGACTTTGCTGTGCCGTGCTTGCGATGCTTCTCATTGCAGCTCTGTGCGGCTGCTCCATGCTGAAGAACACCAAAGAAGCGCTCGAAAGCAGCAAACAGGAAATGGATGAATTACTGCTTCAGCTGATGACCTGCGTGGAGAATCACGATGAGGAAGGTGCCAAGGCGCTGTTCTATGACAATGGAGGAAACGCCTGGGATTTTGACGGCGTTGCAAATTACTGGCCGGTACACAGCACAGATTCCTATGAACAGCGGGATCTGAACTACACCAAAAATATCAGCGGCAAAGAAACGCAGACCATTACAAGCGCTGTCTACTGTGTGCATTCCGGCAGCGAAGACTATCAGGTGACTCTTGTAAAACAAAGCGACAATAACGGCAGCGGCATTATCTCGTTTAATGTAGCCTCCGTGCAGGAGCTGCTTGATGCAGGCATTGAACCGGTCGGTTCCGCTATCCCTGCCGCCAGTAAAACCCTCGGCCAGTGGTGCTTCCTGGGCTTCTGGGTGCTGATGCTGGTATTCGCACTTCTGACCATTGTTGATATCATCCGCAAAAAGCCGAAAATATATGGCCTTTGGATTCTGCTCGCACTGGTTTTCGCCGGCCTTTCGTTTACCGTCGGCCCCAATGGCATCCAGCTCCGGTTTATTTTCAGTCTGCTGCAAAAAAGCCAGTGGGTAAAAACCCTGAACGGGACCAACACCCTCTCTCTTTCCCTCCCGCTCGGCGCGATCATCTATTGGGCTATGCGTAAAACGCTCCTGAAGAAAAAGGAAACCCATGTGTTTGCTATCCCGGCTGAGGAAAGCACAACCGAAGTACCTCCGCAAGACTTTACGAATGAACAATAAGATCATGCAGCCCCACAGATTCATTTTCTGCGGGGCTGTTTTAAATGCATAAAGCGCAACCGCCCCCATAAAAAATCCGCTACATAGGGTGAAGGCCTTACAAAATAATTGGATGAAAGGAGGTCAAGGCTTTTGGAGGACGAAAAAATTATTCAGCTATATTTAAACCGTGATGAAAGCGCCATTCAGTTTTCATCTGAGAAATACGGTGCCCGGCTTAGGGCATTATCTCTGGGCATTACGCAGGATTTTTCTACATCTGAGGAATGTGAGAATGATACTTATCTGCAAGCGTGGAATCGGATTCCGCCCAACGAACCAAGAACATACTTCTATGCTTTTCTTGCACGCATTGCCCGGCATATTTCAATCGATCGCTGCCGCGAACGCGCAAGCCTCAAGCGCAGTGCCTATCTTGTGGAGCTGAGCGAAGAAATACTCTCGGCGCTTCCTGCATCGGATGATCCGGAAAAAACCGTTGCTGCACAAGCACTCGGAAAAGCAATCAGCGACTATCTTCAAACAATTTCACAGGAAAAGCGCGTGATTTTTGTGCGCAGATATTTCTATCTGGATTCCATTGCGCAAATCAGCAAACGGTACACCATGACCGAAAGCAAAGTAAAATCCTCGCTCTTCCGAACCCGCAATGACCTCTGGGCGTATTTGATGAAGGAGGGCTACGCGCTATGAAAAAAGAAAATGTATTGGATGCCATGGAGCATATTGATCCCGACATGATCGAAGAGGCAGACACCTACAAACGTACCGAAAAAACAAACGCCTGGGTCAAATGGACTGTGCTGGCGGCCTGTCTTTGTGTCTGCATCATCGGGGCAGCGAAATTTCTCCCGTCACTTCAAAACGGCAGGGAAACACAGGCAGAACTCCCACAGGATGTAGGCAATGTCCCCGAGACTCCTGCGCCTGATTATGACGAAGGCCCTGATTTTGAAACCGACGATGAAATGATTAGCCGCTACGACAGCAGTCTGAATGACGAAGATCTTGCAGTAAATAACGGCTATTGGGAATTATCCAACTCCTTAAAGGCTGCAATTCAGGAATACGATGACAGCGTAAAATACCGGGTCGTTGTTGAAGTATTCAAGGATGGCACGGTATTTGACAGCGGAAGTAATGAGGTTCTCGTGCTGGAGGAATTCTTCTTGAAAAACGATTATGCTGTCGTCCATGAGAACTATGAGGATTCCACGATGAAAGCCAGTTATTTTACCATCCACGCCACGAAGGAGCAGCTTCTTCAATTCCCTGTGAATCCATCATATGGATATTATCTTTCCCTGTATGATGAATACCTTGGGTTAGATAAGGCTGCCGAAATACAAGACCAATCCGGTTACGTTGGAGCATCGGAAGCAACAACCGAATATCCTGAGGAAATTGCTGTAATCTTTCAAGCCATCGTCAATGCAGCAGCCTGTGGCGATCTTCCGTATGTTATTGATGTATCCCTTCATGACGATCCTCTTCGGATTGAGGTTTTGGTAGACACAGCAGATGAGGAACTGATAGAAACGTTCAAAGCCGCCTATGATCCGACCGGCACATATATCACCGTTGTGCACGAAGGCGCTTGAGAAATGCAGAAAGCTCCGGATATCTTCCGAAAAGTAGCCAGATGGGAATGGACATCTGTTTCCCCTTGTGCTAAAATAAAGTATCCGGAAATTGCCTCACCGGAAAAACATCGGCGATTTTTTATAATGCGACAGATGAAAGAACGACCTGGTAAAAAGATGAACAGAAAAGAATATGAACTGCTTCAAAATCAGCAGCGCGATGAACTTTTTGAAGCGGCAGAGCGCTACAAAGATAGGCCGCATTCTTATCGCGGGAATCTCATCCGAATCCGTATGTGCGGCGGCAGCAGCAACACGCTTTTGGGCAATATCATGTTGCTGGTGTGCATCGCCTTCTGTATCTGGGTCTTTTGGCTGAGTTTCCGAGATGCGCCAAGACCGCGCGAGGATATCCGCGAGGAGACTTTTACATTGGCCTCCTTCAGTCTAAGAGGCGGGCGAAGCCAATACCGGCTGACTTCGGAAGACGGCAAGATTTATCGAACCAACATTCTTTGCTACAGCTTTCTTTACAGCAAAGGAATCGAATTGCTCTGTAAGGAAGGAGCACTTATCACAGTTGGTGTTGATATTCCCCAATCCACCCCTGATTCAGCTTTCTGCGATACCATTTCTATTGATGGAACATCCATTATGGATTACGATGAATACTGTCAGTGTGTAGAGAAAAATCGTCAGGTTGGCTTCTGCTTCTCTGGTATACTGCTTGCTATCTTGCTTCTTCTCAAACTGCTTGCTATAATCGCTGTAATGAATCTTGACAACATTTCCCCAAAGCATACAAAATGGTACTTTCATACCGCACAAACTCCATCAACATGGCCTGAAATATATCAAAGGGAGCTCCATGCCTATCAAAAACGACATTCTAACGATTCGAAAGGTTTAATGATATGAAAAATAATATCGCATATTGCGGCCTCGACTGCGACAAGTGTGATGCAAAAATCGCCACACAGAACAACGATGACGAGCTGCGCGAAAAAACTGCCAGGCTTTGGAGCCAGCTCAACGGCATTGAAATCACCAAAGAAATGATCAACTGTACCGGCTGCAAATCCGATGGCGTGAAAACCTATTTCTGCGATGTGCTGTGCGAAATCCGCAAGTGCGCCGCCCCCAAAGAAATCGAGACCTGCGGCAAATGCGCCGAATGCGGAGCTTGCGAGAAGCTCAAAATGATCACCGACCACAGCGAGGAAGCAGCGGAAAATCTGAAAAGGTGATTTCAAATGAAAAACGGAAAAAAACCGAATCCCGATACCATCTATCCGATTGCGGGCTATGATCAGGAAATCTATGTTAAGCCCACCGTAACCAATCCCAATATCATAGTTGGTGACTTCACCTATATTGCCGATTCGGAATTTGAGCGCCATGTCACGCACCTTTACCCGTGGAATGGCGACAAGCTGATTATCGGCAAATTCTGTCAGATCGCTGCCGGGGTCGAGTTTGTTATGAACGGCGCAAATCACCAGATGAATGCGGTCTCCACCTTCCCCTTCTATACCCTGGAGGGCTGGAGCATGGAAGCCCCCAAGGCTGCCGATTTGCCGCGCAAGGGTGACACCGTGATCGGCAACGATGTATGGATCGGACAAAACGCGACCATTCTTCCCGGCGTACATATCGGTGACGGTGCCATCATCGGCGCAAGCAGCGTGGTCGGAAGCGATGTGGAGGCCTACGCCATCGTTGTCGGAAACCCGGCAAGGCTCCTTCGCAAGCGCTTTGATGAGGAGATGATCCGGCTCCTCCTGCAATGGCGCTGGTGGGATCGGGAGATTGAAAAAATCGACCGCCTGATTCCCTTGCTGACAAGCAGCGATTTAGAGGCTGTAAAGCAGCAGATTCGGGCATTGCTCGTCTGAAATTCATATCTAAAATCGGCATAGCCATTATGAAGCTATGCCGATATTTTTTCCTGCCCTTCCGCTGGCACCCCCTTTCCGAAAAACTGGTTGCATTTTGCCGGAAGCTGGTCTATAATGTGGCGTTGGAGCTATGTGTCCCCTTTTATATTTCGCAATTTAAAGGAGTTTTTTTACATGTCTGCGTTAATGAATCTTGCGTTTGCTCTGCTGGCAGGATTGATGATGACCCGTCTTTTCAGCCGCTGGCACCTGCCGGATGTTACTGCATTTCTCGTAGCCGGTGTGCTGATCGGCCCGTTTGTTCTCGGACGTCTGCCGATGGATCTCGGCTTTTCTACCTATGAGCAGGTGGAGCAGCTCGGCGTGATTTCAAATGTTGCAATGGGCTTTATCGCCTTTTCCATCGGCAACGAGTTTCGTCTGAGTCAGCTGAAAAAGACCGGACATCAGGCGCTGGTGATCGGCATCGTGCAGGCGGTCATCGCCACAGCCTTTGTTGACATTGCCCTGCTGCTTTTCCATATGGCGCGCCCGGATCTGCTTTCCGCACCCGCCGCCATTACGCTTGGCGCCATTGCCTCGGCTACCGCACCTGCGGCTACCCTGATGGTCGTGCGCCAGTATAAGGCGCAGGGCGATCTGACCAGCCTGCTGCTGCCCATCGTCGCACTTGATGATGCGGTTGGTCTGGTCATTTTTGCCGTGTCCTTCGGCATTGCCAAGGCTCTGACCTCCGGCGTTGTGAGCATCGTTTCCATCCTGATCGATCCGCTCATTGAAATCACCGCTTCGCTGCTGCTCGGCGCCGCTGCCGGTTTCATTCTCACCAAAATTGAGACATTATTCCATTCAAACAGAAACCGTACCTCCATGACGATCGGTTTTGTGTTCCTGACGGTGGCGCTGTCTCAGCTTTCGTGGCAGATCGGCGAAGTGAAGATCGGTTTTTCCTCTCTGCTCGTCTGCATGATGCTCGGTACCGTGTTCTGCAATATCTGTCCGCTCTCGGAGGATCTGATGCACCGTTCCGATGTCTGGTCACAGCCGCTGCTCGCGGTATTCTTTGTCATCAGCGGTGCAGAGCTTCGTCTGGAGGTCTTTTCGGAAGTGCTGCTGGTGCTGATCGGCGTGATCTATATTCTGACGCGTTCTCTCGGCAAGTATTTCGGCGCACGCTTCTCCGCGAAGGCAACAGGCTGCAGCGAAAAGGTCGTAAAATATCTGGGCATTACACTCCTGCCGCAGGCCGGTGTTGCACTCGGCATGTGCGTGACCGCGCAGTCCCTTGGCGCAGACGGCGAGCTGATCCGCAATATCATCCTGTTCTCCGTGCTGATCTATGAGCTGGTCGGCCCCATTATGACAAAGGATGCGCTGATGCGGGCAGGCGAAATCAGCGAGAAGCCGAAGGAGGTTCTCGAGCGCCGCCAGAAGGCACTCGAAGCCGCCGAACCGAAGGAGCTTCTCGTGCAGCGCGCCAATCGCAAAGCAAAAAAATAAGAATCTCCGTGCTCATCGTGTCAAAAACGTCTTTTTGACACGATGAGCCTTTTTTCATGAATTTAAGAAAAGCTTTTTGGCAAAAGCGGTGTTTTTCTCCCTTTCCCTTCGGAGCCATCGCCCTCTATTGAAACAACCCTATCATAAATTCTTGAAAAATCTGGATTTTAGGGAAAATATGTGGTATGATTCACCTGTAAGCTGCTTGCAGCTTCTACCCACCATATACTTTCTCAAAGGAGATAAACCTATGAACAGATTGATTCGCAAGCTTCATACTCCTATCGCCTTGCTCTTGATCATCTGCCTGCTATGCGGCTCCGGCAGCGCTTTTGCTGCACAGCAGCTCGCTCCGGCAGATATCCAATTAAAGGCCATCAAAACGCCTGCACAGCTGATGTGCGAGGACTATCTGGCACTTTTGCAGGCACAGTCCCCCCAGCGCGGCTGGACATTGGATGATATCGCCATTTTCGCTGACTATGGCACCTTCCATGGCACGCATGTGGTCATCATCAAGCCGATCAATGCGTTAGGAACGCCGAATATCCGCACGCTGAACATCGCCGGTGTTACCTTTACCTTCAACTACGGCAGCGATATCCAGTACTTCCTGGCGTGGAAGGACAGAACCTTCTATTCTGTCTCCGAAGCCTATGAGCTGGGATATCTGACTCGTGCCGATCTGCTGGAGATCCAGCGCCTGCGCGGTGAAGCTCCCCCCGAAGCGACATTCTATTCCGATGTTCCTGCGGACGCCTGGTACTATGAGGCTGTGCGCTTTGTTGATGAAAACGGACTTATGCAGGGCACCGGCGACGGAAAATTCTCCCCCAACCTGTCCATGACCCGCGCCATGCTGGTCACGGTGCTTTGGCGTCAGGCCGGCTCGCCCTCTGCCAAGGCAGCCCCCTTCACCGATGTAGCCAAAAACGCATGGTACGCCAATGCCGTAGCCTGGGCTGCTGAAAACAAGATCGTCAACGGCATGGGCAACGGTCTTTTCTCTCCGAATACCGCACTGACCCGTGAGCAGTTTGCCACCATTCTTTACCGTCAATCCGGCGAACCGGAGCGCACGCCCGCCCTCGGCAGCCAGTTTGTTGATAAGAACAGCATCAGCAGCTGGGCGCTTCCCGCCATGTGCTGGGCTGTCGATCAAAAGCTTCTTGAGGGCAGCACCACTGCAGCAAACGGTCTGTCCCTCTCCTCCGATCCGAATGACCGCTGGCTCAATCCCAAAGAGACCGCCACCCGTGCACAGGGTGCCGCCATTCTCATGCGCAGCCAAAAGTATGCAGCGCAGCCTTCGGAATCCATCAAAATGTTAAGCAAGGGTTATGTCTCTGCCCTCTCCGAGGTGCCCGCACCGGAGGAAGCGCAGTGTGATGCCATTGCCGACTTTTCTCTGAATCTCTTCCGCGCCTCCCGGCAGGAGGGTAAGAATGCCGTTATGTCCCCCCTCTCCGTGCTCTACGCTCTGGCCATGACCGCCAACGGTGCAAAAGGCACAACGCTTTCCCAGATGGAGGACGCATTCGGGATGGATTGCGAGCAGACAAGCGCAGCGCTCTCCTACCTTCTGGATTCTCTGAAGGATGAACGTGCCACCGTAAACATCGCCAATTCCATCTGGGTGCGGGACGGCTTTTCCGTGCAGGAGAATTTCCTCCAGAAAAATGCGGATTATCTGCACGCCGACATCTTTCAGGCACCCTACACCCCGGAAACTGTAGCAAACATGAACAACTGGATCAGCCGGAACACCGATGACATGATCCCGAAGATGGTAGATTCTCTCCCCGCCGAGGCAGTCATGACCTTCATCAATGCCATTTTATTCAAGGCCGACTGGTCTGATCCTTATACCGCCACCGTGGAGCGCCCCTTCTATCCCGCTGACGGGGAACCGCAAACCGCCAAAATGCTGTGCAACCGGGAGAACAGCTATATTCACGATGACAACGCGGATGGCTTCCTGAAATATTTCCGTGGCGGCAAATATGCCTTTGCTGTCATCGTCCCGAAGAAAACGGTTTCTCTGGAAACCTATCTCGCAAATCTTGATGGCAGCAGCATTCGAACCATGCTCCAAAATGTCTCCCATGCCATTTTGGATACCGAAATGCCCAAATTTAAGGCCACCTATGATGTTGAGCTGAACCGTGCCCTGTCCTCGATGGGAATCCGGGATGCCTTCCATGCCGGCACCGCCGACTTCTCCGGCATGGCAGAGGGTCTCTACATCTCCGATGTCCTGCATAAGGCCGTCATTGATGTGAAGGAATCCGGCGTCAGTGCAGCGGCTGCTACAGCCATTATCACAAGAAACACCAGCATAAATATCCCCCAGAAGACAATCATCGCCGATCGTCCCTATCTCTACATGATCGTTGATACGCAAACCAACCTTCCCCTGTTCATCGGCACCACCACGACCATGGAATAAACCTGAAACCTTCGGGCACACGAGAACGTGTGCCCGATTTTTCTTGCATTCTTTAGACTGCCATGGTATCATGAGGCGGGAGGAATGATGATGAAAATAACCTATCTCTATCACAGCGGCTTTCTTGTGGAGCTGGCGCAATGCGATTTGATTTTTGACTACTATCAGGGCGGCCTTCCCGCTCTGACCCCGGAGCGGCCAATGCTGGTCTTTGCATCCCATGCCCACCACGACCATTACGAGCCCTCGATCTTCGCTCTGGCGCGCAGTCAGCAGGTCACAGCCGTATTATCCCGTGACATCCCGCCAAAGAAGCGCCCGAATGATATTCCGGTCATCGAAGTCGCGGCAAACCGCTCCTATGCGCTTCCCTATGGGCTCCATCTTACCTGCCTGCACTCCACCGACTGCGGGGTCGCCTTCCTTCTGGATACCCCGGAGGGCATCATCTACCACGCCGGTGACCTGAACGACTGGCGCTGGGCAGGCGCGTCCGATGCGGAGAACCGTCAGATGCGCGGCAATTACCGCCACGAGATCGACCTTCTGAAGGGAACGCCCATCCGCGCCGCCTTTGTTCCCCTCGACCCGAGGCAGGAGGAATTCTATGACGGCGGCCTTGCCTATTTCCTCAAAACCGCGCAGGCCGAAGCGGTTTTCCCTATGCATTACTGGGAAAAGCCGGAAATCATCGACCGTTTTCTGCAAAAATACCCCCAATATCAAGACCAAATCAAATACACCGAACACTATCAGGAGGGCAACCGCTATGAACTTTAAAATGGCACACGAAAACTACAACGTCTCTGATCTCGAACGCTCTCTCGCTTTCTATGAGAAGGCACTGGGCCTCCATGAAAAGCGGCGCATTACGGAGGACGACTTCACGATCGTCTATATCGGCAACGACACGACCGACTTTCTGCTGGAGCTGACCTGGCTCAAGGCGCACCCGCAGCCCTATAATCTCGGCGAATGCGAATTCCATCTGGCCTTTTCCACTGAGGATTTTGACGGTGCCCATGCACTCCACAGCGAAATGGGCTGCATCTGCTTTGAAAACCCCAAAATGGGCATCTACTTCATCACGGACCCCGATGGCTACTGGCTGGAAATCATTCCTGCAAGATAACCATCCAAAACTGCCAAAAAATCAGCCCTGCCGCTTCATTTTTTCTATATTTATTTTTACGCCCGGTGCTTTACAAATTCTCCTGTTTAGAGTAAAATAGTTTAAAATCCCGATTCAGATATAGAGATTTAAGGCATCCTTCCCATTGTGCAAAGCAGCAAACACTTTTTCATGATGCAGTTTTGGATGCCCGCAATATCATTTTTCATCACAGGAGGGCACCGCTATGGATTGTACACCCTACAAGGATCGTTCATATGTTCAGCTTTCTCAGGAATATGAGAAGGTTTCCGGCAAATACCATAAGCTGAAAGCACTTGGGCTGAGCCTCGATATGTCCCGCGGTAAGCCGGGCGCCGAGCAGCTGGATATTGTTTCCGATCTTCTCACCGCACTCACCGGCGCTGAAAACTGCATGAGCGATGGCATCGATGTGCGCAACTATGGCAATCTCAGCGGTATTCCGGCAGCAAAGCGGCTCTGGGCTGACATTCTGGGCTGCAGGCCCAAGGAATGCTTTGTCGGCGGCAGCTCCTCTCTGAACCTCATGTATGACACGGTTTCCAAGGCCTATACCCACGGTCTTCTCCACTCCAAGCTCCCCTGGTGCCGCCTGGAGAAGGTAAAATGGCTGTGCCCGGTTCCCGGCTATGACCGCCATTTCCGCATCACGCAGAGCTTCGGCTTTGAGATGCTTCCCGTTCCCATGACCCCGGAGGGACCGGATATGGAGCTGGTCGAGCGCCTGATTCAGGACCCGGATGTCAAGGGCATGTGGTGTGTACCCAAATTCTCCAACCCCGACGGCATTGTGTACTCTGATGCCACTTGCCGCCGCATTGCCGCAATGAAGCCCGCCGCAAGCGATTTCGCCCTGATGTGGGATAACGCCTACTGCATCCACTGCTTCGAAGGCAACGATCCCGAATTCCCCGACATTCTCTCCCTTTGCCGGGAAGCAGGCAACGCCGACATGGTCTACGAATTCGCCTCCACCTCCAAAATCACTATGCCCGGCGCAGGCATCTCTGTTCTGGCGACAAGCACCAGCAACCTGAAGTACCTGCAAAATCTCATGGGTGTACAGATGATCTCCGCAGATAAGGTCAACCAGCTTCGCCATGTGCGCTATCTGAAGGATAAGGAGCATACCCTCCAGCTCATGAAGCGCCATGCCGAGGTTCTGCGCCCCAAATTCCGCTGCGTACTTAATAAGCTCGACACCGAGATCGCCCCTCTGGCTATCGCCGAATGGCAGCGTCCCACAGGCGGCTACTTTGCCAGCGTCAACACCATGCCCGGCATTGCCAAGCGCACCCTTTCCCTTTGCGCCATGGCCGGTGTAGTCATGACCCCCGCCGGTGCCGCCTTCCCCTATGGCATCGACCCCACCGACAGCAACATCCGTATCGCCCCCTCCCTCCCCCCGGTCAGCGAATTGGAGCAGGCTATGGAAATCTTCTGCACCAGCCTGAAGCTGGCTGCACTGGAAAAGCTGCTGCACCTAAAATAATCATAATAACAGCAACGGAGCTGCAACTCATTCAGAGAAGCAGCTCCGATTTTTTATTCATAATAAAACAAAACTTCTCACTGGGTCTATTCACTCTCCGACCTACCGAAAAGCAGCATCACAAGAACATTACATAATAAATCGGCAAATAGATGATCTTTCCAATCATCTCAACCTTTCGTTCATTGGATAAAACCAGAGCCTTTTTGGTATGGTAATCCTCATTGTTCACAAAAACGTTCAAAGCTGAGTGCACGGTATAATCCTTACCCGATTTCACTTCGATTGGTACGGCTGACAGGCTGTCGTAATCGTCAATCAGATAATCCACTTCGCCCTTTGATCGGTTATCATAATAAAACAGCTTATGACCGTGCGCAATCAATTCGCTTGCAACGACAGTTTCATATACAGAGCCAAGATTGATGCTCCTTTCATCATCCAGAACGGCACGGATATTGCTTCCGAAAAGAATACCGGTCAGGATGCCGACATCATTCAGATACAGCTTCAGCAGATTCTTTCCGGATGATGCAATCAACGGGAATACGGGGTTGGAGATTGCCTGAACAGGCAGGGTGATTCCGGCACTGATCAAATACTCAAATTCATCGACATAGTCACGAAAGGTTTTTCCGCGCTTATTTTCAATGCTTTGCGCAATGACCCGCTTCTTTTTGTTTTCCATGTTGGACGGAATCAAATCATAAATCCGGCGAATTTTCAGCTTTCTTTCTTCATCGTATTTTGAGGCATCAGCAGCGTAAAAATCATGAATCTCGCTTTGAATATCTCGCACGGATTGGATGTTTTTATCAGCAAGATAAGCATTCACCGCATCCGGCATTCCGCCAACCAGTAAATACTTCCGGAACATATCCATCATTTTGCCATGGATCGCTTCATCAGGTGTTTCGAGCTGTTCAAATTTCTTTTTCATGGAAGAAATGACAAGCTCATTCATCCCATTTGCATACAGAAACTCTTCAAAATCCAGCGGAAACATCCTGACCTTTCGTATGCTGCCCATCGGAATTGATGTGGTTTCAGACAGCGTAACGCCTAATAATGAGCCGCTTGCAATATAGGTAAATTTGTCATCCTGCGACAGGAATTTCAAAAGTGTAAGCAGATGCGGATATACCTGAATTTCATCAAGGAAGATCAGGGTATTTTCCTTTTGCTTCATTTTGCTGCCGTGGAGCATACTGACCTGCAAATAAAAGTCCTCTACGCAATGGACATTGGCAAATAATTTTTTCCCTAAAAAATCCTCTACCATATTGATTTCAATATAGTTTGCAAAAAGCTTTTGACCGGCATAACGAATGATATATGTTTTTCCAACCTGACGCGCACCGTCCACTAGCATAATCTTCCCGGATTCGGATTTTAAGTGACTTTCAATCAGATTTTCGATTTTTCTGTAAAGCATCATGCGCCCCTCCAAAAAACATTTCAATAGGATCATAGCATAATTTATATGACATTTCAATAAGTTTTATGCATAATTTTTATGACATTTCAAATCCGTCGGCGTATGCTGTGAAATAAAAGCAACGGAGCCGCTCAATCATAGAAGCAGCTCCGTTATCGTTTATATGGCTTCGCCCTCCAGCGTTTTGGTGGCGTAGGCGTTCAGGGTCTGGTCGGCAAGGTTGCCCGCCAGATATTCATAATAGCCCTGTGCACCGATCATGGCGGCGTTGTCCCCGCAAAGAGAGAGCGGCGGGAAATACAGCTCGACACCGGCTGCCTTTGTGGCCTTTTCAAAGTCGGCACGGATGCGGGAATTGGCTGCCACGCCGCCTGCAACGGCCAGCTTCTTCATGCCGGTAAGCTTTAAAGCCTCCATGGTGCGTGGAATCAGGGTATCGCTGACGGCGGCAGAGAAATCTGCGCACAGGCCGGGGATATCCAGTTGCTCGCCCACCTGCTCGGCATGATGAATCAGATTCAGCGCGGCAGTTTTGAGGCCGGAGAAGGACATATCTAAGGGATTGCCGGAAAGCTTTGCGCGGGGAAGGGGATATTTTCCCTCCTGCCCCGTCCGTGCCGTGCGGTCGAGTGCCGCGCCGCCGGGATAGGGCATCCCCAATACGCGGGCAACCTTATCGAAGCTCTCACCGGCTGCATCATCCCGGGTCTGGCCCAGAATCTTCATTTTGGTGTAATCTTCCACAGCCAGGATCATGGTGTGTCCGCCGGATACCACAAGGCAGGTAAAGGGCGGCTCCAGCTCGGGATAGGCCAGATAGTTTGCCGCGATATGACCGCGGATGTGATGCACCGGAATCAGGGGCACACCCAGCCGCAGTGCCGCTGCCTTGGCAAAGTTGACGCCGACCAGCACCGCCCCAATCAGGCCGGGGGCATAGGTGACAGCAACCGCATCAATCTGGCTGCGCGTCAGCCCGGTCTTTTCAAGCGCCTGATCTGCCAGCGCATAAATCGCCTCCATGTGCTTGCGGGATGCGATCTCCGGCACCACGCCGCCATAGAGCCTGTGCAGCTCCACCTGAGAGCTGATGCAGTCTGTTAAAATCTCTCTGCCATCGCGCACCAGCGCAACGGCAGTCTCATCGCAGGAGGATTCCACTGCAAGGATAATCATATATTCACCAGTCCTTTCGGAGGATCAGCGCATCCTCCGTGGGTCTTTGATAATAGCGGGGTCTTCGCCCCACCGTGAGAAAGCCCATGGTCTCATAGAGCCGGATCGCGGGCGCATTGGAGGCACGCACCTCCAGCGTCAGGCAATGATTCTCGGCGGAAAGCGCCGCAATCAGCCCCTCTACAAGCTGCCGTCCGATGCCCTGCCTGCGGTAAACAGGCGCCACCGCAAGGTTCATCATATCGCTCTCGCCAAGCACGCTCTGGCTGCCGATATAGCCCGCCAGCGTGTCCCCATCCATCGCCACCAGCCAGAGGCTGAGGGGATTATGCAGCTCGCTTTCCAAAGACGCTTCATCCCACGGGGCTGAAAAGAGGCTCTTTTCCAGCTGCGCAACCGCCGGAATATGTGCCTTTTCCATGGGAATCAAATGCAAATTACTCATTTTGTCTCATACCAGCTTTCTCCCTGCTTGGCCTCGGCAACAAGCGGAAGGGACAGCTGTGCCGCCTGCTCCATCTCTCTTTCAACGATCTGGCAAACCAGCTCGGCCTCCCATGGCGGGCACTCAACGATCAGCTCGTCATGCACCTGCAAAACCAGCTGCGCCTGTAAGGCTTCCTCCTCCAGCGCTTTGGAAACGCGGAGCATCGCCAGCTTGATGATGTCCGCAGCGCTGCCCTGCACCGGGGTATTGAGAGCAATGCGCTCCGCGCCGGAGCGGATATTGAAATTGCTGCTCGTCAGCTCGGGGATATTCCGCCGTCTGCCGAACATGGTGGTCACATAGCCTGTTTTCTTTGCATTTTCCACCACTTCCCGCATATAACGGCGCACCCCGGAAAAACGGGACAGATAGCTTTCCATATACGCCTCAGCCTCACGGATACTGATGCCCAGATCCTCAGAAAGAGACCATTTGGAAATGCCATAGACGATACCGAAATTGACCGCTTTCGCGTTTCTGCGCATCGTTGGGGTAACTTCCTCCAGCGGAACGCCGAACACCTGCGAAGCCGTCACCCGGTGGAAATCCTGCCCGGAGCGGAAGGCGGACTGCATGCTCTGGTCATCGGCAATATGCGCCAGCACACGCAGCTCAATCTGGCTGTAGTCTGCATCGACCAGCACCCAGCCGGGTCTGGCGACAAACATTTTTCGGATTTCGCTGCCCAGCTCCGTGCGAACCGGGATGTTTTGCAGGTTCGGCTCGGTAGAGCTGAGCCGCCCGGTAGCGGTGACCATATTTTGCAGTCTGGTATGAATTCTGCCATCGGGGGCAATGACCTTCAAAAGCCCTTCTGCATAGGTGGAGCTGAGCTTGGTCAGCATACGGTATTCCATGATCCGCTCGATGATGGGATGCTGACCGCGAAGCTTCTCCAAAACCTCCGCATTGGTGGAATAGCCGGTTTTGGTCTTCTTGACCGGGGGCAGCCCGAGCTTCTCAAAGAGAATTTCGCCCAGCTTTTTGGTGGAATTGATATTGAATTCCTCCCCGGCATCGGCAAAAATTGCCTGCTGGAGAACACCAATCTTCTCGCTCAGCATTTCTCCGAACCGGGCAAGCGCTGCCTGATCTACAGCAACACCGGCATCCTCCATCCGCGCCAGAACAGGGCACAGGGGCAGGTCAATGTTATAATAGACCTCCTCCAGCCCCAGCGCGTGCATTTTTTCCTTCAGCACCGGGCGAAGCTGCCAGAGGGCACAGGCGCGGTCTGAAAGCCTGCTCCCCACCTCCTGCGAGAGGTATCGGAGGGACAGCTTCTCAATCGAATAGTCTCCCACCGTGGGATCAAGTACATAGCCTGCAAGCGCCGCATCGAAAAACTTACCATCAGTCGAAAGCTCCCGTGCGGATAAGCTATGATAAAAATTCTTTAAATCATGGCAGATAATCTCCTGATTTCCGGAGAAAAGTGCCGTGAAAAATTCCATATTTTCGGAGACAGATGTCTCAATCACGCCCTCCCCTGCTGCAATTGCCGCAAGGTCTCCATCCAGAAGCACGGCGCATTCGCTCCCTGCGGGCGGAAGCTCTGTCAGCACCTTCACAGGCTCTGCCTCCTGCGGACAGGCGGTGCACCCGTCATCAAAGGCGCAGGCACGAAGGCCATAGCGGTCTATGAGCCGCGTAAACTCCAGCCGAACGAACAGATCATAGAGTGCCTTCCCGTTGACCGGCTTCCGAAGACACTGCGCCGGGTCAAATTCAATGGGCGCATTGCAGCGGATGGTCGCAAGGTCATAGGAGAGATAGGCCATTTCCCTGTCCGTCTCCAGCTTCTCACGAAGCTTGGGACGGATGGAGGCATCGTCCAGATGCTCGTAAACGCCATCGAGCGTTCCGAATTTTTTGAGCAGCTCTCCTGCCGTCTTGGGGCCGACACCCTGCACGCCGGGGATATTATCCGAGCTGTCGCCCATGAGTGCCTTCAAATCAATCAGGCGAATGGGCTCTAAGCCGTATTCTTCAAAAAACGTGTCGCGGTCATAGAGCGTGGTCAGGGTCTGCCCCGCCTTGGAGGTAATCAGTTCTACCTTGACCTTGTTCTCAATGAGCTGTAGACTGTCGCGGTCACCCGTAGCAATGATGCACTCCCATCCGGCTTGGGCACAGGTGCGCCCCACCGTGCCGATCACATCATCCGCCTCCCAGCCCTGACAGGCAAAGATGGGAATGCGCATCGCCGTCAGCACATCCTTCATAACCGGCATCTGCATCGCCAGCTCCTCCGGCATCCCATGCCGGGTGGCCTTGTAGCCGTCATACATCTCATGGCGGAAGGTGGGGCCATGGAGATCAAAGGCCACGCACAGCGCATCCGGCGAAACGCTTGCCTCCAGGCGCTGCATGATGTTCAGAAAGCCAAAAATGGCATGGGTATAAAGCCCATCGCGGGTCGTCAGCGGCCGCACACCGAAATAGGCGCGATTGATGATGCTGTTGCCATCAAGAATCAACAACTTCATGGTCAGATTCTCTTCCACTTTGCACCGGCAGCGGTGTCGATCACTTCAATGCCCTTGGCCTTGAGCTCATCGCGGATGCGGTCAGCCTCCGCCCAGTTCTTGGCCTTCTTTGCCAGAGCGCGCACCTTGACGATCTCGTCAATTTCGGGGTCGCCTTCGCCTTCAATGAGAATATCGCCCACGGTGGTCACAGCGGATGCCTGCTTTTTCTTCAGTTCCTTGGCCTTCTCGATCAGGTCAAGGGAAAGAACATAGTCAAAGTCAGCAATTGCAGCCAGCTTGGTTGCATCGTTGGTATCGGCCTTGAGCACATCATAGACCGCAGTGATTGCCAGAGAGGTATTGATGTCATTATCCAGCGCCTTGGTAAACTTTTCCTTCAGCGCAGCCATAGCAGCCTCATCAACGGGAGCTGCATCTTCAAAATTCAGGGCAGCGATCTTGGCAAGCAGCTTCTGGAAGGTCTTTGCTGCATTGTCAAGATTCTCATAGGTGAATACCAGGTTCTTGCGGTAGTGGCTCTGCAGGCAGAACAGGCGGTAAACCAGCGGGTCATAGCCCTTGGATTCGAGCAGGGACACCGTGAGGAATTCGCCGGTAGACTTGGACATCTTGCCCGAGTTGGTATTCAGGTGGAGCACGTGGAACCAATAGTTGCACCACTTATGACCCAGGAAGGATTCGGACTGGGCAATCTCATTGGTGTGATGGGGGAAGGCATTGTCAATGCCGCCGCAGTGGATATCGAGATCGTCACCCAGATGCTTCATAGAAATGCCGGAGCACTCAATATGCCAGCCGGGATAGCCCACGCCCCAGGGAGAGTCCCACTTGAGCGCCTGATCTTCAAACTTGGACTTGGTGAACCAGAGCACAAAGTCGTTCTTATTGCGCTTGTTGGTGTCCTCCTCCACGCCCTCACGGACGCCGACAGCCAGATCCTCTTCATTGTGGTCATTAAAAACATAATAGCGCTCCAGCTTGGAGGTATCGAAATAGACGTTGCCGCCTGCAAGATAGGCATAGCCCTTATCCAGCAGGGTAACAATGATATTGATATATTCGGCAATGCAGTTGGTGGCAGGCTCCACCACATCAGGGCGCTTGATATTGAGCTTGCGGCAGTCATCAAAGAAAGCATCGGTATAATACTTTGCGATTTCCATCACGCTCTTGTGCTCACGGCGGGCGCCCTTGAGCATCTTATCCTCGCCGGTGTCGGCATCGGAGGCAAGGTGGCCTACGTCGGTGATATTCATGACGCGCTTGACGGGATAGCCTTCATAGCGCAGCGCCTTCTCCAGAATATCCTCCATGATATAGCTGCGCAGATTGCCGATATGAGCAAAATGGTATACCGTGGGGCCGCAGGTATACATCTTGACAATGCTGGGGTCGTTGGGAACAAACAGTTCCTTCTTTCTGGTTGCAGAATTATAAAGATACATCGCAATTTACTCCTTTGCAATTTATTACAGATTGAAAACCCGCCCCTTGTTTATCCAAGAGGCGGGCAAAAGCTCGCGGTTCCACTCTCATTTCTAGCTTGCGGCATTGACGCTGCCGATACGGGATCTCTCCTCGCTCGCGGATGCACTTCACAAAGCTCCCTGCCGGTTTCGCTCTCAGCCAGCGGCGAATCCTCTCTGGTGCGGGCAATGCAATGCTACTCTTTCCGTTCAACGCGATATTCAGTTGGAACCATAGTAACATGAACAGAAAACTCTGTCAATCCTTCTTTTTCAGGTTCAGGGCATCCCAGTTCTGGATGAAGTATTCCACACCGGAATAGAGCGTGGTGAGGACGATCACCGTGATAATTACCCAGTTGAGCCAGGTTTTCTCGAAGAATACGATCATCAGGCACAGGCCGATCATCGTGCAGCAGGTCTTGATTTTTCCGGACATTCCGGCGGCAATCACTCTGCCGTTGCCGACAGCAATCAGCCTAAGGCCGGTAACAGAAAATTCGCGGGCCAGCACGATCATAAATGCCCATGCAGGGAAAATGCCCCACTGGCAGAAAATCGCCATGGCGGAAATCACCAGCAGCTTATCTGCCAGAGGATCAAGGAACTTGCCAAAATCAGAGGTCTGGTTACATCTTCTTGCAATCTGCCCGTCCACAAAATCGGTCAGGCTGGCAAGGATGAACACCGCAAGGGCTGCCCATTTCCATCCGGCAGTCTGCGGCACGAGATACAAAAACAGCATAAATACCGGGATCAGGAATACCCGGATCAGCGTAATTTTACTTGCAGTTGTCATTTTCTTCCTCCCATTGCACTTCGCCGCAGAGCTCGCCTTCCATCAGCTGGTCAACAAGCACCGGGACAAAGCTGCCGACCTTCACGGTCTTTTCGCTGGCAAACCATACCCGGCCGTCGATATCCGGGGAATCGGCATAGCTTCTTCCGTAATAAAGATCGGACTCCGGTTCATAGCCCTCGCAGAGAATCTCAAGCTGCTTGCCCAAAAGGGAGCGGTGGAACTCGTCCATAATGCGCGATTGCAGCTCCGCAACCACCTCTGCGCGGTGGTTGGCAACCTCCTCGGACGGGCGCGGCATCTGCGCCGCCTTCGTGCCCTCCTCGGGGGAATACGCAAAGGCGCCCACGCGCTCAAGCTTGTATTCCCGCAGGAAATCGCAAAGCGCAGAGAATTCTTCCTCCCCCTCGCCGGGAAGTCCCACGATCAGGCTGGTACGGATGACTGCATCGGGAAGCTTCTGCCGGATGGTGGAAAACAGGTTTTCAAGGAAAACCCGGTCGCCCCTGCGGTTCATGCGCTTGAGAATTTCATCATCAATGTGCTGAATGGGGATATCCAGATAGTGAAGCAGCTTCGGCTCCTGCGCAAAGGTATCCAGCAGCTCCGGGGTAATGGACTCGGGATAGAGATAATGTACACGAACCCAATGGATGCCCTCAATTTTGCAAAGCTCTCGCAGGAGCTTCGGCAGCAGCTTTTCATGTCCCGGCAGGTCCACGCCGTAGAGGGTGGTATCCTGCGCCACCACAATCAGCTCCTTCACCCCGCTGTCAGCAAGCATTCTGGCCTCATAGAGAACATCATCCATGGGACGGCTGCGGTATTTTCCCCGAAGGGAGGGGATCACACAGAAGGCACAGCAGTTGGAGCAGCCCTCTGCAATTTTCAGGAAAGCATAATGCTGCGGTGTTGTGAGGACACGTCCGCATTCCTCGATGGGAGCATGGATGCTGGCATAGCGCTCGAAGGGGCAGCCCTCCATGACGGCCTGTGCAGCTTCCACAATATTGTCATAGCTTCCGGTACCCAGAACGCCGTCAACCTCGGGCAATTCCTCCAAAATCTGCGCCTGATAGCGCTGAGCAAGACAGCCGGTGACCAGAATCTTCCCGATCCGCCCCTCCTGCTTGAGCTGCGCCATCGCTAAAATATGGTCAATCGCTTCACTTTTGGCTGCATCAATAAAGCCGCAGGTATTGATGACCACAAGATCCGCCCCATCGGGATCGGGGAGAAGCTCATGACCTGCCGCCTGCATACGGAACATCATCTGTTCACAATCAACCTGATTTTTGGCACAGCCAAGGGAAATAAACCCCACACGCATTTATTCTTCCTCCAATGCATCGGCCATACGCGCATCATAGCGGCGCAGACCCTCTTTTATCTGCTCCCAGGAATAGCCCCTTCGCATCAGCGCATCGACTGTGCGCTTCTTTTCCTTTTCATCGGCATCCAGCGAAAGGTGGGCGGCAAGATAAGCGTCAACCGCATCATCCATGGGAGGCATGTCCTCCAGCGCCGCATCCCAGTATTCCCGGGGTATCTTTTTTTCGTATAGCATCTGCCGGATGCGGTGAACGCCGTAGCCTCTGCGTACCCCGCGCTCCACGATTTGTTTTGCCGTCCGGGCATCATCCAGCAGATTCAGCTCGGAAAGCCACTCCACCATTTGCTCGGCATCCTCCTCGGAGGCGCCGCCGCGCTTGAGGCGAAAGCTCAGATCCTGACGGGAGACGGAGGTAGCAGAGAGAATATTCACTGCCCGCCTCTTGGTGTCGGCGGTATCGGCGGCCTTCCTGAGCGCCGTCAGCTGTTCTTCCTCCAGCTCCATGCCGGTGAACAGACCGAATTCCGCAACAACCTCCGGCAAAATTCTCCACGCTTTTCCATCGGAAAAGGTGATCTTGCAGCGCCCCCGGGGATTGCCGGGGGGCGCGATAGAAAGAATCGTCATTCGTTAAAATCGTCAGCCGAGATATCGACCGGCTTGGCAGCCGTCTTCAGCTGCACCTTGGCGCGGCTGGCCTGACGGTCATAGAGCTTGGCGCGAATCTGCGCCTCGACCTGCTGGGCAATTTCGGGATTATCCATAAAAAACTGCTTCACGGAATCTCTGCCCTGTCCGATGCGCTCGTCTCCCATGGAGAACCAGCTGCCGGACTTATTGACGATCTCCATCTCTACCGCCAGATCGACCATCTCACTCAGGCGGGAAATGCCCTCGCCGTAGAGGATATCGAACACGGCTTCACGGAAGGGAGGCGCGACTTTATTCTTAATGACCTTGACTCTGGTGCGGTTGCCGATCATCTCGCTGCCATTCTTGATGGTCTCCACGCGGCGAACATCCAGACGGACAGAGGAATAGAATTTCAGGGCATTGCCGCCGGTGGTGGTCTCGGGGTTGCCGTACATGACGCCGATCTTCATACGCAGCTGGTTGATGAAAATGACCACACAGTTGGTCTTGGAAATGGTGCCGGCCAGCTTACGCAGCGCCTGAGACATGAGTCTTGCCTGAAGACCCATGAAGGAATCGCCCATTTCGCCCTCAATTTCTGCGCGGGGCGTCAGCGCGGCAACGGAGTCCACAACAATGGCATCCACTGCGCCGGAGCGAACCAGCGCATCGGTTATTTCCAGCGCCTGCTCACCGGTATCCGGCTGAGAGACCAGCATGGAGTCGATATCCACGCCGATGGCAGAGGCATAGACCGGGTCGAGCGCATGCTCTGCATCAATAAAGGCAACCTCGCCGCCCTTCTTCTGCGCCTGTGCCAGAATATGGAGCGCAAGGGTGGTTTTACCGGAGGATTCCGGACCGTAAATCTCAATAATTCTGCCCTTGGGCACACCGCCGATACCCAGCGCTGCATCCAGCGCCAGAGAGCCGGTGGGAATGGCATCCACATTCATTTCGGGACGGTCGCCAAGGCGCATGACCGCGCCCTTGCCGTAGTTTTTCTCAATCTGATGCAGCGCCGCCTGCAAAGCCTTTTGCTTATCGTCAGCGGGCGTGGGCGCCTCGTAGGCTGTTTTCTTGGTTGCCATAGGGTTCATCCTCTCATTTCTTCCGGGCAAGCACCGCCCGGATCACATTTCGCAAATCTTTTCTCAGTGTAACGATCTCGCAGCCGCTGATTTCGAGCAGACGGCATACGCTGTCCTCCTGCCCCATGCCGAACTCAAAGCAGAAATAGCCGCCGGGGCGCAGAGCCATGGAATAATTCGATAAAATGGCGCGGTAGAGCTCCAGCCCATCCTCACCGCCCCGCAGGGCAAGATGCGGCTCATAATCTGCCACGGAGGCAGGAAGCTGCTCCATCTCCGCATCCGTCACATAAGGCGGATTGGATACGATCAGATCAAACTGACCCAAAAACGGTGCTGCCGGTTTTCTGGCATCCAGATTAAGGCAGGTCACGCGGCCGCCCAGGTGGAGATCCTGGGTATTTTTCTTTGCCACACGTACCGCCGCCTGAGAAACATCCCCCAGCACGACGCGGGCATCGTGCACCCGCCGGGCAATGGCAAGTCCGATGCAGCCGGTTCCGGTGCACAGATCGAGAATCCGGGGATCGCTCTCCAGCGCCAGCGCGGTATGGATGGCAAGCTCGGTCACAGCCATGGTATCATCCCGGGGAATCAGGGTATCAGGTGTGACCGTGAGGGTCATCCCGGCAAAGTCCCACTGGCCGAGAATATAGGCCAGCGGCTCGCCTGTGCAGGCACGTGCCGTATACGCCTCCATTTTTTCGCCGATGGCCTCAGAGGAATAGATATCGCAGTTGGCAATAATGGCCTCGGCACTCTTCCCGGAGGCAAAGGAGAGCAGCTGCCTTGCGGCATTGCCTGCATCATCGCCGTACTGCTCACGCAGGGCGCGGCGTGCCTCCAGATATAGCTCGCTGTATTTTTTTACCATTCGTCCGCGCCCTCTGTTTCGGGAATGACCAGCTCCAGCGCACGAATCGCCACCTCTATCATGGAGTCATCCGGCTCGTTGGTGGTAAAGTTTTGCAGCCACATCCCGGGGAAGGAAATGGCGCGGGTTAACCAGTTGTTGTGGCGGCCCTCAAAGCGGTTGATCTCATAGCTGATTCCCACCAGGATGGGCAGAAGCAGCAGCTTGACGATCACGCGGAGCATCGGGTAGCGGATATTGAGTCCGATGGTGACGGCAGAGAAGACCAGAATGGAGATGATCATCACCACAAACAGGAAGCTGGTGCCGCATCTGGGATGGAGGCGGGACATAGGGCGCACATTCTCCACGGTCAGGGGAAGCTTGGCTTCATAGCAGCGGATGGTCTTATGCTCTGCGCCATGATAGGCAAATACGCGGCGGATATCCTTCATTTTCGACACCAGAACCAGATAAATCAGGAAAATGGCAATACGCACAATGCCCTCGCTGAGATTCAGAACCAGCTGGTTCTTGATCCAGAACAGGCAAAGCTCGGAAATCAGACCCGGCAGCAGGAAGAACAGGCCGATCATAAAGGCCAGCCCCATAAACAGCGCGAAATAAATCAGCGCCTGCTGGAACTTCTCGTTGCCAAGCTTTTCTTCCAGCCAGAGATCGAGCTTACTCGGCTCGGCATTCGCCTCATCTTCCTCCGGGAAATAGTCAGCGGAGAACATCAGCGCCGTAACGCCGTTGTACATGGAGGAAAAGAAGGTAAGCACG
Source organism: Faecousia sp. (assembly GCA_045628065.1). GTDB lineage: Bacteria > Bacillota > Clostridia > Oscillospirales > Oscillospiraceae > SVMC01. The sequence goes on from JAZQOW010000055.1 coordinate 25,345, forward strand.
CCGCGAACAAACGGGATGCGTGCAAGCACACTGCGATCCTTGTTGATTTTCAGGTTTTCGACCTTCTCCACAAGCCCGTCCGGGGAACGCACCACAATGGCCTGCTTATAGGGGCCGCGCATCAGGATGCCCTCGATCAGCGCCTGACCGCCGATCATGGTTTTAAATTTTTCTCGACTGTCTTGTTTATTACTCATAGCTTTTTCTCCTCAGGCCTCCGTTACAGGCAGGCGGATGATGACCTCTGTACCGCCGCCCTGCGCATTGGAAAGCGTCAGTGTGCCGCCGTGACGGGTAACGATCTCATCACACACGGCAAGCCCAATGCCGCTTCCTCTGGCTTTGGAGCTTCCTTTATAAAATTTCTTTTTCACATGGGGCAGCTCGTCCTCGGGAATGCCGGGGCCGAAATCCCGGATGCGGACGGTCACATCGCTGCCCTCCAGCTGCATCTGGGCGGTGATGCGCTTTCCATCGCCGCCATGCTTGGCGGCATTGTCCAGAATGTTCAAAAACACCTGCCTGAGACGGCTGGCATCACAGGTAAGCTCAGGGATGGGATCATCGTTTTCCAGATAATCGAGCGAAATGCCTTCCTGCTTGAGGCGGCTGCCATACATGAATACCGTGTCTTCAAACTCCGCGCGGAGGTCGCACGGCTCCATATTCAGGGCAAAGCGTCCATCCTGAATGCGGGTAAATTCCAGAAGCTCCTCCACCATGCCTGTGAGGCGCTTGGCTTCCCTTGAGATGATGAGCAGCCCGCGGCGGGTATCAACCTCATTCATCCTGTCCGTTGCCAGCAGCGTCTCGCTCCAGCCGGAGATGGCTGTGAGCGGGGTGCGGAGCTCGTGAGAGACAGAGGAAATAAATTCACTCTGCATTTTTTCCGTCCGTCCGATTTGTGTGGACAGGTCATTGATGGTCTGTGCCAGCTCGCCGATTTCGTCATTATATTTGGTGCTGAGCTGCGCGCCATAGCTGCCGTCGGCGATCCGCTGGGCAGAGGCGTTGATCTCGCGCACCGGCTCCACAATGGAGCGGACGAAAAAACGGCTGCTGAAAAATACCACTGCAATGACCAGAAGCCCCACAAGAATCGCAACCAGACCAAATTGCAGCACACGCCGGTCTGCCTGTGCCAGACTCGTCACATAGCGCAGAACGCCGATGGTCTGCCCGTTGGAATAAACGACCGGGGCAGAAACCGCCATGATGCGTTCACCGGTCAGCGGATTGGAGCCGGTGTAGACGGCAATGGTCTGCTTTTCGATGGCGCGGGCAATCTCATCGGTACCGGGTGCGCGGCCTGCCCACATGCCGAAGGAGGAGGCCACAATGCTCCCATCGGGGCCGATGAACTGCATCTCCAGATGATTCTTATCTTCAAAGGTCTGCGTCAGCTGAACGCAGGACTGATAATATTCTTTATAGCTGAGGTTCATGTAATTGCTGAAAAAATCTGTGGACGTTCTGGCCTTGGCCTCAAGCCCCGAGCGGAGGCCGGTATAGTAATAGCCCGCGCTCATGATGGCTGAAGCGACCACGCACAGCAGAACCAGCGGCACCAGCCAGCTGACGGTGTTGATGCTCCAGCGGCGGTAAATGCCGCTGCGCGGCTTCCTCTGATCCTGCATTAAATCCCCCATTTATAGCCGAAGCCCCAATCCGTCGTGATATAGACGGGATTGGCCGTATCGTCCTCAATTTTCAGGCGCAGACGCCGGATGTTGACATCCACGATCTTCAATTCGCCGTCATAATCCCGACCCCAGACGGTGGTGAGAATTTCTTCTCTGGACAGGGCTCTGCCGGGGTTCTGCATGAACAGCTTCATGATGGAATACTCCACCTGCGTCAGGCGGATGCGGGCACCGTTTTTCTCCAGTGTGCGGTTGCGGATGTTCAGCACAAAGGGGCCGTGGCTCAGAAGCTCCAGATCAGCATTGCCGTCCCCGCCGATGCGGCGGAAGATGGCGTCAATGCGGGCAGTCAGCTCTGCCGGAGAGAAGGGCTTGGTCACATAGTCATCCGCGCCGGTCATCAGGCCGGTCACCTTGTCCATTTCCTGTGTGCGGGCAGTGAGCATGATGATGCCGATGGTTTTATTGGTCGCACGGATATTGCGGCAAACCTCAAAGCCGTCAATGTCCGGCAGCATAATATCGAGAATTGCGACACCGATATCCGGATTTTCCTTCAGGCGCTCCAGCGCTTCCCTGCCGGTTCCGGCCTCAATGGTGTCATAGCCAGCCCGCTTCAGGTTGATCACCACAAAGCTGCGGATGCTGACTTCATCCTCCAGAATCAATACTTTTTTCATGCTTCCTCTCCTTTGCCTTTACACTTCGCCGGAATTCCAATCCGTGTAGATAAAGCGGAACACAGCTTGCAGCTGCTCAGGGCTGATTTCGGACGCAAGCAGCTTGCCATAATAAGAGATATCGCCTTTTTCCGCCAGAAGGAAGCGTCCGTTCCCCTCTGCAAGCGTTTTGTCATCGGAGGCGGAAAAGGCATAAATCGAAAACAGCGGCCCGCTTCCGTTTCGGCAGAAGCTGTAGCAGGGCAGCTGTGCTTCATCGAGCACATAGCCGACAGCTAAGCCCTTCTCCCATTCAGGAAGCAGTTCAACATACCAGCCGTCGGTATAATTGTGGAAGGTCGCCTGCTTTTCATCCCGTGAACCATCGGAGCGAAGATTATACCATTGGAGTTTGAAAAGCGGCTGTGCCGTCAGTCCGGGATAAGCGTTGAGTGTCACCGGCTGCGGCAGCTCGATCAGGCCGTCTTCATCAATATCCGCAGCGTAGACATTGCGATATCGCACCTGCGCTGCATCGTTAACGCCCAGCGTGGAGACATTTTTGAAGGTATCGCCGTCAAGAATAAACACATCTGTGACAACGGAAGACTCCTCATAGGTGTTGGTCAGAAATACAGCGGGGGTATCCTCCTGCATCAGGCCGAAAATCAGGCGACGGATGGAATCGGCGGTCAGGGGTGCTGTCATGTCCGCAGAGCCGGAAAGCTCCAGCGCGTTTTCATTCCAGCGGTAATACTCCGCCAGACCAACCGCAGAATCTTCATCGGTTCGGAAAAGCAAAAGCTCCTGCAGGCCGTCATTGTCGAGATTGGCAACGGTATGGGAAATACAGCTTGCATTCAGAAGCTCCGTCACCTGCAAATCATGGAAGGCATAGACCGACAGCAGCTGGGGCACCTGATCGCTGACCTGACGGCTAACCACCATTTCAAGACCCAGCGCCGTATCCATCTGGCAATAGCTCACGCTCTCAAAGGCGCTTCCGTTGCCCTCGATCACGGCAGCCTCCTCATAGCCGCCCTCCGTTTGCTCGTAAATATAGATTTTCAGCGGTTTTTCACCCTGCGTGCGGATGAAAACGATTGCTTCCTCCTGCCCGTCGCTGTTCAAATCGACAAGCTGCACCGCCTGCCGATGATCGCCGGAGACGGGCGCGGAGTATTCTCCGCCTGCACGAAGAACCGCGTCAATGTGACTTTGCAGCGTATAATACTCCGCAGGCTGCTGGGGCAGTGCAAAGAGGTCTTCCGAGGACTGGGGAAGGCAGCCGCTGAAGGAAAGACAACACAGCGCCATCAGAAACGCAAGCACACTTTTTCTTCGCATCGTTACCTTCACCCCCTTCAAGCTTTCAGAGTATTATAGCATAATTTCAGGTTAATTACTATAGTTTTGTTGCATTATTTCAGCACCACGTTCTCCCCGCCCAGAAGCGAAGTCAGCTCCTCGAGCATATCCTGCCGGAAGGCGCAGGCGCTTCCGTAGCAGGTGCGGGTATCGGCAAAGAACAGCACCACCTTGGAGCTGCCGGGGAACATGGAAAGGATCGCGCGAACCTTACGCAGTCTGTCATCCTCCTGAGAAGTCAGGCGAAGATAGAGCGTCTTTCGTTCCGGGATGGGAGCTGCCTCTTCTATTGGTCCTTCACTGATGAGACGGGCGCGATTGACAATGATCTGCGGCTCTTTTTCATCGCGCACAGAGAGCTTGCCCACCACCGTAACCGCGCTGTTTTCCCGCAGGCACGCACCGTACTGATCGAGCGCATTGGAGAAGGCGATCATCTCCATGGCGGCGGTATCGTCTTCAAGCACGATGTAGGCCATCATGGAATGGTTTCGGGTGGTTTTGGTGCGCACGGACTGGACGATGCCGGCAATGCTGACGATCTGCTCATCGGAGAATCTGCCATCGGCATCGGAAAAGCTGCTCATGATGGCGCCGATGGGGATCACCCGGCTGCCGCGCAGCAAATCGCGGTATTCATCCATGGGATGACCGCTGAGGTAGAGGCCGGTGGTCTCCTTCTCCATCGCCATGATATCCCGGCGGCTGAGCTCGGGAATATCAGGAATGGGGATGGGCTGCGTTTCCTCCTCGCCCAGATCAAACAGGCCGATCTGCCCCTCGATATTTTTCTTTTTGTTTGAGGCGATGGCATCCATCATCAGCTCATAAACCTGAAGCAGCTGACTGCGCTTCAGGCCAAAGACATCCATTGCGCCGCATTTGATCAGGTTCTCCATCGCACGGCGGCTCAGGTCGGTGCCGGACAGACGCTGGCACAGCGCCTCAAAGCTGGGATAGGGGCCGTTTTCTGTGCGTTCGGAGACAACGCTCTGAATGAGCCCCCTGCCGATGTTTTTCACTGCCGCAAGGCCGAAGCGAATGCCCTTTTCCTCCACCGTGAAGACATCCTCCGAGCGGTTGATATCCGGCGGCAGAAGGGCAATGCCCATATCCTTGCACTCAGCAATATAGCCGGAGATTTTTGCCGCGCTGTCGAGCACGGAGGTCATCAGCGCCGCCATATACTGGCGGGGATAGTGGCACTTGAGGTAAGCGGTATCATAGGCCACCTTGGCATAGCATACCGCGTGGGCTTTATTGAATGCATAGTTGGCGAAATCCAGAATTTCGTCGTAAATGGCCTGCGCGGCCTGCTCGCTGACCCCGTTGGCGATCGCGCCGGGAATATTGCGCTCCGGGTCGCCGTAGATGAAGCCCTTGCGCTCGGCAACGATGACATCCTGCTTCTTTTTGGAGATGGCGCGGCGCATCATATCCGCCTGCCCAAGGGTATAGCCGCCCAGACGGCGGAAGATTTCAATGACCTGCTCCTGATAGACAATGCAGCCGTAGGTAACGGCCAGAATCGGCTGGAGCTGGGGGGTCTTATACTGAATCTTTTCCGGATGGAATTTACAGTCGATAAAGCGCGGAATGGATTCCATGGGGCCGGGACGATAGAGGGCAACGATAGCCGTCAGGTCTTCAATGGACTGCGGCTTCATGTTGACGCACACACCGGTAATGCCTGCGGACTCCAGCTGGAATACGCCGGAGGTCCTGCCCTCGGAGAGCATGGCAAACACCGCCGGATCATCATCGGGAATGGATTTCATGGAGAAATCCGGCTCCGATCTTCGAATCTGCTTCTCTGCATCATCAATGACCGTTAGGTTGCGAAGGCCGAGGAAGTCCATCTTGAGAAGTCCCAGCTGCTCAATGGTGGTCATGGTGAACTGGGTGACGATGGTATCGTCGTTTCTGGCAAGCGGCACATAGCTGCTCACCGGGTTGCGGGTAATCACAACACCGGCAGCATGGGTAGAGGTATTGCGCGGCATGCCCTCAATGGCGCGGGCGGTATCAATCAGCTTCTTGACCCGCTCATCCTGCTCATACATGGTTTTGAGCTGCGGGGAGACCTTGAGCGCCTCATCCAGCGTCATATGGGGCGTGGGGGGAATCAGCTTCGCCACCACATCGGTCTCCGCATAGGAGAATTCCAGCACACGGCCGACATCGCGGATGGCGCCGCGGGCAGCCATGGTGCCGAAGGTGACGATCTGCGCCACACGGTCAGAGCCGTATTTGCGCGTGACATATTCGATCACTTCACCCCGGCGGTTCTGGCAGAAATCCATGTCGATATCGGGCATGGAAACGCGCTCCGGGTTCAGGAAGCGTTCAAAATAAAGGCTGTATTTCATGGGATCGATATCAGTGATCCCAAGGCAGTAGGAAACCATCGCACCGGCTGCACTGCCTCTGCCCGGGCCTACCGGGATGCCGTTTTCGCGGGCGAAGGATACAAAGTCCCCCACAATGAGGAAATAGTCCACATATCCCATCTTTCGGATCATGGACATCTCATATTCCAGTCGTTCGCGGTAGCCTGCCGGGTCATCTGGATAGCGGGTCTCATAGCCCTCAAGGCAGAGCTTTTCAAAATAGCCCCAGCTGTCATACCCATCCGGGCAGGGGAAGAGGGGCAGATGATACTGGTTAAAAACAAATTCCACCTGACAGCGCGCCGCGATTTTTGCGGTGTTCTCCAGCGCCTCAGGGACATTGGGGAAGATGGCGCGCATTTCCTCTTCGGATTTGAGATAAAACTCCTTTGTGGAAAAACGTATCCGGTTGGGATCATCCATCGTTTTGCCGGTCTGGATGCACAGGAGGACATCCTGAAGCTCGCTGTCCTCTCTTGTAAGGTAGTGCGCATCATTGGTCGCAACGAGCGGCAGGCCGGTCTCTCTGGCGAGGCGTACAATGCCCTGATTCACGCTTGCCTGCTCCGGGAGAGAATGATCCTGCAATTCAAGATAAAAATGCTCTTCCCCGAAAATTTCTGCCAGCTCCAGCGCCTTTTCCTTTGCACCGGCATAGTCTCCGTCCATCAGATGGCGGGGAATCTCACCGGCAAGGCAGGCAGACAGGGCGATCAGGCCCTCGCTATGCTGCCGAAGCAGCGCCAGATCTACTCTGGGCTTGCCATAGAAGCCCTCCTGAAAGGCGCGGGAGACAAGATAACAAAGATTCTGGTAGCCCGTCTGATTTTCGCAGAGCAGCACAAGATGCCTCGCCTCATGATCCAGACCGTGAACACGGTCGTGCATGGTGCGGGGCGCGACATAGACCTCACAGCCGATGATGGGACGGATGCCTGCGGCCTTGGCGGCCTTGTAGAAATCAATGACACCGTACATCACGCCATGGTCGGTGATCGCCACGGCATCCTGCCCCAGCGACTTGACCCGATCCATCATATCCGCAATACGGCAAGCACCGTCAAGGAGGCTGTATTCGGTATGGACATGTAAGTGAACAAAAGCCATGGTCTACTCCTTTGCCAGCTCCACCAGCTTGCGCATTCTGTGATTCACTGCGGACTTGCTCACCGGGGGATCGCATAGCTCTGCCAGCTCCAGTAAGGTTGCCTCCGGATTTTTCACGCGGAGCGCAGCCGTGGTGCGCAGCTTCTCCGGCAGGGTCTCCAGAATGCCCCGCCGCTCCAGGGCGCGGATGGCAGCGATCTGATCGCCCGCTGCATCCACCACCTTGGTCAGGTTGGCGGTTTCACAGTTGACCCGGCGATTGACACCGTTGATCAGATCCTTTTCCATTTTGGCCTCCATGACCCCCATGGCGCACACGGGCGCGCCGAGGAAGGTCAGGAAATCTTCAATGACTTCGCTTTGCTTGAAATATAAAATGCTGCTGCCGTTGCGTTCAACGGTCTTGGCATGAAAATCCATATCCAGAAGGAGGGCATCGGTCTCCCGGCTCACCTTATGGTGGGAGGTCGCCAGCTCCAGATGGTAGCGCTTGGCGGGATCGGTGGCAGAGCCGCCGGACAGGAACGCGCCGCGCAAAAAGGCATTGCGGCAGCAATCCTCCTCCAGCATCCCAAAATTAACATGGAGCGCCACACCGCCCTCATAGGACAGGCCGAAGGCGTCAAAAATCGCCGTTATTTTCTTCGCATCGGTCACCTGAAAAACCAGCTTGCCCCTCTGCTCGCCTTCCTCGGGCGCCTGATCGAAGCTCAAGGCAAAGGCCTTGCGAAAAAGCTTGGGAAGACGCTGGGCAAACTCCCCATTTTCGGTCACGATGCGAATCTGTTCCTTGCGGAAGGTATTGCAATAGAGCAGAATGCCGTAGCACTCTGCCAGCGCGCAGCATTTGCGATTGATGGGGGCGCGGCAAAGCTCTGCCTTTGCATTGGCAGAAAACGACATGGGCTCACCTTTCCTTTCCGTATCGTTACAGGCGCTTGACCTCAGGCTCCAGAAGAATCCCTGAGGCTGCATAAACGCGCGCCTGAATCATCTCTATGGTATCTAAAACATCCTTTTCGGTCGCGTTGCCGGTGTTGACCACAAAACCGGCATGCTTCACGGAGACCTGCGCACCGCCTACGCCCTGCCCCTTCAGCCCGGCGCCCTCGATGAGCGCTGCGGCATAGCCGCCCTGCGGGCGCTTGAAGGTCGAACCGGCAGAGGGCATATCCAGAGGCTGGGAGGCTCTGCGTCTGGCGGCAAGCTCCTGCATTTTTTCGGTAATTTCTTCTATATTTCCGGGTGTCAGACGGAAAACAGTCTCCAGAATCAGCCCATCCATCACCTGAAATGCACTGGTGCGGTAGCCGAGACCCTGCGCCTGCCCGACATATTCCGTAATCTCTCCGTCAAAATTCATGAAGGTCGTCTTCTCGGCGATCTGAACCAGTTCTCCGCCGTATGCGCCTGCGTTCATATAAATGCCGCCGCCCACCGTACCGGGGATACCGTGGGCAAATTCCATGCCGGCAAGCCCCAGGTCTCTTGCAAACACCGCCGCCCTGGACATCAGCACACCGGCACTCACGCAGATCGACGTATCATCAAGCCTCCGCACAGAGCAGAGGCAGTCTCTTGTGCAAATCACAAGGCCGCGCTTTCCTTCATCCGGTGCAAGCACATTGCTGCCCGCGCCCAGAATGACCGGGGCAATGCCCGCTTGCTTCGCTGCACGGAAAAGAGTAGACAGCTCCCCTGCTGTGCGGGGAAACGCCATCACCTCTGCCGGGCCGCCGATGCGGAACGTGGTGTGCCGGGAAAGGGGTTCCTCCGTGCAAAAGGGGATGTGAAACTGCGAAAGCTTCGCAATCAGATTCTTCATATCCTATCAACTCCTCCGGGTGTATAACCATAGTATTTTACCACACCCATCCATGCTATGCAAGCGTTTTGCCGCCGCATTCATGTTTACACGTTCTTCGCCGCGTCAAAGTGGCGGTTGATCTGCTGGGTGAATTCCACCGCTGCATTATAGCCCATGCGCTTCTGGCGGTTATTCATCGCGGCGACCTCCAGATTCACGGCAAGGTTTCGTCCGGGGGTGACGGGAATGGTTATGGACGGGATCTTGACCCCCAGAAGCTCCATATATTGGTTTTCCAGACCCAGACGGTCATAAATCTCATGATCCGACCAGGGCACGATATTGATGATCATATTGATAAAGGTTTCCTCTTTGATGGCTGCCATACCGAACAGCTTTGCCACATTGATAACACCAATGCCGCGAAGCTCGATATAATTGCGCAGCAGCTCCGGTGCTGTGCCCACCAGTCTGGTTTCGGAGATCTTCTTGATCTCGACCGCATCATCGGCAATCAGGCGGTGGCCGCGCTTGAGAAGCTCCACAGCCGCCTCACTCTTGCCGATGCCGCTGTCACCGAGCAGGAGCATTCCTTCGCCGTAGACATCGACCAGGACGCCGTGGCGGGTGATCCGCGGGGCCAGATGGTTTTTCAGGCTGGTGATCAGGAAGGAAACCACAAAGGACGTGGACTGCGCAGATTGCAGGATCGTCACATCATGCTTCCGGGCCTGCTCCAGACATTCCTTATGCGGCTCATCCCCGCGGGCAATAATGAGGGCGGGAATCTTGTAGGAGAAAAACCGGTCAAACACAATGGCACGCGCCTCACTGGAAAGCCTGTTGAGGTAACTCATCTCCACAGTTCCCATAACCTGAAGACGCATGGGTTCAAAATAATCCAGAAATCCCGCCATCGGCAGGCCGGGACGGGACACATCCTCTATCGTAATGCGAATCTTTTCATAATCCGAAGCCCGATAGCAAACGCTCAGGCCTGCTTCCTCCACCAATTGCGTCAGAGGGACACTATAGGTCGTTGCCATGACACTTCACCTCCCTGTTTGTACCTATTATATTGAAAAAAAGAAGGCGTTTCAATCCCAAAGAAAAAAATAAAAAATATTTACTTTTTCTCTTGCATTTCTCGTCATAATCTGGTATTATATCTCTCGGTCTCTTTGAGATTTTTATTTGTTATTTCACCTATGGATAGGAGGTGCATCCAGTGGCTAAGTGCGATATCTGCGGCAAGGGCGTTACTTTCGGTATTAAAGTTTCCCATTCCCACAGACGTTCCAACAGAATGTGGAAGCCCAATGTCAAGCGCGTGAAAGCGATTGTCGACGGTACTCCGCGCCATGTGTACGTCTGCACAAGATGTCTCCGTTCCAACAAGGTTGAGCGTGCCATCTGATGACCATACAATAATTAAGACAGGCTTGCCTGTCTTTTTTATTTTGTCAAAAAAGCCTGCGCCGAGTACGGCGCAGACCAGCGTGTCAAAAAATCTCTTTGATTGAACGGTATGGACGGATAAGGAAGTATTTTGATTTGTTCAGCAACATCAAATATGTGATATATCCGTAGGGGCGAACTGCGTTCGCCAGAAAACGACCTTTTCCGAAATCAGAAAGCTTGTTGACGAAAATAGCGGCATATGAAATGATACTTATGAAACCGCGCAGGTTGATAAATATGTTATCATGCCAAACCACATACATTTGATTGTTGTAATACAGAACGGGCGAACACAGTTCGCCCCTACGGTGTCACGCATTTATAAACAGTTTAAAGGAAGCTTTTTTTCTTCTCCCTTCCCCCGCTGCTCAATTGCGGAGGTGCATAGCATGGTTCTTCGGCAGTATGAAAAAGCCTGCGCCGGACGCGGCGCAGGCTTTAATTTATTCAGCAACGGAAATGCGATCCTCGATAAAGCCGAGATATACCATCATGGCTGCGATCGTCCAGAAGGAAGCCGCCATGTAAGGCTCCTCGAAGATATTCTCGAAGTAGCAGTGCACCAGAACGCCGGAAAGGCTTGCCAGCATGCCTGCACACAGGGGAGAGACCGCTGTGTGCCGCTTCCGGAACCAGCCCCGAAGGCCGCACCATACGACACCGAGCATCATAAGCACAAAGCTCACAAGACCCACATAGCCGTTTTCCGCAAGGATCTTCACATAATAGTTGTCGGTGTAGAAATACTTCATCCATACAGATTCCTGATGCTGCATGGCAACCGCACCGCCGAATCTGCCGAAGCCGATACCAAATACCGGGTTATTGGAGTAGAGATATTCAATGGCCTTTTCCCAGCGCACGGAGCGGCCGCCTCTTGCGGCGCTCTCTGCATACTCTGAGGTAAACAGATAGCCGATACGGCTTGCCACGAACGGCAGGAACAGCGCGGCAACGAATGCCAGCAGCATGAGCAGAATCAGTCTGCGATCCACCAGCGCCGCAAAGATGAGAACGGCTACCACCATAGCGATCCAAGCACCGCGGGACATGGTAAACAGGCAGGAGAAGCACATCGTGAAGGTAAAGAACCAGCACACCAGCTTCATCGCCTTATTCTTCAGGCAGTAGGCCAACGCCGCCATCATGGGGGCAAACATGACCATATAGTCGCCCATAATGTTGGGGCTGCCGAAAATGGAGAATACACGCGTGCGAACCGCACTCTCCGACTGATCGACCCAATGGGACGGGATGGGCGCTGCAACGATAAACTGATAGATGCCATGCAGCGAAATCACGGCTGCCACAGCGACCATGACGTAGTAGACCATATGGAGCTGCTCCCGGTTGCGGATCAGTCGGGTCACAAGATAGAACCAGAGGATATACTGCGCCGTTGCACGTAAACCGTCACGGTTGATCTGCGGTCTGGTAAATAAGACCACAAACAGGAACAGGCACACCAGCAGGAACTGCCCCACAGGAAAATCCAGAGGCGATGCTGCCGCGGGCAGGCTGGGCTGCTCCCGCACGCGCAGGAGGATGACCCAGAGCATGGCCAGAATCAGCAAGCCCTCATCCCAGCCGGAGGATACCACGGGAATTGCAAAAACATCCCGCAGCAGGTAATCAATGGGCGTATAGAGCGCCAGAATCAGCAGGAGCACGCCGGTCATTCCGTTCCGGAAAACATGTCCCAGGAAGAAGCTTCGCCTGCCTGCGCAGCAGATTCCCGCCCAGATACGGTGCAGAAAACTGCCGTCGATGGCGCGGTTGAGCCGATCGCAGGAACCCAGGCGGGCATTGATTCTGCTCATGCCGCGCCGGATGGCAGAGCCTTCATCCAGGGAAGGCAGGCTCAGCAGCCACACAAGCAATGCCCTCAGGCAGGATTCTGCCCAGGCCTTTTTCCAGAAGACACCGATCCGGTGCAGGACGCTCTGCCGATACGCCGCCTGCAATACCGAACGAGCTTCATCCATTCTTGCTGACCTCCATGTAATAGATCACGCCGGATGTTTCGATCTCATAGGTCTTCACAATATGGTTCTTGCCGATACGGATTTCCTGCGTGCCGACGGAGCAGATGCCATCCTCTTTTTCCAGAATGGCTTCAATGGTAAAATAGACACTGCAAAGGCCGTCTTCCCCGGTCTCATAGGTGCAATCGGTAATGTAGCCCTCCAGAGGCTCGCCATTGCTCATCAGGCGGCGCTTTGCAAGGGACAGCTCCATCTGGCTCCGGAACGCTTTGGCAACCTCTTCGGGAATATTCTGGCAGACAACGCCATAGACCAGATGATCGGCATTCTCAAACTGGAGCTCAACCTCTTCCTCTTCTTCTACCACGGCCGGCTTACTGGTCACGGTTTTCCATCCGATGGCAACGATCACCGCCAATACGAGAAGAACAACAATGACATCAATCACATTGAATTTCTTAAAAATTTTTCCGTTGCTGTCTGCAAGCTTCATAGCTGCCTCCTTCAAGCTGTCACCGCAGAAAAACATTGCTTCTGCGGTGAAAATGAGATATAATGTTTTATACTGCTCTTATTATAGCGGATGATCCCTGCACACGCAAGACAAAAATGCTACAAGTCTGGAGTGATTTCCATGAAAATCATTCATCTCATTTCCGGCGGCGATGTCGGCGGCGCCAAAACCCATGTACTGTCTCTGCTGAGCGGCCTGAGCAAGCGCCATGATGTGCTTTTGGTCTGCTTTACCAAAGGCTCGTTCTCAGCCGAAGCAGAAGCACTGGGAATCAACACCCGAATTATCAAAACCAATGTCCTCTCCGACTGCCGAACCATTGCCGGGCTGATCCGCGAGGAAGGCTATCAGGTCATCCACTGCCATGGCTCCCGCGCCAATATGATGGGCGCGATCATCCGGACAATGGTGAACGTGCCCGTGGTCAGCACCATCCACAGCGACTATCGGCTGGACTATCTGGGTAGACCTCTGCACCGGATCACCTTCGGGAATATCAATAAAATCGCCCTGCGCTTTTTAGACTATTATATCGGCGTATCCGATGCCTTTTCTCAGCTTCTGATCAGCCGCGGCTTCGATCCCCAGAGGATTTTTACCATCTATAACGGTATCGATTTTTCGACCCCTCTGCATCCTGTGGAGCGGGACGCATTTCTCGACAGCATCGGCCTGCAGCGGGAGCCGGACAGTGTCGTGTTCGGTATTGCTGCCCGCATTTCCCCGGTAAAGAACATGGGCACGCTGATCCGCGCCTTTGCTTCGACCGTGGCAGAGTTCCCCTCTGCACGTCTGATTATTGCCGGTGACGGCGAGCAGGCCGAGGAGCTGAAGGCTCTGGCAAAGGAGCTATGCCCCCCGAATACCGTTCTGTTTGCCGGCTGGATCGCCGATACGGACAGCTTCTACAACGCACTGGACGTCAATATGCTGACCTCCCTGTCCGAAAGCTTCCCCTATGCACTGTCCGAGGGTGCCCGGATGCACTGCGCCACCATTGCCTCTCAGGTCGGCGGTATCCCCTATCTGATCGACAACGAGGTCAATGGTCTGCTCTTCCCGGCACAGGATGTGGCACTTCTGGCCCAGCATATGAAGCTGCTGGCCGGAGATGCCGATCTGCGCAGGCAATTGGGGGACAGCCTTTATGAAAAAACAAAAAATGAATTCTCTTTGGACGCCACCGTGCAGCATCAGGAGGAAATATATCAGGCGATTCTCCGCAAAACGGAACGAAAAAAGCATAAAAAACGCGATGGTGTGCTGATTTGCGGTGCTTACGGAAAGCACAATGCCGGTGATGACGCCATTCTCCGCGCCATTATCCAGCAAATGCGCAGTATTGATGCCGATATTCCCATCTATGCGCTCTCCCGCAACCCGATGGAAACCAGACTGATGTACCGAATCGGCACCTGCCATACCTTCAATGCACCGAGATTCCTCTCTCTGATGCGCCGCACCCGGCTCTATATCTCCGGCGGCGGCACGCTGATCCAGAATATCACCAGCACGCGGTCTCTGCTGTATTACCTGAGCAACATTTCCTTTGCTCACAGCAGGAAAAACCATGTCATGATGTATGGCTGCGGTATCGGCCCGGTAAACGGTGCTCTTTTCCGCCGCATCACCTCCCGCACCATTTCCCGCTGCGTGGATACCATCGCCCTGCGCGATGAAGACTCCGCAAAGGAGCTGCGCTCCATGGAGATCGGGAATAAGGACATCCATCTGACGGCCGATCCCGCCTTGCTTCTCACCATGACCCACCCGGAGAAGACAAAGAGCATCCTTCACGCCTTCGGCCTCAGTCAGGATACCCACTATATCATGTTTGCCCCCCGCCCATGGGCAGGTATGGACAGCCATCTGGATGATTTTGCCGCAGCTGCCCAGTATGCCTATGACCGTCACGGCCTCATTCCCGTACTTTTCGCACTTGAGCCTAACCGTGACGAGCCGGTGACCACAGAAATCGCCAAAAAACTGACCTGCCCCTGCATCCGTATCTCAGCCGTCAACGACGCCGATACCATCCTCGCGATCATCGGTCAGATGGATGCGGTCATCTCCATGCGCCTGCATGCGCTGGTCTTTGCCTGCGCCATGAATGTTCCCATGGGCGGCGTTGTTTATGACCCCAAGGTCAGCGGATTTCTGGAATATGCCAATCAAGAAAATTATGTCAACCTTTCGGAGCTCAGTGCCCAAAAGCTGATCCAACTCACGGATGCGGCGCTGTCCAGCGCCTCCATAAGCGCTGCCAACGCCCAGCGTCTGCACATGCTGGCGAAAGAAAACGCCACCCTTGCACGGAAGGCTCTGGAGGAATAAAAATATGAAACAAATCATCTGTCTTTCTACCTCCCCCTGGTATCCCATTCCCACCAGAAAACAGCAGGTCATGTCCCGCCTCAAGGATGCCGAGATCCTATACTTCGATCCTCCCATCACCTATATCGGGCCGATCAAAGACCGCTCCCTTCGGTCAAAGCTGAAAAGCTGGAAAACCGATCGGTGCCAGCCCCAGCCGAACATTACCGTCTACTCCCTACCGCCGGTGCTTCCCTACTTTAACAAATTCCGCTGGATCAACCGTCTGAATCAGAAAAAGCTTGCCCGCTATATCAGCCGCCTGAGCAAGGCACACGGCTTCACTGACCCGGTGCTCTGGGTCTACTCCCCCACCGCAGCGGATTGTGTGGACGGTGTTCCGCATAGCGCACTGATCTACGACTGCGTGGATCGCCACTCCGCTTACGGCGGGCTGATGAATCCCGCCATGGTGGACAACATGGAGCTGGAGCTGGCGGCAAAGGCCGATATGGTATTTGCTACCGCGAAGAGCCTCTGGCAGCGCCTTCATGAGGTAAACAAAAAAGCGGTATTCATTCCCAACGGCGCAAACTTTGAGCGCTTCTACGCCGCCTCGCAGCCGCAGCCAAAGCCGGACGATTTTCCCGCCGGAGATGGGCCGGTATTCGCCTTTGTCGGTGCACTGCAAGGCTGCATCGAGTACGGTTATATTGCCCATGCCGCCAAAGCGCAGCCGGACTGGCGTTTTCTCTTCCTTGGCCGTCAGCTGCCCGATGTGGATATCAGCGCCCTGAAGCAGCTGCCCAACTGCCATTTCCTCGGTCTGCGGCCCAATGAGCAGCTCCCGCAATATCTCGCCCACTGCGATGTGTGCCTGAACCTCTTTGACCAAAGCGATCTGAGCCGGGATGTCAGCCCCCTGAAATTTTTCGAGTACCTTGCCACCGGTAAGGCCATCGTTTCCACGCCCCAGCCGGAACAGATCCTCCAGTATGCCGACGATATCCACATTGCCGCCTCGCCGGAAGAATTCCTCGAAAAATGCCGGGAAGCCCTACGGGATACCGATCCGGAGCGAATCGCCCGCCGCATTGCCCTCGGAAAGGCCTGCTCCTGGGATCAGCGGGTCATGCAAATGGAGCAGCTGCTTACGCAGCAGCAGATATTCTGATACAAAATGCCCCCTGCCGACGCAGGGAGCATCAGCGTGTCAAAAAAGTCTTTTTGACACGCTGACAAGATTTTCAAACTTTTAAAAAAGTTTGAAAATCTCTTTGATTGAACGCGAAGGGGGCTTTTTGCCCCCTTCACTCTTCCCCCGCTGCTCAGTTGCACAAATGCGTAGCATAGTTTTTCAACTGCCTGATGCCCCCTGCCGACGCAGGGGGCATTTTTTTGTTGCCCAATTTCGGGCGGCAACGGCAGCATTTTCCTCTGTTTATGAAAGGGCATTCATAAACGTAAGGAGGAATGAATATGAATCACAAAAAAATCATGCCGGAGGTGAAGCGGTTTTGATCCAAATCATTGTCAGCGTGATCTCCGGCTTCCTGACCCTGATGGGGGTCTGCATCACCGCATGGTTTGGAAACCGACACGCCGCCGATACCCTGAGCGCCGCGCAGGCCGTCACCGATGCGCGGCTGGATGAGCTGGTGCGGGAGGTTCGTGAGCACAACAACTTTGCCCGCCGTATGCCGGTCGTGGAGGAACAAATCAAGGTCATCAATCATAGGATACAGGACCTGGAAAGAGAGGGGAAAAAATCATGAATTTAGGCATTGCCAGCGTGACCGGAATCACCCTGATCTGCTATCTGGTCGGCATCACTGTAAAGCGAACGAAGCTCTCCAATCAGTGGATCCCGCCCATAGTCGGCTTTGCAGGCGGTATTCTCGGCCTTGTGGGGCTCTATGTTATGGCAGACTTTCCAGCGAGCGAGCCCATCACCGCCATCGCTGTGGGCATCGCCTCCGGGCTGGCTTCCACCGGCATTCATCAAATCAAAAAGCAGTTAGGTCAGGAGGAGGAGCATGGAACTGATTGAACGCTTCAGTACCAAAAATGACTGCTATCAGAACAATCTCAAAAAGCTTGACAGCCGATACACCCAATTTCAATCCCGCGGCCCGCAGGGGCTGATGCTGCACAGCGTAGGAACGCCGCAGCCCAGCGCCGCAGTATTTGCAGATAGCTGGAATACCGCCGGAAAAGAGGTCGCCGTCCACGCGGTTTTGCAGGCAGACGGCATTGTATACCAGTGCCTGCCCTGGAATTACCGCGGCTGGCACGCAGGCGGCAGTGCCAATGACAGCTTCGTCGGCATCGAGATGACCGAGCCTGCGGAAATCCGCTATACCGGCGGCTCTACGTTCACCGTTCTGGATGCGGAGAAGGCCAAAGCGCAGTGTCGGGGCACCTACCGCACCGCCGTGGAGCTGTTTGCCGCCCTGTGCGAGGACTACCATTTAGACCCCAAAACCGCCATCATCAGCCACGCCGAAGGGAATGCCCGGGGCATCGCCTCCAATCACGCAGACCCGGAGCACCTGTGGAAGGGGCTGGGGCTGGAGTACAGCATGGATACCTTCCGCAAGGATGTGGCCGCCCTGCTGGACACCCCCATCTACCGTGTGCGGAAAACCTGGGCAGATACCAAAGGGCAGCTGGGCGCTTTCCACTCCCTGGAAAACGCAAAAGCCGCCTGCCCGCCCGGCTACAGCGTCTTTGACCGGGAAGGCAAGGCGGTCTATACCGCCCCCAATGAAACAACCGCCCCCATCACCCGGGAGCAGCTTCTCTCCCTGCTGGGAGACACCTATATTGAAACCTTTGACCAGCTCCCCGACTGGGCAAAGCCGGAAATGCGGGAAATACTCGACCGGGGATTCATCAATGGCGGCACTGCGGATCAGCCGGACGACATCAACATGCTGCTGAGCGATATCCGCATCGCCATCGTTGCCTACCGCACCCAGAAACTGATGCAATCAGAAGCTGAATAACGCACACGGGGCTGTCTCGTTAAGAGGCAGCCCCTTTTTTATAGCTTAGCTTATAGCGATTCCTCAAGCATTGCCGCAAACTGCTCCAGCGTGGTATAGCGCGAAATATAATAGCGCGGCGCAAGAAGCGGTTCGGTTGAGGTGTTATAATATCTGCCGCTCATTTTTGTGCCGAATTTGAAATATTCCCTGCCAACGGAAACCGCCAGAGTCGAAGAGCTGCCGACGGGATAGCATATCACATAAGGCTCTGCGCCGGTAAGTCCAGCCAGAATGCGCTTGCTCTCGCTAAACTCATGGCGCAGGCTGCTCTCATCCATATAGCCAAGCTCACGATGGGTCAGGCCGTGGCTCTGGATGGAAACCAGTCCGGAAGCAGCCATCTCCCTGACCTGCGCGTCAGTCATATGGTGGTTATTCCCTATGGAGCCTGCAATGACAAAAACAGTGGCTTTCACATTGTACTTTCTCAAAAGTGGGAACAATTCGAGATAATTGTCGTCATAGCCGTCATCAAAGGTCAGAATGACCGGCTTATCATACTGCTCCACATGGCGCAGATCCTCAAACCAGATCGGATCATAACCGTTGTCCACAAGATAGGCCAGCTGCGCTTCCATCTCTGCCGGACCCACGAACAGCTCTGGAATGCCCCACAGGTTGTTGCTTACTGCGTGGTACTCCAAAATCGGGATATTCACATCCGCAGGGATTTCCCAGTCTCCACCGCCGGAGGTCAGATACTGAACACCGGTCTGCTCATCCGTATCGGCAATACAGCCCATGGCGCAGGCACTCTCTTCCAGAGGAAGATAGATTTCTTCTTCGAACAGGAAGGGAGAACGGCTGAGCATAATCTGCTCCCCATTCACCACCGCATTGCAATCCCCCGCCGTAAAACAGGAGGGGCGGGGATATCCGGACAGGGTCAGTGAACCTTCCGCCTGCGCAGATTCCAAATACATGGCCGCAGCCAACTGCTCCGCTTTCACAAACAGCGTCTCGTCCACGACCACTGTCTGAAGTGACCTGCCATTGACAAGTCTGGGATTCCCCGGTTCCGGCTGCACCTCCGCTTCCGGCTCCGGTTCCGGCGCAGGCTCAGCAGCGGGCTCCGGTTCCGGCTCTATTTCCGGCTCAGAAACCGGAGCTGACGTTTGCACATACGCAGGCAGCTCCGGCATGGGGCCGGAATTCGAAACGATGCCTAAATGCCGCAGTGCCACAACAAGAAGCAAAAGCGACAAAATGACACATAAAACGGCAAGGAATCGTTTCATAAAACCTCCTTATACAGCGGATATTCCTCCCTTAGCTTCCAAACCTCCGCCGCCGGGCGCACGCCTTCGGTTCCATTGATGCCCGAGAGCGAGCAGGCAGCAACCGCAGCCGCAAAATCCATGGACTTTTCAAGCCCCATCTCGGTGTAGGCGCCATAGAGAATGCCGCTGCAATACGCATCTCCCGCGCCGGTGGTGCCCTGAATAAACCCATGCGGCAGCTTCAGGCTGGGAGAGATCACCATACGCCCGGTCTCACAGTCCAGCCCATAGCTGCAATGCGGCGAATGAATCACGGCCCAGCGGGCGACACCGAAGCTTCTCAGCGCCTCCAGTGCCCTGGCAGCGCTTGCACTGTCCTTCACCGCAATGCCCGTTACATTCTCAGCCTCGGTCTCATTGATGGTGCAATAATCGGTATAGGCCAGCGCAGGCGGCACCACAGAGGAAGCCAACGCACCCTGCCCGGAAACCATATCCACAGAGGTTTGCATCCCCCGCGCCCGTGCATCATGGAGTATTTTTGCCCCATGGGTGCCGAACTGAGCATCCGGCGCATCGACCCGCGCCATCAGCAGAAGGTACTCCAAATGGAAAATCCGCGAATCGAGCACATCAAAGTCAATATAGCTCTCATCATAGACATCATTGGCCCCGGCCTGATAGAAAAAGGTGCGCTGCCGGGTATCGCGCGGCTCCATAACGTGATCCACCGAGCTTACGCCCTCCCGGGTCACATTGCGAAGGTCAATATTGGGATATCCGGCGAGCGTGCGAAGCATCATCTCTCCGCTGTCGTCCTCCCCCACCAGCGCGCTGACCCGGATCGGCATACTGCTGTCCAGCCGCGCCAGATCCATAATCAGATTGCCTGTGCCGCCCACCGCACCGTGGGTCGCACGGATGGTGGTCAGCATTCCCTGCCGGGGATAGGTGTCGATCTCATAGTACAGATCGGCCACAATGGAACCGGCCACTGCAATTCCTGTCTTTCTCATCTTTTCTCCTCACTCCATCCGGCCAAAGACCCGAATGGCACGGGAAACATCCTCCTCCATGGCCTGCCGCGCCAGGACGCAGATATCATGGAAAAACACATTGCCCTCCACCTTGTCCATCGCCTGCTTCACCGCGCTGCCGCCGGCAAGGGACATATAGGTATAGTAGTTGATTTTTCGGATTCCGTTGCAGACGGCCTGCCGGAATTCCTCTTTGCTGAGGCCGGAGCCTCCATGCATGACAAGAGGCACCGAGACTTTTTCACGAATTTTCGAAACACGTTCCAGATCAAGGGTAGGCCGCACTGCATACACGCCATGGCTGGTCCCGAAGGCGATCGCCAGTGCATCCACGCCTGTGCGGGATACGAAATCAGCCGCAGCCTCAGGATCAGTATATGCATCGCTTGCCGAACCGATACTGCCCAGTTCCGCCTCAACGCTGACCCCTCTTGCATGGGCACTCCGGACAACGCTTGCGGTCTGCGCAGCATTTTCTTCATAAGGGCAGGCAGAGGCATCCAGCATAACAGAGGTGAAGCCCATATCCATCGCCTTCTCGCAAAGCTCCTGCGACTGCCCGTGATCTAGATGAACGCAGACCGGCACAGAAGCAGCCGAAGCCGCACGCAGCATAACGGGGGCAATTTCCTCCATAGTCACATAGGGGCTATGCACCTGCGCAAAGCTCAGGATCACAGCCTTCCGGGCCTTCTCTGCCGCAGCGATAATGGCCTGCACCGTTTCCAGCCCGGTTGCATTGAATGCGCCGATCGCATAGCCGTTTCGCATTCCGTCTGCCAGCGCCTGAGTCAAAGAAACAAGCATAATTCTTTCCCTCCAGTCATTTTTTCTTTATTTTACGCTATTTCCATGACCTTTGCAATGATTTTGCTGCAATTCTTTTCGTCTTCTTTTTCCCGCGCGATAAAAATTATGAAACTTTTTAAAAAAAAGCTTGCATTTTCCTTACAGTTGTGCTATTATACTCCAGCGCGAAGCGCTAGATGCGCCGGTAGCTCAGTTGGATAGAGTGTCTGGCTACGAACCAGAAGGTCGGGGGTTCGAGTCCCTTCCGGCGTACCAGAATAAGGATACCGCTTTGCGGTGTCCTTATTCTTTTTTTATTGGTTTTTTCCTGAGAAAAGGAGGCAAAATGAATTACGTTCTCTTTGTTCTGGCGGTCATGTTCGGCGTTTTTGTTCAGTCCCTTGCAGGCTTCGGAGGTACCCTGCTCTCCATGCCCGTCTGCATCATGCTGATGGGGCTGGACGTTTCCAAGCCGGTTATTACCTTTGTGGCATGGATCACCGGCGTTGTGGTTCTGCTTACCGAATATAAGCACATCAACTGGAGGGAGCTTTTCAAAATGACCGGTGTCATGCTCCTCGGCGTGCTGGGCGGCCTGTGGGCTACCGGGCGGGTGCAGCTGAATTTTCTGCTCATCGCCTATGCCATCGTAGTCATTGCTGTCGGCGTGAAGAAGCTGTTCTTCCCTTCGAATAAGGAAGCTCCCAAAGCCGTGCAGAATACGGCTCTCGCCATTGCGGGCATTATGCAGGGGCTGTTCGTCTCCGGCGGCAGTTTTCTGGCTGTCTATTCTGTTGCACAGCTCAAGGAAAAGCAGGAATTCCGGGCTACGGTCAACGCAGTGTGGGCCATCCTGAATATCATCATGGTCACTACATATTTTGTTGAGGGTGCTGTTACCCGGCAGGTCGCCATCATGTCCGGCATCGTGATCCTGCCCACCATCTTTGCCATCTGGCTCGGCGGCGTTCTGACACGGCATGTAAAGCAGGCCACCTTCCTCAAGTTTATTTATATCATTCTGATTATCTCCGGTATTGTGCTCCTGATTACAAATCTCTGATTCCAAATAATACTACGGCGGTGCAGCTCTTCATCTGCACCGCCGTTTTTATTAATGGAAGGTAGCGGTAAGAACCGCAAATATCACAAGACTCAGAAGCGTCAGCACAGACAGTGCCGACGAAACATTCGCTCTCTCGTCTCCTGCGTCAGCAAAAACAGGCAGGACATAGGGAGGCGGAAGCGTCATAAGCAGCACCAGAGCGCCGATGTGCATGGCACTGCTCAGGACATAGCGATTGATGAGCAGAGCCAACGCCAGTACGATCGCCATGATGACCACACGCATCACCACGATCATTGCCGTCTTTTGCCAGCGAATTTCGCTGGGAACAAGATCGTAGCCGATCGACAGCAGAATCACGCCGCTGGTGGGCGCCGCCACAAAGGAAGCGCAAGCGCTGAGAATTCCCGATACTCCCGAAGGCTCCAGCGCCTTGAATGCACCGGTTGCCCCCATGAGAAGTCCTGCGGCAATTGCCCAGACCGTGGGAGAATACAGGGCTTCCTTCACAGCTGCCGCTGCGCCATCCTTGCCGGAGAGCGCAATTTTGTACACTGTGAATACAAACAGCACCTGTCCCAAATCCACGATAGCGAAATGAGAATTCATTTCACTTCCAAAGAGCAGCGCAAAGAGCGCATAGCCAAGCATTCCGGCCTCAAAGCCAGTAGAAAGGAAGGGAGTCAGGCGACCGGGCAGCCTGAACAGGCGGCAGAACGCCCTGCCGAGGAACATCGCCAGCAGACACAGGGCGAAAATCACCACAGGAATGCTGATGCTGGATAGCGAATAATCCGCTGTGGCAAACGCAGAGAACATGACCGCAGGCAGGGTGATATTCACAGCCACGGATTTCAGCGCACTGACACCCTCTCTGCTGAGCAGCTTGCAGCGCCTGCACAGCATACCAAGCCCCAGCGTCAGAAAGACCGGCAGAGCAGTTTCAATCACATGAATGAGGGTATCCATAACTCAGCGCACAGTAAATGTGTAGGCAGTCTTGGAGAAATAATGCTGACCCGGGCGAATAAAGGGGCTGGGGAAGTCGGGCTGATTCACCGCATCCGGAGGCAGCTGGGTTTCGAGGCAGAAGCCATAGCGCACATCCAGCGGCGTACCATTCTTGCCGACCTTGGCAGAGATAAAGTTGCCGCTATAGAACTGCATATCGGGCGCAGTGGTCTGCACACTGACTGCAATGCCGGTACGGGGGCAATAAGCCTCAGCAGCCAGCTTCCAGTCATCTGTGCTGTCAAGAACAAAGTTGTGGTCAAAGCCGCCAACAAGCTTCATCTGTTCCATATCCGCGCCGATGTCATCACCGATCACCTTACCGGCCGTGAAGTCCAGCGGGGTACCGGCAACAGGTGCGATCTCGCCGGTCGGAATGCTCTCGCGGTCAACCACGGTAAACTGAGAGGCATAGATTTTCAGCTCATGATCGAGCATCGTGCCTTCGCCTGCCAGGTTGTAATATGCATGGTTGGTCATGCTCACGGGGGTGGGCTTGTCGGTATCAGCCTCATAGGTGAAGACCAGCTCATTGTTATTGGTCAACTCGATCTGAATTTTTACCTTCAGGTTGCCGGGGAAGCCTTCTTCTCCATCGGGAGACAGACGGGTGAAGACCAGCTTATCGACAGATTTTTCTGCCGTGAAGAAGCAGCGGTCAAAGCCCTTGGTGCCGCCGTGAAGCTGGTTCTTGCCTTCACTGGCAACCAGAGGATAGGTCTCGCCGTCAAGCGTGAAGATTGCCTTGCCGATACGGTTGCAGACACGGCCAATGCAAGCGCCGAAAAAGCCGCCGTTTTCTTCATATTCTTTGGCAGTATCATAGCCCAGAACCACATCTACCAGCTTGCCGTCACGGTCAGGCATTGTGAGGGACACCAGTGTGCAGCCGTAATCCAGAACCACGGCAGAGCAGCCATTGGCATTGGTGATGCGGTAGGCAGTGACGGCGCGGCCGTCAGATAATGTGCCATAGGAGAACTTTTCCATCGTTATTCCTTTCTATCCGCAGCTTTGCGGAATTCCATACAATAAAAAAGTCATTCTGAGGGCAGTGAAGGATCCGCAGATTCTTCGCTGTCGCTCAGAATGACACGAAGTTAAATGGTATTCAGTTTAAGAACCAGATCTTATTTGAAGGGGTTCTCGGTGGGATAGGGCAGATTTGCGGGCTGGTTGTAAGCCACATCAGCGATTCCCAGATACTTGAAGATTTCGAACAGAGCTTTGCCGTAGTTGCCGAATGCAACTGCGCCATGATGCGGATAACGCTTCTGGATCAGGACATGACGGTAGAAGCGATCCATTTCGGGGATAGCGAACACACCGATGGAGCCGAAGCTGTGGGTGGGAACATCGAGGACTTCGCCTTCTGCCATGTAAGCATGAAGGGTGGTGTCAGCTGCGCTCTGCAGACGGAAGAAGGTGATGGGGCCGGCGATGATGTCGCCTTCCAGGGTGCCGCGGGTGATGTCGGGTTCGGGCAGATCGGGTTCCAGATCGCGCTTCATGATGAGCTGATAACCCATGGTCGGCTTCTTCAGGAGCTTGGAGCAGGTGTTGCCGCAGTGGAAGCCCATGAAGGTCTCGGTCAGACGATAGTCGAACTTGCCAGCGATCTCTTCGTTGTAAGCCTTGGCAGGAACGGTGTTGTTGATGTCGAGCAGGGTGACGGGCTTGCCGGAAACGCAGATGCCGATGTACTCGGACAGAGCGCCGTAGATATCAACTTCGCAGCTGATGGGAATGCCCTTGCCGGTGAAGCGGCTGTTGACATAGCAGGGAACGAAGCCGAACTCGGTCTGGAATGCGGGCCAGCACTTGTTAGCGAAAGCAACATACTTTCTGGTGCCCTTGTGCTCTTCCATCCAGTCAAGCAGGGTAACTTCGTACTGAGCCAGACGGGGCAGGATGCCGGAGAACTTGTTTTCGCCAAGCTCTGCCTTCATGTCTTCCATGACAGCGGGGATACGGGGGTCATCCTTATGCTTGTTGTAAGCAGCAAGCAGATCCAGCTCGGAGTTTTCTTCAACAGCAACACCCAGGTCATAGAGAGCCTTGATGGGAGCATTGCAAGCGAGGAAGTCATCGGGACGGGGACCGAAAGCAATGATCTTCAGACCCTTGAGGCCGAGGATAGCAGTTGCAATGGGAACGAATTCAGCAATGCGGGCAGCCAGATCATTGGCATCGCCTACGGGAACTTCGGGGATATAAGCGGTACGGCCGCGCAGGCCCAGGTTGTAGCTGCAGTTGAGCATGCCGCAGTAAGCATCGCCGCGGCCGTCGTGCAGGTCGCCGTCACCTTCGGCAGCGCCAACGAACATGATGGGGCCGTCGAACCAGTCAGCGATCAGGGTTTCGGGAGTTTCGGGGCCGAAGTTGCCAAGGAAAACGACCAGGGCGTTGACGCCGGCGGCCTTGACGTCCTGAACAGCGTTGCAGGCGTCCTTTTCGGTGGTAACAGTTACGGGGCACTCATAAATTTCACCGTCATAAGCCTTGACGATATTTGCGCGACGCATTTCACTCAGGCTGGAGGGGAAGCAGCCACGGGAAACAGCGATAATGCCGAGTTTTACATTGGGAATATTCTCAAACATTTTCTTACACTCCTTATTTCATAAATTATATAAAAAGAATGGGAAATTCTTTTTTAGACAGCAATATCAATATTTACGCCCTTGAGGCCGATGTGTGCACCCTGTGCAGCTTCGTCGGATTCCTCATGAGCAAGCAGCCACTTGTTGCAGGCCCAGAGCATCTTGTCCTCTGCATTGGCAGCTTCGAGCTTGGGCATGGGGCCGTTGGTACCCTTGGGAAGGGCAACCAGAACCTTGAAGCCCTGACCGGGAACTGCGGAGCAGGGAGCATAATGCAGGCTGGTGGCATAAACTTCAATCATAACGCCCTTGGGGCACTTGAATGCCTTGACATCGGCAGTGTCCAGAACGCCGTCAACGATCTGGCTTTCCAGACCGAGCAGGAGGATGAAGTCCTCAACGCCGAGGTTGATTTCGCTGTCACGATGGTATTCCAGGCAGTTAAGCTTGGTATTGTGGCCATTGCACCAGCCAAGCTGAACGGGCATACCGCCGTAAACATTATCAACCATCTTCTGCATGACAGGCAGGCACTCCAGAGCGGGCTCGGAGGGAACATAGCCAACGCCTTCGGGCAGGGGGGTAGATTCATTCAGCGCGTTCATAATGGACTCGTTGTCGAGACCTTCGATCACTTTGCCGTATGCGGCAAATTCAGGATCATAAATGCTGTAAATTTTCATCTTAATTTCTCCTAAATCCTTACATCTTGGGGAAAATGGGCTTTAATGCGGGATAAATTGCCTTGTAGTTTGCATAGCATGCATCATAACGGGCAACAATTTCGGGATCGGGTTCATACTTGGTGCCGCCGGAGGGCATTGCTGCACAGGCTTCAATGACATTTGCATATTCGCCCTTAGCAACCATAGCCAGAATAGCAGCGCCATAGCCAGCACCTTCCTCAGAATCAGGAACGGTGAGGGTCATGTTCAGAACATTGGCAAAAATCTTGCGCCAGATGGGGCTCTTTGCACCGCCGCCGCACAGGTTGCTGGCCTTAATGTCCAGACCGAGAGAACGGACGATTTCCACGCTGTCACGGATGGCAAAAGCAACGCCTTCCATGCAGGCCTGGGTCATATCGGAGCGGGTGGTATCGAGGCTCATACCTGCAAATACACCGCGAGCTGCCGGATCATTGTGGGGAGAGCGTTCACCCATCAGATAGGGAAGATAATATACATGGTTTCTACCCAGCTTTTCAAGGGTAATATCCTGCTGCTCCTCGTTATCGGAGGTGCCCTTCAGGATGTCCTTACGCCACCAGGTATAGGCGGAAGCAGCGGCAAGAATGCAGCCCATCAGATGATAGGTGCCGTCAGCATGCGCAAACGCATGGAGATTGCCCTCGGGGGGAAGCTTAAACTCCTTGCTGGGGATGAAGATCGTGCCGGAGGTGCCGATGGAGATATTGCAGGTGCCTTCGCCGACCGTACCGGTACCAACTGCAGCAGCGGCATTATCGCCAGCGCCGGCAGCAACAACAGTCTCAGCAGGAATGCCGAGCATTGCAGCGATTTCGGGCTTGACAGTGCCAACGCACTCATAGCTCTCAAAGAGCTTGGGCATCTGGTCTTCGGTGATGCCGCAGTAATCCATCATAGGCTTGGACCAGCAGCGATTTGCCACGTCCAGAAGGAGCATACCGGCAGCATCGGAATAATCGCAGGAATGTACGCCGGTCAGACGATAAGCAATATAGTCCTTGGGCAGCATGATCTTGCGAATCTTCGCAAACAGCTCCGGCTCGTTCTCACGCATCCAAAGAAGCTTGGGTGCAGTAAAACCGGCAAAAGCCAGGTTGCCTGTCAGTCCCAGCAGCTTTTCCTTGCCAAAATCATTGTTGATGGCATCGGTCTGCTTGCCGGTTCTGCCGTCGTTCCACAGGATTGCGGGACGAAGCACCTGGTCATTTTCATCAAGGGCAACAAGTCCGTGCATCTGTCCACCAACGGACAGACCGGCGACCTGCGCGCCATCTATTCCTTCAAGGAGCTTGGGAACGCAGACGCAAAGCGCATCCCACCACTGCTCAGGATTCTGCTCAGACCAACCGGGCTGAGGGAACATCAGGGGGTAGCTCTGGGAAGTGCTGCCGAGCACTTTGCCGGAGCTGTCAACCAAAAGGACCTTCATGGAAGAAGTGCCCAGATCAACGCCGAGATAAAGCACGAATATGCCTCCTTTTTATTTGTCTGCCTCCTCGGGGACTGCGCCCAGAGGAGGCAGATATGATAACGATTTAAAAATTAGGATTAGGAATTCTTCTTCTTGGTAACAACGTCGAAGATGACAGCTGCGAGAAGAACCAGGCCCTTAACGACCTTCTGGTAGTTCATGTCAACGCCCATGATGGACATGCCCATGTTGATAACGCCCATCAGAAGAGCACCGATGATAACACCGGGAACGGTGCCGATGCCGCCGTATGCGGAAGCGCCGCCGATGAAGCAGGAGCCGATGGCATCCATTTCGTAGCCTTCGCCAGCCTGCGTGGTGGAAGCGGACATACGAGCAACAACGAGGCAAGCAGACAGAGCTGCCAGCATACCCATAGAGGTATAAGCGAGGAAGTAAACATTATTGGTGTTGATACCGGAAAGCTTTGCAGCCTTTTCATTACCGCCAACGGCATAGAAATGACGGCCAATGGTGGTCTTGGAGGTGATGTAGGTGTAGATACCGACAACAACAGCAATCCAGATCAGAACAGAGGGAAGACCCTTATGCAGGTAAAGCTTATAGGTGATGAAAAGAACAACTGCGGAAATCAGAACGGTCTTTACGATGTAAGCACCAAGAGATTCAACAGTGTAGTTCTTCTTCTTGCGGGAGATACGGGTCATAAGAGTCAGGGCGATAAAGAGAACAACAGCTGCAATGCCAACGATCAGGCAGAGCATCTTAGCGGCATTGCCGCTGAGGAGATAGCAGTCTGCGCCGCCGCCGAAAACCTTAATGAAGGTAGCATTTTCAAGACGGATGGATTTACCGTCAAGAACAACGTTGGACAGGCCACGGAAAACGAGCATGCCGGAAAGGGTGGTGATGAACGGCGGAACACGGACATAGGCAATCCAGAATGCCTGCCATGCGCCGATCAGGATACCGATAACGATCATAATGAGGGTTGCGAGGACCCAGTTCATACCGGAATCCATAAACTTGCCGCCAACAGCGCCAACGAAGCACAGGACGGAGCCAACGGAAAGGTCAATGTTACCACCGGTCAGGATGCAGAGCAGCATGCCGGTTGCGAGAACGAAAACGTAAGCGTTCTGAGAAATGAGGTTATTAATGTTCTGGGGCAGCAGGAGCTTACCCTTGGTGGTGAAAGAGAACAATGCAACCACCAGGAACAGAACGATGATCATCGTATACTTTTGGATGGCAGTCAAGAGTTTAGAGTTCTTATTCATTCTTCTTACTCCTTATCAATCGTTGCTGGATTTGAGGATGCAGGCCATAATGCTTTCCTGCGTGGCCTCGGAGCCTTTAAACTCGCCAACCATACGACCCTCATTCATAACATAGATTCTGTCACTCATACCGAGAACCTCGGGAAGTTCGGACGAAATCATAATGACGGACTTTCCTTCAGCAACAAGGGAATTTATAATATTGTAAATTTCGTATTTTGCACCCACGTCGATGCCGCGGGTAGGTTCATCCAGAATCAATACATCCGGGTTTGCAAACATCCACTTTGCAAGAAGAACCTTCTGCTGGTTACCACCGGAAAGGTTGCCGACCAACTGCTCAACAGAGGGGCACTTGGTGCGGAGCTTCGCGCGGTAATCCTCAGCAACGGCATACTCCTTATCAAAGTCAATGATGCCTGCATTGGATACACCCTTGAGATTTGCAAGAGTGGTATTTGAACGGATAGAATTAGACAGAATCAAGCCATTGCCCTTACGGTCTTCGGTAACATAGGCAAGACCGTTCTGAATGGCAGCTTTCGAGGAGTTCATCTTAACTTCCTTGCCGTTAATGATAACCTGGCCGGAGATAGAAGAACCATAGCTGCGGCCAAAGATACTCATCGACAGTTCCGTTCTGCCAGCGCCCATCAGGCCGGAGATACCAAGCACCTCGCCCTTACGCACATAGAAGGAAACGTCATCGACAATCTTCTTATCAGTATAGACAGGATGATAAACATTCCAATTTTTGACTTCCATGGCCACATCGCCAATCTTCACATCATGACGCTTGGGGAAGCGGTCAGAAAGCTCACGGCCAACCATGCCCTTGATAATGCGATCTTCAGAGATATCATCGACCTTCTTATCCAGGGTCTCGATGGTCTTACCGTCGCGGACAACAGTGATGTGATCCGCTACATAAGCAACCTCATTGAGCTTATGGGAAATAATAATTGAGGTTAAACCTTCGCCCTTGAGCTTAATCAGAAGATCAAGCAGAGCCTGGGATTCAGACTCATTCAGGGAGGAAGTGGGTTCATCAAGAATTAAAAGTCTTGCATTTTTTGAAAGGGCCTTTGCAATTTCAACAAGCTGCTGCTTGCCAACGCCGATATCACGAATCAGCGTGTGAGAAGACTCAGAAAGACCAACCGTCTTGAGGTGCTTGTCTGCTTCTGTGTAAGTTGTGGTCCAGTCAATAGCAAAGGATTTGCCACGTTCATTGCCCAGGAACATATTCTCGCCAATGGTCATATAGGGGACCAGAGCCAGCTCCTGGTGGATAATAACGATACCCTTGGATTCGCTGTCGCGAATCTTGGAAAAACGGCACTCTTCTCCGTCATAAATAATGTCGCCGGTATAGGTTCCATACGGATAAATGCCGCTGAGAACATTCATGAGGGTAGATTTGCCGGCGCCGTTTTCACCGACAAGAGCATGAATGGTGCCTTCTCTCACCTTAAAGTTCACATCGTCCAGCGCCTTAACGCCGGGGAACACTTTGGTGATGTTTTTCATTTCGAGTAGGATCTTCTCAGACAAACAATCGCCTCCAGTGATCTTTTTCTTTCTTCTGAGAGGCCGAGCAAGCCGGATGGCTTGCTCGGCCGTAACAGTTCATGATTTAATTAGGAATGTATATTATTCCGCGATGCCAAGGTCGGCCTTGGTGTAGTAGCCGGAATTGATCAGGATTTCCTCGTAGTTTTCAGCGGTGCATTCCTTGGGAGCGCACAGGTAGCTGGGGATAATGCCAGTGCCGTTGTCGTAGGTCTCGTTGTCGTTGATTTCGGGCTCGGTGCCTTCCATGATGGCCTTGCACATTTCAACAGCCTTTGCAGCCAGGTCGCGGGTGTCCTTGAAGACGGACATAGCCTGCTTGCCGTCGATCATGTTCTTGGTGGAAACGATGTCGCAGTCCTGACCAGTGATGATGGGATATACATCATTGTTGTAGGAGGTGCCCAGAGCAGTAGCAACGCCCTGTGCAGTGGAGTCGTTGGAAGCCATGACAGCGTCGAGCTGCTTGTCAGCATAGTAGGTGGACAGGATGTTCTCGAAACGTTCCTGAGCCTTGGCAGCGTCCCAACCTTCGGTAGCGACGTCCATCTTAGCAGTCTGACCGGAGACGCAAACCAGAGTGCCAGCGTCGAGGTACTTCTGCAGAACGCTCAGAGCGCCGTCATAGAAGAAGTTGATGTTGTTGTCGCCGGGGTCGCCGGTGATGAATTCGATGTTGTAGGTCTTGTCGCCAGCGTTAGCCAGGTCAAGAGTCTTTTCGATGTACTGGCCCTGCATAACGCCAACCAGGGTGTTGTCGAAGGTTGCGTAGCAGGTGACAGCATCGGAGCCCATAATCAGACGCTCATAAGCGATAACAGCAGCGCCGGCTTCCTTGGCTTCTGCCAGAACAGGGCAGAGAGCTTCGCTGTCAATAGCGGAGATGATCAGAACCTTAGCACCGTTGTCGATCATATTCTGAATCTGGTTAACCTGCTGGGTGGGGTCGTTAGCAGCGAACTGCAGATCGACATCATAGCCAGCTTCCTTCAGCATAGCTTCCATGTCGGTGCCATCCTGGTTCCAACGCTGCAGGTCCTTGGTAGGCATGGAGATGCCGACCAGATTTTCGCTGGATATAGGTGCGCGGCCGAGGAAGCGCATAATGATGGCAGCGATTTGGGCGCGGGTGGCATTGGCCTTGGGTGCAAGCTTGAACCCGCCAATTGACGGAATACCGGCAATATATCCCCTATCCGTTGCCCAGATCATGGCATCTGTGGCATAGCTGCCGACTTGCTTTCCGTCTGTGTAGAAGTTGAGATTGCCTTGCACTTCGGGCGTTTTGTCATAGCGATAAAGGATGGTGGCAATCTGTTCCCTTGTAATTTTTGCATCCGGGCGGAAGGTGCCATCCGTGAAGCCGTTTACCACGTTGGTCTTGTAAGCCCAAGCAACAGCAACGGAGTAAAATTTCCCAAAGGGCACATCGCTGAACTTTCTTTCATAGGTAACATCGGGGGAGCCTTCCAGACGGTACAGAATGGTAACCAGCTGACCACGGGTCAGGGTGCCATTGGGCGTGAATTTGGTTGCGGAGGTGCCATTCATAAGATCGTTCTCTACGCAGAATTTGATTCCCGCATATGCCCAGTTGTTTTTAGCGGGCATATCCGTAAATCCTCTGATCGAACTGGCGAGGGTGGGCACCGAGAACAGTCCGGCAAAAAGGAAAATGGCTAACAGTGCGGAAACAAGTCGTTTTTTCATGTTTTACTCTCCAATCCTCTATGTTTTTTGTTATTTCCAGTGGATTGGGGAAGGAAGGCTTCCCAGCCGACCTTCTCTAAATCCATGTGGTTACGGTTAAAGAATGTAATTTAGCAGTTATCCTGAATTTCCTTCAACATGGCAGGGATATCCACATTTTCATCCAGATATGCACGAGCCAGAACCTCGCACTTCATCATATCAAGTGCTGTGGGAAGGTTCTCACCATTGTTGTGGCCAACGATTTCATCCTTGATTTCGAGCAGCGTGTCGAAGGGATTATTCACATAGTACTGGATAAAGTAATTATTGGGATCATGGGTGATATCCTCCATAGCCCACACATCGGGACGGATGGGATCCATGCCCATCATCTGCCAAGCGGCAATGCTGCCTTCCTGAGACAGCTTTGCGAAGGCAAGGAAGTCCTTGACGAGCTGGAGGTCTTTTGCCTGATTGGTAATGGCCGTGGCGGTACCGCCCTGACCAATGGAGCGGTTTTCGCCCTCTTCCCAGACAGGCAGCGGCATCACAGCAATCTTGCCGTACAGGTAAGGCATATAGTTGATGAAGCGGTCAAGGTACCACATGGGCATGACAATAGAGGCAACGTTGCCGTCGTTCATGTATTTATACCATTCTTCTGCATGGTGATAGGTGCCGGGAGCAACAACTGCGAGGCCTTCGTCAATCATATCGCGGTTGTACTGCAGAACCTTCGCCATTTCGGGGGTATCGATGGTGATGTTGCCTTCAGCATCTGTAAAATCACCGCCCAGCTCAGCCAGCTGAGGCCACATATGCCAAATATCGGAGCACTCAACGGACATCCAGTACTTGTCGGGATTGGCAGCTTTAAATTTTTTGGCAGCTTCCTTGTAGTCATCCCAGGTTTTAATGTTTCTGTAGTCGATACCGGCAGCTTCACACAGCTCGGTATTGTAGTAAATCACAGAAGCACCAGTATGGAAGTCAATGCCATAGTAGGTGTCATCCTTGGAGTAGATATCCACGCGAGCCTTGATGATGTTGTCCAGTTCCGGCTCTATAATGTCATTGAGCGGTTCAAGCTGGATGTCGCCTTGCAGGAAGAAGGGGAACTTGCCAACCTCAATGTCAACCAGATCGGGGGCACCGTAGCCTTCCATCAGAGCCATGTTCAGGATGGTGTGCATGTCTTCGAAGGGTAGTACAGTTGTTCTCAGTCTAACAGGTCTGTCGGGATACAGCTCATTCCATTTTTCGGCCATTTCTTCGTAGAACTGTGCATGAAGGTCCTGGAAGGTCCAGTACTCGATTGCATCACCGTATTTTACATCGGTTTCATAGCGCATGATGATGGTGGCGATCTGTGCACGGGTAGCGGTGTTTTTGGGGACAAGTCTTGTGATATCATCGGATGATTTTACGCCATTGATGAGACCGACGGAGGTTGCCCAGATCATGGCATTTTCGGCATAAGTACTCATGTCCCAGCAGTCAGGGAACCTATACAGATGTCCTTTACAATCCGGCTGGCCTGCATAGCGATAGAGAATCGTGGCAATCTGTTCTCTTGTGATTTTTGCGTCCGGTCGGAAGGTGCCATCGGGATAGCCATCCACCACACCGGTATTGGCTGCCCAAATAACTGCATCAGAATAATACTTTCCGGCAGGTACATCAGAGAATCTCTTCGTAAAGACTACCTCAGGGGATTCTGCCATGCGATAGAGAATGGTCACCAGTTGCCCGCGGGTCAGGCTGCCGGTGGGAGAAAATTTGGTTGTGGAAGTGCCGTTCATCAGATCGTTGAGAACACAGTAGTCAATGCCTTTGTATGCCCACGAACCGACTTCATAATAATCAGAAAACATTGTGCTCGGAGCAATATAGTAACGAATTTGGACATTTTCATCGGCGATAAGATTGTCATAATAAAGATTTGGACACTTTCTGAGATCCAGTTCAGTCAGATCATTGCTTTGGCATTCAAGATACCACAGCTCAGCATTGTTTAAAAGATCTAGAGATGTAAGGTCGTTTGCTCCGCAATGCAGAGACGAGAGATGCTTGTTCTCTGTTACATCCAAGGCGGTCAGATTGTTATATGAACAGTAAAGCTCAATCAACTGCGTATTCTTCGATATATCCAGAGAGGTTAGTTTATTTTTCTCACAGCGAAGATAGGCTAGCTTCGTATTCTTCGATATATCCAGGGCGGTCAGATTGTTATATGTACAGAAAAGGTGAATCAGATTTATGTTTTTCGATACATCCAAAAAGGTCAGTTTACAATAACCACAGGCAAGGTTGGTCAGATTTGTGTTTTTCGACACATCTAACGCAGTAAGAGGGTTAATAGAACACCACAAGGTATCTAATTCCGTATTATTTGAGACATCTAAAGAGGTCAACGCATTGTCTTCACAGTCCAGAAATTCCAATTTTGTATTCTTTGAGACATCCAGATTTGAAATACCGTTCCAGTAGCAATCGAGATAGGTCAGTTCCGGGAAGAATTCAATGCCTTGAAGGGAACTAATTCCCAAGCAGGCAACGTCAATGTATGTGACCTCTGCAATCTCTGCAGCGGACAGAGAATTATCGTTGTTTTTGTCAAAACGATCTTCTACAAAACTTCTGAAATTATCATCCGGGAAATTTTCGGCATTGATGCTGACAGGTGTGTCCTCTGCCGCGTAGGCGGGTGCCGGGAACAGTGACAGGCAAAGCGTGAGGCAGAGCAAGAGGCAAAGCAATTTTTTCATGACTGAGTTCTCCTTTACATCATAAATAATATTCTGCATCCATGCAGGAATTCACGGATAATCTGCGTATCTTAAAATGAGGGATGAAAGAAATCAGAGATAATAATATTGATATGAGATAAAAGGAAAAGTAAAGTTCGTTTGCTTTTTGTATAAGATCAGTTTATTCTAATGATATACATCTGTCAAGCGAATATGATAAATATATAAAATCTTTTAACACAATGTTTACAATATAAGTCTTTTTAAACAAGTACAATGTCTACGGGAATTGATTTTCGACGAATTATGCTAAAATATAATAGAAAACATTATGGTGGGTTATATAGAGGACAATGCAAAAAGCTTGTTGCAGGTTTTGAGGGGTGAGCAAGTGCCGTGACAGTGCGAAATGGGTGATTAACAAAACAGGAGACGGCTCTGTGTCGTTAGGACACAGAACCGTCTCCGATGGTGTTAAGTTAAGGACATCTCCGAAGAAGGAAACAATCTCAGATCAGCTCGCTGTAGCTTCCGAGATAGTGGAATTCTTCGCAGGTGTCGGGCAGCTCGCCTAAAAGCTGGAGGAGGCGCGGGGAATAGACCGGGGTTTCGATGTCGAAATAGAACATGAATTCAAATTCCCGGTTGGGCAGCGGGCGGCTTTCGAGTTTGTTCAGGTTGATGCCGAGGGCGTAAAGCCTGGAGAGGAATTTGTAGAGGGAGCCCGGCTCGTGGGGGAGCGTCAGCATCAGGCTGGTGCGGTCGGCGCCGGGGAAGATTTCGATTTCCTTGGAGATGCAGATGAAGCGGGTGTAGTTGTTGTCGGTATTCTGCACGGCGCTCTGAAGGCAGCGCAGACCGTAATACTTCATGCAGGACTTGGATGCAAGCGCGGCAATGTCCGTTCTATCGGATTCTGCAACCATTTTTGCTGCTGCCGCTGTGTTCTCGCAGGGGATCACCTTCACGTTTTTCAGGGTGCGCAAAAATTCGGAGCACTGGGAAATGGCCTGCTCATGGGAATAAATCTCCCGGATGTCCTCCAAACGGGAACCTTGCTTTGCCAGCAGATTGTGCTCGATTTTTACACGGATACTGCGCACGATGGAGAATTGATGCCGGTTCATCAGGTCATAAACCGAGTTCACAGAGCCTGCCGTGGAGTTTTCCACAGGAATGACGCCATAGTGGCACAGACCCTTCTCAATTGCGGAAAATACGGACTCAAAGCTGTCAAAGTACATGATATTGGCACGACGGAACAGCTTATCGCAGGCAAACTGTGCATTTGCACCCTCAACGCCCTGACAGGCCACACTTGCCGTCTCGGGGAACAGCTTCGGCGTGTTTTCAATCGCGTACTGCATTTTTTCCGTCAGGGTGTGGGAATGTCCCATCATGCGGTATTGATAGCTCCGGCTGAGTTCAAAAATGAGATTGTAGAGCAGGGAAGCATAATCCTGCATTTCCTCCGGCAGCTGATTTGCGATGTATGTCAGTTTCTCGCGTTCCCGCTTGGGGTCATAAACAGGCAGATTATTCTCTTTTTTATATGCTGCGATATCTTCGCTGACCCGCATCCGCTTTTCAAACAGGCTGATCAACTGCGCATCAATGGCGTCTATTTCGTTTCGCTTATCCTGAATATTCATTTTAACTCCTTTCTGCGTCCTAGAAGTGCATCATAGATGGCAATGGCTGCGGCTGCCTCCACACAGGGAACAGCTCGCGGTACAATACAAGGATCATGCCGCCCGGATACGACCAGCTCTGCCGGCTGCATGACGGTCAGATCGATGCTTTGCTGCTGCATGGAAATGGAGGGGGTCGGCTTTACGGCGACCCGGAAGGTCAGCGGCATGCCGTTGGTGATGCCGCCGAGAATGCCGCCGGCACGGTTGGCGGAGGTCTTGATTTTTCCGTCTTCTATTACAAAGGGATCATTGTTGGCGCTTCCCGTCATTTTGGCAGCGGCAAATCCGGCACCGAATTCAATGCCCTTGATGGCAGGAATACCGAAGGCGATTTGCGCGATTCTGTTTTCCATGCCATCAAACATCGGGTCACCCAAACCGGCAGGGACGCCCAGTGCTGTGCACTCGATGATGCCTCCGATGGAGTCGCCCTTTTGCCGCAGCTCGGCAATGAGGGAGCGCATCTGCTCGCCGCGTGCGTCATCCATGACCGGGAAAGCCTTTTCTTCGGTGGAAGCGGACAGCTCGCCGGAATCTTCCACTTCGCCGATTGACCGGATCCGGGAGATGATACGGATGCCCTCACGTGCAAGCAGCTGCTTGCAGATGGCACCTGCAATGCAAAGCGGTGCTGTGAGCCGCCCGGAAAAGTGTCCGCCGCCGGCATAATCCTGATATCCGCCGTATTTGATCTCAGCAGTATAATCTGCATGACCGGGGCGGGGAATGCGCTTCAATTGTGAGTAGTCCTTTGAGCGGCAATCCGTATTTCGGATGATTGCGGTAATCGGCGTGCCGCAGGTCGTATCATCTACGAGGCCGCAGAGAAATTCGGGGAGATCAGCTTCATTTCTAGGGGTGGAATAGTTGTTCTTTCCGGGTGCTCTGCGGGAGAGGAAGCGGTTTAATTCTTCGAAATCGATCCGCTCTCCGGCCGGAATGCCTTCCAGCGTCATGCCGATGGCGGCAGAATGACTCTGACCGAAAATGGTCAGCCGGATATTTTCACCATAGCTGCTGCTCATGTCAGCACCTCCAGTTCCTCAAAATGATTCCAGAAAATGGGATAGGATTTATCTACACACTCTGCACCCGCGACACAGACCGGCTTCTCGCAAGCGCAGGCTGCAACGGCTGCCGCCATAGCGATGCGGTGATCGTTAGCAGCATCCACCGTTCCGCCGATCAGCTGCGGCTTTCCGTGAATAATCAGCCCATCGGGTGTCTCGGCGATATCCGCACCAAGCGCGGAAAGCATGGCCGAGGTTGTCGCCAGTCGGTCAGATTCCTTATAGCGCAGCCGCCCGGCATTTACGATCTGTGTGGTGCCCTCTGCACAGGCGGCCAGGGCGCTGACCGTCGGAACGAGATCGGGAATGGCAGAGGCATCAATGCTTTGCCCGCAAAGCTTCCCGCGCCTTACGGTGACAGCATTTTCGGTTCCTTCGATCTCGGCACCGAAGCTGCGCAGGATGGAAAGAATTTTTCGATCGCCCTGCGGGGAGTTAAGCGACAGTCCGTTGACTGTAATCCCGCTTTCGGACATTGCACCCATGCACAGGAAGAAGGCAGCATTCGACCAGTCTGCTTCGATGACGGCTTGTCCTGTCAGGTGATAGGTCTGTTCACCGGGAATACGATAGGTATTTCCCTCTTTTTCGAAGCGGATTCCGGCTTTTTCCAGCACCTTTTCCGTCATGGTGATATAATCCTGCGATGCAATTTGCCCTGTAATTTGCAGGGTGCTCTCACCGTCGAGAAGCGGAAGCGCAAATAACAGACCGGAGACATACTGCGAGGAGATACTGCCGGGAATTTCGTATGCGCCTGCACGCAGATGTCCCTCGCATAACAGTTCATTTGTTCCCTTCTCAATATGAAGGCCGTGCGCTTCCGTCACCGCAAGCAGGGCGTCCATCGGGCGTCTGGCTAAGCCGTCTGCCATAGAAAAGACAGCCTTGCATCCAAGTGCTCCGATGATCGGAACAAGGAAGCGGAGCGTTGAGCCGCTCTCGTTGCAGGGCAAGTGGCACTGCTGATTCGGAGAAGGGCTGAGCGGCGAAATATGAAAAAGATTGTTTTCTCTGCTTTCGATCATACTTCCAAGGGAACGAAGACAGTCGATCGTAGCTAAGATATCCTTTGAAAGGCCGTTGCAGGAAAGCAAACAGGGTCTGCCGGACAGCGCAGCAGCGATGAAAAGCCGATGCGCCATGGATTTCGATGAAGGCACAAAGACCGAACCGCTTCGGGTGCCGGGCTGGATCGTGTAGTTCATCGAATCCCTCCTGCGTGCAGCCATTCTAAGATCCTATTCTTCGTGATTTTCTCAGGAATGCAGGTTCCGATTTTGGTAGGAACAACCAGCGTGATCTGATCTCCAAGACTCTTCTTGTCATTCATGATGACCGCAGCCAGCTGCTCCGCTGAGTATGCGGTATCGGTCGGAAGGCCGTATTGCCTGAGAAGGCGCAGCAGCATGTCCAATGTCTCTTTATCACAATAGCCCATTGCTGCTGCCGCCCGGGTGATCA
Source organism: Faecousia sp. (assembly GCA_045628065.1). Classification (GTDB taxonomy): domain Bacteria; phylum Bacillota; class Clostridia; order Oscillospirales; family Oscillospiraceae; genus SVMC01. Next base: position 65,032 of record JAZQOW010000055.1, read on the forward strand.
CGGCCATACCAATCGCAACGGCTCTCCCGTGCGCTATGGTATACCGGCTGCAGGTTTCAACAGCGTGTCCAATGGTGTGGCCGAAGTTCAGCAGCATTCGCGCGCCTACATCAAACTCGTCCTGCTCCACAAAATCACGTTTCATGGCAACGCATGTTGCAATGACATTCTCATACTGTTCTGAAACAGGTGCGGCCTGAAGCTGGTGAAACAGGGTTTCACTGCCGATCATGGCATATTTGATGACCTCGGCGCAGCCGTTCTGATATTCTGCATCCGGGAGCGTTTTCAGGGTGTCAATATCACAAAGAACCTGTGACGGCTGATAGAATGCGCCAAGCTGGTTCTTGCCGCCTGCCAAATCCAGACCCGTCTTTCCGCCGACGGAAGAATCGACAGCGGCAAGCAGGGTGGTCGGCAGCTGCATGAGGCTGATGCCGCGCTGGTAGGTGGCCGCGGCAAATCCGGCCAGATCTCCGACCACGCCGCCGCCCAATGCCAGAACCCAGTCGCTTCTGGTCATGGGTACGGCACACATCGCTTCTACCAGCTTCTCATAGGTTGCAAGGTTCTTGCTTTGCTCGCCATGGGGGAAAACAAAGGAGTGCACGCGGCTGCCGCCCTCCGACAGAAGGGAACACAGGGCAGAGCCATAAAGGGCGAACACGGTATCATCGGAGACGACCATTACGGTTTTGTTTTGGAGACGTTCTGTCATGGATTGGATCGCGGTCAGCAGGCCGCTTCCAATGTTGACATCATAGTGTTTTGAGGCATGAACCGTGATTGTTTGCATATTATCCGTCAACCTCCTCTTTGATCTTCTTGCCTTCAGCGAAAAGTGCCTTAAGCTGTTCCCGATCCTCTGCGGCAAGAGCGCTGCGGTAAGCGTTCAGATTCTCGATCAGTGTATCTGTTTCGCGGATCAGGTTATCCCGATTATCCATGCAGAGCTCTGTCCACATTTCCGGGCTGAGCCACGCGACCCGTGTCAAATCCCGATAGCTTCCGGCGGACATGCCGTTATGCACTCTGGAGGTGGGACTTTTCACATAGGCACTCGAAACCACATGTGCCAGCTGTGAGGTGAAGGCAATGGTTTCATCGTGCTTTTCTGCTGTTGTGAGCGTGAGCTGCGAGAAGCCGCAGGGCAGGAGCAGCTGTTTCATCTTGTCCAGCAGAACGATGTCATCGTAATACGGCGGAACAATGACCATCGGTGCATTGCGGAACATGTCTGCGCGGGAGTATTTGATGCCGGAATACTGCGTTCCCGCCATCGGATGTGCGCCTGCATAGGTGAAGCCGTATTTTTTGCCCATCGCCATGCCGATATCGACAATGTTCCTTTTGGTTCCGCAGCAGTCCATGACAATCGGCTTTTTCCCGATATAGGCGCCGTTGTTTTCCAAAAACTCGATCGCTGCCTGCGGATATGTGCAGATCAGGATCAGATCGCAGTCCTTCAGCACGTCCTGCGTTAACTCCCGATCCACAATTCTGTTCAGCATGGCGTATTGCAGTGTGGACAGATTGATATCCTGCGCGGCAACGCTGCACCCTGCTTCATGATAGGCTTTGGCAAATGAACCGCCGATAAGACCCAGCCCGACGATTCCGATCAGCATGATACTACCTCACGAACGGACATGATCTTCTTATGAAGCGTCTCATACTCCTCCGGGCGAAGGGACTGTGCACCGTCGCAAAGTGCGTGTGCGGGATCGTTGTGCACCTCAATGATCAGGCCGTCACAGCCGCAGGCAGTTGCTGCCATGGCCATCGGGGATACCATGCGTGCGATGCCTGTTGCATGGCTGGGGTCCACAATGACCGGAAGATGCGACAGCTCCTGGAGCATCGGCACAGCGGAAAGATCGAGCGTGTTGCGCAGATAGTCGCTATAGGTGCGGATGCCTCGCTCGCAGAGGATGACCTGCTCGTTTCCGCTTGCCATAATATATTCTGCGCTCATCAGGAGCTCTTTCAGGGTATTGGCAAGACCGCGCTTCAGGAGAATCGGCTTTCCGATCGTGCCGAGCTCTTTTAAGAGATCAAAGTTCTGCATATTTCTTGCGCCGACCTGAATCAAATCGATGTCTTCAAAGAGATCAAGGTCAGATACACTCATGATTTCGGTGACGATAGGAAGGCCGGTCTCAGCTCGTGCGATTTTCAGAAGCTCCAGACCCTGCGCCTTGAGGCCCTGGAAATCATACGGCGAGGTTCTCGGCTTGAAAGCGCCGCCGCGCAGAAGATTTGCACCGGCTTCCTTCACGGACTTTGCGACCGAGACGATCTGCTCTTCCGATTCCACGGAACAGGGGCCTGCGATCATGCAGAAATGACCGCCGCCGATTTTTTCGGTTCCAACGGAAACGACTGTATCCTCAGGATGGAATTTCCGGTTGCAGCGCTTGAAGGTTTCGGAAACACGTTTTACGGAATCGACAATTTCAAGACTTTCGATCAAATTAATATCAACACTGATTGTATCGCCGATCAAGCCCAGCACCGTCTGATAGTCGCCGGTTGAGATATGGACATTGAGATTCATACCCTTGAGCCATTCAATAAGCTGATCCTGGCGTTCTTTTGCAACATTCGGTTTCAGTACAACGATCATGATTTTTCCTCCGTTTCGTATATCAAAATAGGTGCGGCACAGGTCAATCTGTGCCGCACCTATTTTATGTCATCTTATGATCATAATTCCGTGCATCGCAAATTAACCTTACTACCGTTTGATAGTAAAGCTAAAGTAATAAAAAATATTGAAGACGCAATTATGATTTTTCATTGTTCATTAACTCCGTTTATTTATCTTTGAGTTCCACAGTGGTATAGCCGATATTTCCGAGAATGACAGACCGCTTGCCCTCTTCGATTGCATTTTTCAGCATGGGGAGATCGGGCTTGACATTTGAGGGGCATACCAGATTGTCGGTAGCGGAATCGATTTCATAGTTTTCAAGGATCATGCGTGCAGCATTGACTCTTGCACGCAAATTGGTGTGGCAATGTGCGGTAAAGAGCTGAAGAAGAGAGTACCAGGAGCTGCCGTGCCTACCGGCCATCAGGAAAAGAAGCTGTCTCTTCTCGATCAGGGTAGAGTTCTTAATCAGAGCGGTCAGAGCCTGCTCAATGACGTCATCGTCATGCTCGGGGGAGATGCCATCAAATAGATCGGGGAAAAGGAAAGAAAGATAATAGGGCAGAGGATTCATACCCAAAACCCGGAACCATTCACTTCCCATGAAAAGATCCGGTGCAGTGATGCCGTTTTCCCAATTCTGGATCGTTTTTTTGGAGACACCAAGGTGATGCGCCATATATTCCTGCGTTTTCCCGGCGTCGGCACGGGAGAGGATCCAAATTTGGGAGAAACGTTTTTTCTGTTCCATGTACACTTCGTCCCGATTCATTGTGCGCTCACTTCCTGTTTTACGAAAATGTATTCATTTTTAGAATGAAAAAAATAATGTCCAGCTCAAATAAAAAGTGGCAATATATTTCTTTCTCCGTGATTATAGCAACAGGAAAGCGGGTTGTCAATATCATTTTATTTTTTCATCATATTTGTTGTATTGAATTTGATTTGTGCTGTTTTTTTGTTTCTTTTGTGCAAATGTTCCACAATTGGTATGAAATAGTGTACAACTGCCCATACTCCGATTGGAGGTGCATGATATGCAAAATCGAAAATCATTAGAATCCGTCAGCCGTTTTCTCAAAAAACGGGGCTATCTCCTGGCAGCACTGGTTTGCGCAGTGGCTGTTGGGGTATCCGGATATTATTATGTTAACCGAAAACCGGAGACGGAAATGACTCTGTCTACCAGCGCTGTACCGCAGGTCACATTAGAGCCGTCGGACGAGGAATCTACCCCGCCTGCACAGCGCAATGCTGAGGAAAAGAGCATTGATGCTGCCGCACTGGTGCCGGAGCCGGAGCCGGAGGTGAACCCCATCCCTGCGCCGACGGCATTTACCATTGCCATGCCGGTGGAGGGAGAGTACTCCCGCACCTACAGCGCCGATGCGCTCAGCTATGATAATACGACCCGGGACTGGCGCACCCATGAAGGGCTGGACATTCTGGCCGCACAGGGGACAGAGGTGAAGGCTGCTGCGGATGGCACGGTAAGCGCGGTCTATGAGGATTCGGCGTTGGGGAATGTCATCACAGTATCCCATGAAAATGGCTACCAGACGCTTTACGGCAATCTCTCCGCTGATGCAAAGGTATCCGCCGGGCAGACAGTTCACCGCGGGGATGTCCTTGGCTATGTAGGAGACAGTGCCCTGATGGAGACGGCGGAACCGGAGCATATGCATTTTGAGCTGTCCTGCAATGCGCTTTCTCTTGACCCCAATGACTATTTTTCGTGGTAAAAAAATCCGCACTGAATGGTGCAGTGCGGATACATAGATAAAACCCGTAGTCTCTCTTGACCTTTTGCGATAGAAATGGTACTCTTTAGCTGTTAAAACGATATTTGACGCAGAGGAGGGAAGCCTATGGACATTCGGCTTGCAAAAATGGAAGAGCTGGACGAGATCATGGCTGCCTATGATGCCTGCCGCGCGTTTATGCGGGAGCAGGGGAATGACCAGCAGTGGATCAACGGCTATCCGTCGAAAGAGCTGATTAGCGAGGATATTGCCGCCGGGAAATGCTATGTTTGCCGGGAAGGGGAGCGCCTGCTTGCTGTTTTCTACTTTGATGAGAATGCGGACGATCAGACCTACCACGAAATTCATAACGGTGCATGGCCGTCCGCAGGACCTTATGGCGTGATTCACCGCATTGGTGTTGTTCAGCCGGGAAAAGACATTGCCGGATACTGTTTTGACTGGTGCACGGCCCGCTGCGGAGAGCTGAGAGCCGATACCCATGCGATCAATCATCCCATGCAGAAGGCCATGCGAAAAAATGGATTCCTCTATTGCGGTGAGATTCATACCTTTGACGGTACGCCGCGCGCTGCATTCAGCCGCCCGAGAGACTTTTTTATTGCAAATGATGAAAAAAAGCGCAGACGTCTGCTGGGACTCTCTGTCGGGCTGTATGCCTTGGCTGTCGGGATTGCGCTGTGGCTTCTGCGGGATATTCTCTCTGCCGTCTGGCTGCCGCTGCTCCTTGCGCTGCTGCTGCTCCTTCTGCCCGGCATTCTGATGCTCAACTCCCGCCTGCATCGCAATGGGGGCATCACCCTGAGCCCGGAGGGCTTTTGCAGCCGTCTGCCGGAGAAGGCTCTTCACGGAAGCTTCGGCTGGGATGACTTCTGTGCCGCCGAATTCAGCAAAGGAGAACGCACGGTTGAGCTTACGCCCAGGAATCCGGAAGTGTTTTTTGATGCTCTGCCGAAGAAGACCCTGAAAGCCCTGCGCCAGAGGAAGCTTCGAACGGATACCTTCCCGCTGAGCTGCCTTTTGCTGACCGCCCATGACAAAAACCACCTCCTGCGCCTGTGCAAAATGTATCTGGAGGCCGGAAAATAAAACGAAACGGACGAAGCCCGCAATGAGCTTCGTCCGTTATTTTAGTTTTGTATGCGGAAATATCAGTATGCAGCGATAATGGAGACGATTTCGGTGCCGATGCGCTTCTGTGCTTCCTTGGTAGCAGCGCCGATATGGGGGGTGCAGGAGACATGGGGATGTGCATAAAGAGCATGGTTGGCGGAGGGCTCTTCGGCGTAAACGTCGAGACCGGCTGCGAAAATCTTGCCGCTCTCCAGAGCTTCCAGAAGGGCGTCCTCATCGACATTGTTGCCGCGGGAGGTGTTGATGAATACCACGCCGTCCTTCATCTTGGCGATGTTCTCGGCGCCGATGAGCTTCACACCGTTGATGGCGGGGGTATGCAGGGAGATGAAATCGGAGACGGCGAACAGCTCGTCGAGCTCGACATACTTCATGCCCAGCTGCTCTTCGATGCCTTCTGCATGGTAAATATCATAAGCAACAACATTCATGCCGATGCCCTTAGCCAGTGCACACAGCTTCTGACCGATGCGGCCGAAACCGATGATGCCCAGCGTCTTGCCCTGGAGCTCAATGCCCTTGCCGTAGGCTTTCTTTTCCCACTTGTCTTCACGCATGGTGCAGCCTGCGATGGAGATGTAGCGGGCGCAGGCGAACATATGACCCATGGCCAGCTCTGCAACGGACTCGCTGGATGCGCAGGGGGTATTGCGGACGGTAATGCCGTTTTCTTCAGCATAGGCAACATCAATATTATCAACGCCGACACCGCCGCGGATGATGAGCTTCAGCTTGCCGCCCTTGGCTTCGTCGATGTGGTTCTTACGCACCTTGGTCTTGGAGCGGACGACGCAGGCGTCGAATTCGCGGAGGGCAGCGCCCAGTTCTTCGGGAGCATAGTACTGCTCAACGACCTCATTGCCATTGGCGCGAAGAGCTTCGATTGCGGAAGCATCCATTCCATCGGTAACTAAAATACGCATGTTATTCTTCTCCTTTATAATACGAAATAGAGACTGTTGCGGCAGGGTGTACCGTACCGCAACAGATGATTTATTTGTGACTTATTTGTGTTCCTGCTCGAACTGCTTCAGGCAGTCAACCAGCGCCTGAACACCCTCGGCGGGCATGGCGTTATAAATGGAAGCGCGCAGGCCGCCCACGGAACGGTGACCCTTGAGGTTCTCAAAGCCGGCGGTCTTGGTGTAGGCAACGACCTCGGCGTCGAGTTCTTTGCTCTCGGTGACGAACGGGACATTCATGAGGCTGCGATCCTTGGCTTCAACGGTGCCGCGGAACATTTCGGAAGCATCCAGGAAATCATAAAGAACCTTTGCCTTGTCGATGTTGCGCTGGTTCATGGCTTCGAGGCCGCCGAGGGACTTGATGTACTGGAATACCTTGCCGCAGACATAGATGGCCCAGCAGTTGGGGGTATTGTACATGGAACCGGCATCGGCGTGGTTCTTATACTGCATATAAGCGGGGAGACTGGTGAGGTCATCGCGGATCAGGTCTTCGCGGATGATCACAATGGACATACCGGCGGGGCCGACATTCTTCTGAACGCCGCCGTAGATCATGCCGTACTTGCTTACATCGCAGGGACGGGAAAGGAACATGGAGCTCTGGTCGGAGACCAGGATATGACCCTTGGTGTTGGGCAGCTCGGCATAGGTAACGCCGTGGATGGTTTCGTTCTCGCAGATGTATACATAGTCCAGATCCTCGGGCAGATCCAGATCGGAGCAATCGGGGATATAGCTGTAATTCTTATCAGCAGAGGAAGCGGGGACAATGACTTCGCCGACCTTCCGGGCCTCTGCGATAGCCTTCTTGGACCATGCACCGGTCTCAATGTAGGCAGCCTTGCCGTTGCGCATCAGGTTCATGGGAATCATGGAAAACTGAAGCGTAGCGCCGCCCTGAATGAAGAGAACCTTGTAGTTGTCGGGGATCCCCATGAGTTCGCGGAGATCACGCTCGGCATTGTCGGCAATTTCCTGGAACATCTTAGAACGGTGTGACATCTCCATGACACTCATTCCACTGCCGCGATAATTCATCATCTCATCGCGAATCTCTTCCAAAACCGGCTCGGGCATGGTAGCGGGACCGGCTGCAAAATTGTAAGTTCTACCGTACTTCATGACAGCACCTCCTGTATAATTAAAAAGACAAACGGGAAAGGAAATAACCGAAATTCCTTTCACAGCGTGTCTAGTATAGCTCAGTTTTGAGAAAGTTTCAACAAATTTCATCACTCAGAATTGTGCTAAAACACAAATTCTCCACTTTAAACAAGAGAAAGCTGATTTTGACAGGATGATACAGTAAATATTGTTAAAGTGGATTTTACCAGAATCGCTTTGCTGCGCGGTTATAAACCCAGAAGCCCCAGATAAAGAGTCCGGCGGCAAAAATATACTGGATAATCTCTACCGCACGGGGGATCACGGTATAGTATTCCACCGCGTAATAGACACAAAGAGGCAGGCACAGTGCGCCGAAAATTGCGATGCGCGGACGCATATAGGCGATAAAGCCCTGCGGGTCGAGGCAGAGCTCTTTCGGGCAATTGCCGGGATAAAGGAGCAGATTATCAAATAGCTCCGTGGCATTTGAAAGACGGTAAGCGGTATAGAGGCAGTAGAGTCCGGCAAAAAGAAATACTATGAGCATGACGACAGAAAGCATTCACAACATCCTTTCTTATTGTAATGCCCCTATTATAGTGTATTTTTCTTTGTTTTACAACTGCTTAAAAAACGGAGGGAGTGCTTGCGCGCCCCCTCCGGAACAAGCCCGGCGCTTTAGCGGTTGCAGCCGCAGCCACAGCCGCTGCGGTCGTCGTCGTAGTCTCCGCCGTTGTAATTATTATTATTGCAGCCGCAGAAATTGCCAAAGGGCATTTCACCGAAGCTGATACCAAAGAACTTTCTGCCGCAGCCATTATTGCAGCCCATAGGACGGCCTCCTTGCCTTAAAAAAATCCGGGGATTGGTTACCCCGGAATATCCTATGCCCTGCACCGCCCGCAGGTTCCTGTGCGTTTTACGCCTCTCCGCCAAATCCGGTCGTATCAGAAAGACTCTGGGGCAGGGGAGCGGTACAGCGGCGCCCCTCCATTCCATTGCCGGTGGGCGCAGCGTTGATTGCAGGCAGCTTCGGGTCGCGGAAAAACCAGCGTTCCTGTTCCATAAAACATCCCTCCCGGCTTAGTGTGCCGCCTTGGAGAAGGATCATACGCCGGGTAAAATTTGGAACATCGAATTTAACAGCGAAAAGCCCGCGGCAAAGGGCCGCATGTAATTCCAGAACCCCACACCCCGCAGGGCGAATTCGAGAATCAGGTTATACTTTGCCAGCGTACTGCGGGCGTCCTCAAACCAGACCTCATGGAGCTGACCGCCGCGCTGATAGGAAAACCAGTTGGTTTGCGCACGCTCATCAAAGCGGATTTCAGCACCGTTTTGTACGGCAAGCGTGACAGCCTCCTCGTTGGAAATCGAGCGCGCTTTGGTCGTGCCTGCTTCATAGGGAAGTGTCCAGTCGTAGCCGTAGTTGGGAAAGCCCAGCAGGATTTTTTCGGGAGGCATTCGACGCAGTGCATATTCGACCACCCGCCGCACCGCGTCAATCGGCGCCACCGCCATGGGCGGCCCATAGGTATAGCCCCATTCGTAGGTCATGAGCAGCACCGCATCGGAGGCATCTGCCAGTGCAGCATAGTCATGCCCCTCATAGAGAAGTCCCGGCTGATTATCGGAGGTTTTCGGTGCCAGCGCGGTAATCAGGGGGTAACCCAGCGCATTCATGGCCTGCCGCATTCTCCCGGCGAAGGCGGCATAGGGGGCGGCGTTGTCCCTGCCCAGAAATTCAAAATCGAGATCAAGACCCCGATAGCCTTTTTCCGTCACGTTTTGCACGGTATCTGCAATCAGCCGCGCCTGCTTTTCCGGGTCGGATAGAACCAGCTCTGCGCGCTGGGTGGAGAAGGTGTCGTTTTCCGTCAGCGTGGACAGGTGCATGAGCGGTGAGACCCCATACTGCGCGGCGATGGCAAGGAGCGCACTGTCGCTCAGCTCCACAAGACCGCCTTCGGCTGTGATGCCGTAGGTGAAAGGGGTCAGATAGGAGGTATACGGCATGATCCCGCGCAGAATCTCCGGGCGTACAAAGGGATAGGCGTAGCCGTTGACCGCTATGGCACCCTGCGGCGCTTCGCGATAAGCGATTGCCAGCACCTGCCCCGGATAGATGCGATCCACGCCGCCCAGCGCGGGATTGCCCCGCAGAAGCTGCAAAACCGTCTGCCCGGTCTGTCTTGCAATACGGCTCAGCGTATCTCCCGGCTGTACAGTATACGTCTCGGTCGGCTCCAGAATCAGCAGGCTCTGTCCCACTGCCAGTGCATAGGGCGGACGCAGACCGTTCCACCCGGCAAGCAGTCCAATGTCGATGCCGTAGGTGTTGGCAATGGAGAAAAGCGTCTGTCCGGCTGCCACAACATGGATCGTCATGAAATCACCTCCTCCAAGCCTATGCGGTTCTAACCGGGGATATACCCTTTTTCCGGGACGTACTCTTGAAATTTATCGTAAAAAATGATATGATATTACATTGAAAGAATATTCCCTCAGGAGGAACAGCACTTGGAAACCGCTACTGTGAATATTACCCCGGAACAACTGCATACCCAGGACATCTATTGTCAGAACATCCGTGAGCTTTGGCAAAGCCGGGGAATCGCTCCCCTTGCCTATGTGGAGACCTATGGCTGCCAGCAGAATGAAGCGGACTCCGAGCAGCTGCGCGGCCTTCTGGAGCGCTGCGGCTATAGCATCAGCGATGGCCCGGAGGGAGCGGATGTGGTCATTTTCAACACCTGCGCCATCCGCGAGCACGCAGAGCAGCGTGTTTTCGGCAATCTGGGTGCGCTGAGCCACACCAAGCGCCGCCATCCCAGCCAGAAAATCATCCTCTGCGGCTGCATGGCCGGGCAGGAGCATGTGGCGCAGCGCGTGAAAAAAAGCTATCCCTATGTGGATATCGTCTTTAACCCCCACCACCTCTGGCAGATGCCGGAATATCTGTGGCGGGTTCTCAATAAAAAAGAGCGCATCTTTGCTTCCGAGGACTGCCCCGGCGTGATTGCCGAAGGACTTCCCCAGAAGCGGCAGGGCAGCGTCAAGGCCTGGGTCTCCATTATGTACGGCTGCAACAATTTCTGCTCCTACTGCATCGTGCCCTATGTGCGCGGCAGAGAGCGCAGCCGCAGACCGGAGGCGGTCATTGAGGAATGCCGCGGTCTGATCGCGGCAGGATACCGGGACATCACCCTTCTGGGGCAGAATGTCAATTCCTACGGAAAGGATCTGGGCATTGGCGTGGACTTTGCCGATCTGCTTGCGGAAATCGCGCAGATTCCCGGAGAGTTTACCCTGCGCTTTATGACCTCCCATCCCAAGGATGCCAGCCTGAAGCTCTTTGATACCATGGCGAAATACCCCAATATCGCCCACCAGTTCCATCTTCCCGTCCAGTCGGGCAATGACCGTATTCTGAAGGTTATGAACCGGCACTATAACAGGGAAGAGTACCTGCGCCTGATTGCCTATGGCCGCAAGGTGATGCCCGATATTGTTTTTACCTCTGATATTATCGTAGGCTTCCCCGGTGAAACGGAGGAAGAATTTGAAGATACCCTCTCTCTGTGTGAGCAGGTGCGCTATGATGCGCTGTTCACCTTTATCTATTCCCCCCGAAAGGGCACGCCCGCAGCTGAGATGCCGGATCCTACCGAAAAAGCGGAGAAAAACCGCCGCTTCGACCGCCTTCTGGAGCTGCAAAACCGCATCAGCGAGGAAAAGCACCGGGAGTACATCGGCAAAACCGTTCGTGTCCTCGTTGACGGCACCGACGGTGAGCTTCTCACCGGACGCACCGACGGCGGACGGCTGGTTCGCCTGAGCGGCGATGCGGATGCGCTGATGGGGTCATTTGTTATGGTCACCATTACCGGCTGCACCACCTGGTCCCTGACCGGGCAGCTGGCATAATGCCGGAAAGGAGAATCTGTCATGGCTGAGCTTACCCCCATGATGCAGCAGTATTTTGAAATAAAAGAACAGCATCAGGACTGCATTCTCTTTTTCCGTCTGGGCGATTTCTATGAGATGTTCGCCGAGGATGCGCGTCTGGCCTCCAAGGAGCTGGATCTTGCCCTCACCACCCGGGACAGAAGCAAGGATAAGGGCAGCGATGAGGAGCGCATTCCTATGTGCGGGATTCCTTACCATGCCAGCGAGGGCTATATTGCCCGCCTGATCGGCAAGGGCTACAAGGTCGCCATCTGCGAGCAGACCGAGGACCCGGCACAGGCCAAGGGGCTGGTGCGCCGTGAGATCATCCGTGTGGTCACGCCCGGCTCCCTTACCGAAAGCTCCATGCTCGATGAGGCGCGGAATAATTATTTTGCCAGTCTTTACAGCGAAGGGGACCGCTGCGGTATTTGCTTCTGCGATATCTCTACCGGTGCATTTCAAGTGACCGATTTGCCCGCCAATGATGAGGCGATTATCTCCGAGCTGGGGCGTTTCTCTCCGGCGGAGGCTTTGCTTGGCGGGGATCTGATGGATCGCTTTGCCATCAAAGAGGCGCTTTCGGAGCGGCTTTCCTGCTGCATTGATGAGATGCCGCCTGAGCTGAGCGCGTTGCCCCAATGCGCAGAGGCGTTGCAGACGCAGTTCGGAAAGACGAGTGATGCGCTTGGCCTTGCCGAAGCGCCGCAGGCAGTCATTGCCGCCGGTGCATTGCTGCTTACCTTAAAGCAGGTGCAAAAGGCTGACCTTTGCCACATCCAGCAGCTCGATTTTTATCGGGTAAACCGCTATATGGAGCTTGATCTCACGGCGCGGCGGAATCTGGAGCTGACCCAAACCATGCGCGGGCAGGAAAAGCGGGGCAGTCTCCTGTGGGTGCTTGATAAAACCAAAACCGCCATGGGCGGAAGAATGCTGCGAAGCTGGCTGGAGCAGCCCTTATTGCAGCCCCGCGCCATTGAAGCAAGGCTTGACGGTGTGCAGGAGCTTTTCGATGATGCCATTACCCGTCAGGAGCTGGCGCAGATGCTCTCCACCGTCAGCGATTTGGAGCGCATCATGGCGCGCATTGCCACGGGCAATGCCAATTGCCGCGATTTTGTCGCCTTCTCCGGGGGCTTGCGTGCGCTTCCTTTTATTCGACAGCAATTGTCCGTCTGCCATAGTCAGATCCTTCAGTCGGTTCTGGAGCTTCTTGACCCGATGGAGGATCTGAAGGAGCGCATTGACCGGGCAATCGTGGATGAGCCTCCCTTCACCGTGCGCGAGGGCGGTATGTTCCGCGAGGGCTATGATGAAGCGCTTGATGAGCTTCGAAAGGTCATGCATGGCGGCAAAGACCTGCTCTCCGGCATTGAAGCCAAAGAAAAAGAAAAAACCGGCATCCGCAACCTGAAAATCGGGTATAACCGGGTGTTCGGCTACTATATCGAAGTCAGCCGCGGTCAGATCGACCTTGTGCCTGACAGCTACATCCGCAAGCAGACGCTTGTGAACTGCGAGCGCTATATCACGCAGGAATTGAAGGAACTGGAAAACACCATCCTCACGGCCTCTGACCGTGCTACTGCGATGGAGTATTCGCTCTACTGCACTCTCCGCGAGGAGCTTGCAAAGGCCGCGCCCAGAGCACAGCGTACCGCCAAGGCCATTGCCGCGCTTGACAGCATCCAGAGCCTTGCCACGGTTGCTGCTTCCGGGAACTACTGCCGCCCCACGGTGGATGTCGGCAGTGAGATTCATATCGAAGCGGGCCGCCATCCGGTCGTGGAGAAGGTGCTGAAAAATGCGCTGTTCGTTCCCAATGATACCCAGCTGGGCTCCATGGGCGCGCAGGTGGCGATCATTACCGGCCCCAATATGGCGGGCAAATCCACCTATATGCGGCAGGTCGCCCTCATCACCCTGATGGCGCAGATCGGCAGCTTTGTGCCTGCCAAGTCTGCCCATATCGGCGTTGCAGACCGCATTTTTACCCGCATCGGTGCTTCTGACGATCTGGCCTCCGGACAGTCCACCTTTATGGTGGAAATGGCGGAGGTTGCAGAAATTCTGCGCCATGCGACCCAGCGCTCCCTCCTGATTCTCGATGAAATCGGGCGCGGAACCTCCACCTTTGACGGCATGGCCATTGCGCAGGCAGTTCTGGAGCATGTTGCCGATCCGGCAAAGCTGGGTGCCAGAACCCTGTTTGCTACCCACTACCACGAGCTTGCCAGCATTGAGCAGCAGCTTCCCAATGTGAAAAACTACAATATTGCCGTGAAAAAGCGCGGCGGGGAGATGATTTTCCTCAGGAAAATCGTCCCCGGTGCAACGGATGACTCCTTCGGCGTAGAGGTAGCCCGTCTGGCAGGGCTTCCCAACCGGGTCATTACCCGCAGCCGTCAGCTGCTCAAGGAGCTGGAAGCCGGACGGGTTTCTGAAAAGCCTGCTGCTCCGGCAGCGGATATGGATCAGATTTTCCTTGGCGACCCCAAGCTGGAGGCCATCCGCCAGCGCCTGGAAGCACTGAATATTGAGACCGTAACGCCCATTGAAGCACTGAATATCCTCTATGAGCTGCGTCAGCAGCTCTAAGCCCAAAGGAGGCGCTCCATGAACAATCGCCCGTCTTTGCCCGTCCCTTCTAACGGCGAGCGGCTGGGAGGATGGATTTATCTCCCATTTTATATTTTTCTGCTGCCTGTGATCCTTGCAGCCATTTACATTATGATGGGACATACGGGCCTAAGTGCCGATGATCAGGTTCAGATGAATTTGATCTATGGCATCCTCAATTTTCTGATTCTGGGGTTTATTTTCCGAAAATATCTGAACGAATCTGCCGCGCAGGCGTTTTCCAGCCCCGGTCGGTTTCTGATTGCAATTTTTGGCGGCCTGGCGATTTATTTCTTCGGCTCGTCCGCCATGGCTTCCCTCAGCGATTATCTGATTCCCGGCATGGAAAACGTGAATGATGCCCAGATCGTGGAGCTGCTGGACAGCGGACGGGTGGAAATGTTCATTTTTGCCATTGCGCTGGCACCGCTTGCAGAGGAACTGATCTTTCGAGGACTGATCTTCTCCTCCATCTATCCCCGCAGCCGGTTTTGGGCGTATGCGGTGTCCATCTGCCTGTTCTCTTTGCTGCATGTGCTGGGCTTTATCGGCAGCTACCCGATTGCAACGCTCGGCGTATGCTTCCTTGAATATCTGCCTGCCAGCTTCGGCCTTGCCTGGGCGCTGGAATTTTCCGGCAGCATCTGGGCGGATATCGGTGTGCATATGCTGGCAAATACCTTTGCGATGCTTGCGAACCTGACAGCCTGATAGGAGGCACATTTATGGGAAAAATCAATCAGCTCTCTCCCCATGTGGCGGATCTGATCGCCGCCGGTGAGGTCGTGGAGCGTCCGGCTTCTGTGGTGAAGGAGCTTCTGGAAAACGCCATCGACGCCGGTGCAAAGCACATTACCGTTGAAATTCAAAACGGCGGCATGACCTTCCTCCGCCTGACCGATGACGGCTGCGGCATGAGCCCCGAGGATGCCGAAATTGCCTTCCTGCGCCATGCCACGAGCAAGATTCGCTGCAAGGATGATCTGGAGGCTATCGGCACGCTGGGCTTCCGCGGTGAAGCGCTGGCTGCCATCTCGGCTGTATCTAAAATTGATCTGCTTACAAGAACCGCGGACGAACCGCTCGGTATCAGTCTCCATCTGGAGGCCGGGAAAATCCTTTCCCGCACCGAAGCGGGCTGCCCGGAGGGCACGACCATTATTGTACGCGACCTGTTCTATAATACCCCCGCCCGCATGAAATTCATGAAGCGCGACAGCGTGGAAGGCTCTGCGGTCTTCTCCTGCGTGCAGAAGCAGGCGGTTGCCCATCCTGAGCTCAGCGTCCGCTTCCTCCGCGATGGAAAGGAGGAGCTTTCCACCCCCGGCGACGGCAAGCTGTTCAGCGCGATTTACAGCGTTTTCGGACGGCAGACCGCCATGGATATGGTGGAAATGGACACCAGCTGGGAGAAAACCCGGGTTTCCGGCTACATTTCCAAACCCACAGCCTCACGAGGCAACCGAAATTATCAGATTTTCTTCGTCAACGGACGCTATGTCCGCTCGCAGGTGCTCAGTGCGGCACTGGAGGAGGCCTACAAAAACCAGATCATGGTCGGCCGTTTTCCTGCCTGCGTGCTTGCGCTCAGTGTGCCGCCGACATTGGTGGATGTCAATATCCACCCGGCGAAAACTGAAATCAAATTCCTCAATGAGCGCGATGCCTTTGACTGTGTATACTATGGGGCGCTGTCTGCGCTCAATAAGCTCTCCGGCAAGGTAGATGCGAAGCTGCCCAGGCAGCAGACCATCGCCGATCGGCCGCAGACGGTCACGGCGAAGCCGCAGGAGGCATCCCGGAAAAACGAGCCGTTCTTCCGCAAAATGAGTGCTGAGGAATTCCGCACCGTCATGACACCGCCGAAAACCGAGGCTTCGCCCAAGCTTGTGAAGGCTGTTCAGCAGGCGGCATCGCTCCCTGTCCGAGAGCCGGTGCAGCTGCCCGGGCAGACACCGGTCAGGCCTGAACCAAAGCCGGTGAAAGAGCCTGTCAGGCAGAGTGTGCAGGAGCCTGTTCCCGAACCCGAGCAGACGGTACTTCCGCTTCCGAAGAAAGAGAGCTACCGCATCATCGGCGAGTGCTTCCGCACCTATTTCCTTGTAGAGGAAGGGGAGGCGCTGTACCTCATTGATAAGCACGCCGCCCATGAGCGTATTCTGTTTGATAAGCTCCGCGCACAGAATAAACCCATCTCACCGCAGGCGCTGCTCAGCCCGATTTCCTGCCAGCTGACAAGGGAGGAGGCTGCTGCCGTTCTGGAGCAGCAGGCGCTTTTGCTTGCGTGCGGCTACACGGTAGAGGGCTTCGGCGGCGACAGTGTGCTTCTGCGGGAAATTCCCCCGGAGCTTGACCCCGAGGAAGCGCAGGCAAGTCTTTCCCAGATCGCCCAGTGCCTTCTGGAGGGGCGCAGGCTGGAGCCGGAAGCGCTGCGCGATGAGCTGCTTCACACCATTGCCTGCAAGGCCGCCATCAAGGCCGGCTACCGCACCGATCCTGCGGAGCGGCAGGCGCTTGTCCGTCAGGTGCTGGAGCGTGAGGATCTGAAATACTGCCCGCATGGCCGTCCCATTTGCATCCGTCTGACCAAAGGTCAGCTGGAGCGCCAGTTTGGCCGCTGAGGAAGCGTGCATTGGATCACCATGGGTCAGGGCCGTATTTCGGCAGGATGGAAAAAAATATTTGAAACGACGGATTACGACACATTATTCCGTAATTCATATGTAAAATATGGGTATTCCTACATAGAAAAGTGAGGTAATACCCATGGCAAGAGAAGAAACATTGCAGGACCAGTTCCTTCGGCAGCTGCGGCTGGAACGGATACCGGTGACCGTATTTCTGGTCAACGGTTTTCAGATTCGAGGCGTGGTGACCGGATGCGACAGCTTTTCCGTATTTGTGCTGGCTGATGGCAAGCAGGAGATGATCTACAAGCACGCCATCTCCACCATCATGCCCTCGAGTCCGGTGAAGCTGAGCTAAGCACACTGTGCCCTGCGGGAGGAAAAGCCATGAAGCAGGGCGCAACACTTACCAAGATCATATTTGTGACACTGCTGCTGGCACTGATTGCATACGGAATCGGTGCGGCTGTTTCCCGTGTGGGGGAGCGGTATACCACCGCGGCAGCGATCGCCTACGAAGTCGGTGACGGTTTTCAGGCCACCGGCTTTGTTGTGCGTGATGAGAAGGTGCTCCCTGCGCCGAGCGGCATCAATGTTTTGCTGTGTGATGAGGGTGCGCGTGTTGCCAAGGGAGAGGCGCTGGCTGCGAATTTTATTGATAAGGATGCCCAGGAAGCTCAGCTTCGCATTGATGAAATTACCCGCGAGCTGGAGCAGCTCAATGCGGTTTCGCAGATTCAGCCCGAAGCACGGGGCAGCGGATCGCTGGATGAGGCTATACAGCAGCAGCTGCTGACCCTGTATGCCCACAACGCCAGAGGAAATCTGCGCGCTGCCGCAGACGATGGAACGGAACTGAAAACCATGCTTCTCCGACGCTTCCTGAATGATGACGGACGCAAAGCCATGCAGGAAAATACACAATCCCTCAAAGAGGAGATGGCTTCCCTGCGTACCCGGCTGTCCGGTGCCGTTACCCAGACCTTTGCCGAGAGTGCAGGCTTTTTCTCCAGCAGCACCGATGGCTATGAAAGCATTCTCAGCGCCAAAAGCATTCTTTCTCTCTCACCCAGCCAGCTGGACGCTATGAGCCGGACGGAACCGGAGGGGGGCGGCAATGCGCTCGGGCGGCTCATTACCTCGGCGCAGTGGTATTTTGTGTGCAATGCACGACAGGAGGAGCTCTCCCAGCTGCATACAGGTGACCGCATTCGAGCGGAATTTGCCTTTGATC
>JAZQOW010000056.1:0-11837 GCA_045628065.1 Faecousia sp.
GTCAACAGAGACAGAGCCGTTCTTCCACATATCGGGGGTGATGGTCTGGTCACCGTAGGTGATGCTGCCGGTGACGGTCTTATCGGAGGTAAAGGTTACGGTTTCGGTGAAGGTGTCCTCGGTATTGGGTGCACCGCTGACCAGAGCGTCCTGCGGAACGGCCCGCTTGCCCTCGGCGTAGGTGTTGGTAACGGTCGTGATCTTGTCATCGTCTAAGTATTTGCCGTCATCAGTGGGAGCGGTGGTATGGATCGCAGCGGAAAGAACACCGTATTCGCCATCCTTAACGCTGGTGACAAGGTGCAGATAGTAGGTGCTTTCATCGTAGGTAACACCGGCGGTGCTGCCTTCACTTTCCTTGATGGTGTACCAGAATTCACCCGCTTTGTCCACGGCGGGAAGCGCAACCTCAACAGCGCCGACACCGTCTACAACGTTCATCGTAACAACGCCGCCGTTTGCAAAGGCGGGGGCATTTGCAGTCAGGGGAGCGATGGTGTAGGTAAGAGTTTCGCTTACCTTGGTGACCTTGGTATCTGCGTTGTACTTGTCGTTGTAGTCCTTGTTCAGGATGAAGGAGGTGAGGAAATCATCTTCTTCGGGGACAGATGCACCGCAGACCGTGCATACACCGTCAACATAGTTGTGGTCATCAGACTGGATATATGTGATATTAGCATTATGTGCTTCTGCAAACACAGCCTTAATTGCTTCAACGTTACTAGTACACAGGCAGGTCACGGTTGCGGTTACATTTTGCAGACCCGAAAGCGAATCGACATAGGACAATGCATCAGAGACTACAATAGTTTCAAGCGCATTGCAGTTGAGAAATGTAACATATGGGATGGATGTCGCACTGGGCATATATACGCTTTTTAGGTTGACGCACTCGGCAAACGCAGCTTGGTCGATGTTTATCGCACTGGGCATATTTACGCTTGTAAGGTTGGGGCAGTGGCTAAATGCCTCACAGTCGAGGAATGTCACACTGGGCATATATACGCTTCTAAGGTTTTCGTTATAGAGAAACGCCATTTCTCCGACGGCGGTCACGGGCTTGCCGTTATACGTAGCGGGGATGACCAGATCAGCAACGGTGCAATATTGACCAAAGACGAGGGTATAGGCATCACCGGCTTCATTCAGTTCGTACATAAGTCCTTCGCTATCCTCCGCAAAAGCGGTGATGCTCATGCAGCCAAGCAGCATAACGGCTGCAAGGATCAGGGATAATACTTTTTTCATTTTTGTTTTGCCTCCTTTGAATTATTTTTTAAGATTTTTTTGATTTGAAAAGTCTGTGGAAGATGGCATATTGACGGTTGTTTGCCGTTTCCGCCTTTTCCAAATAGTCAGAGCTGCGTTTCATATAACCGCTAAACATCCACCTCCTCTAAAACATCACGGAGATTTTCCACCGTGATCGGTCGGAGAAGGAATCCGTCTGCGCCGCATTTTTTTGACCAAACACGAAACATTTCCTCGTCACCGCAAAGAATAACCTTCGGCTGCCTTTTCCATTTGACGATAGAAATGATATTGGCGCCTTCGGGACCGTTGGTTTTTTCTTCCGAGCCCCACCAGTTGCCAATAAACAGATCTACTTCGCCGCTGTGCGTTTCGCACCAGCTCTTTGCCGCATTTCCGTCCGTAAAGCCTTTGACAATACCGCTTGGCAAAAGCAGATGCAGACAGCTTTTTATACTTCGGAGATTTTGTTCCGTGTTCTCCATTACAGCAACACGCATCGATTTTCCCCCTTTCGGGCGCATTTGGGCTTTTGCAGTTTTCAATTATACTCAGCCGACAGGAACAAAATAGGAACAAAAAAAGGAATCCCGAGAAAAATGAAAATTTTTCTCGGAATTCCCCAAAATATTTGGATATTTAATTGAGCAGCCCGCCCAGTGTTCCCTCCGCAAAGCTGAACTGCGTCATATACTCCATAGGTGGCTTCTTTATTTTCCTGTCAAGATAATCAAAATAGTCACAGTCTGCCTTCTCCCGCACGATGCCGATGCCGTTTCGGTTCATCAGCAGGCAGTCGGACAGCTGCAATTCCTCAAAGCGTTTTATCAGGTCGTTACGCAGATAGTTGTAATAGCGGCGTTTCTCGTCATCCTCAAAAAGCGCTGCCATGATCTCCTGCGCAGAGCACTCCACACCGTTTCTGTCCACAAGATAGGCAAGCAGCTCCAATGTGCGTTTGCGTTCAAAAATGATAGGCTTTCCGTCACAGTATGCTTCAAAATTCCCGAAGCATCGAAAACGGAGGCGCTTCGGCTGCTCCACGGGGAAACGCAGATGTTCTACCGCCTCCTGAATATTCTCTGCCCAAATGGGCTTTTGCAGGAAAGCGCTGGCATACATTTTGAATGCATCCACAGCATATTCCTCATAGCCGGTGCAGAAAATAATGTTGACCTTCGGATAAAGCTCCATGAGCTGCTTTGCAATATCCAAGCCGCTGAAGCCTCGCAGGTTGATATCCAGGAAGGCAATGTCGATGGGCGTATCCTTTGCGCAGTCAAGTCCTTCGCTGGATTTGGTAAAACAGAAACGGTTGGCAGACGGCAATACTTCCGCAACGGCATCCGAAAGCATTTCCAGCATCATCTGCTCGTCATCAATCAGCAGCAGGTTCATTTTTCGCATCCTCCAAAATAATCGTTGCCGTAGTTCCGACACCGATTTTGCTTTCAATCTCTAACTTTCCGCCGCACATATAGTCAAGGCGCTTGCGGACATTTGCAATGCCTACGTGCACCCGTCCGTCATCGGGCAGATGCTCCGGATCATAGCCCATGCCGTCATCGTGAACAGAAACGTATATTTTCCCGTTTTCACGCTTTGCTGAAATCGTAACGGTGCCGCCATCCACTCTGCTGCGGATTCCGTGCTTTACAGCGTTTTCCGCGATCGGTTGAAGAGAGAGTGCAGGAAGCTCAAAATCCGTACAGCCGATATTGTATTCCACTTTCAGCACGTCCGAAAAGCGGAGCAGCTCTATGGAGAGATAGGTCTTTGCATGCGCAAGCTCCTTTTCGAAAGGAACGAGGGTGTTTTTTTCAAGGCTCTCCATATTTGTTCTCAGGTATTTTGTGAAGCTCTTGATCGTTTCCTGCGCAAGGCGCACATCCTTACCGCAGAGGTGATAAATTGTACCGAGCGTGTTATACAGAAAGTGCGGCTGAATCTGCGATACCATCAGCTTCACATTCATCTCTGTGTTCTCTGATTTTTGCCTGATTATTTCGGCCTCCCGCGCCAACAATTCATGGTCCTGCTCAACATCTACGCCAATATAAATACTCAAAGCAATAAATGCCATACATACATAGCTGATGGACAGGCTGAACAGTTGATCTACAATTGCAAGCAGCATAGGAAAAATCAAATAGGCAAAAAGGGGAATCATCTTCTTTTTCAGCAGCTTTCTTTTTTTGAAAATTAAGATAAACGACAAGTAAACTGCCGGGATGGAAAATGCGACAAGAATCCAATAAGCGGGTGTGTAATATGCATATCCATCTTCAAGAAAATAGAATATCCACCCCGATTTTACAGAAGATGCATAAATTCCGGCAGTGACAAAGCAATATGCTGTCAAGCAGTGAATCAGCCAAAGTCTTTTCTTCGAATTCTCCGGCCATCCGGTAAGCGTGCATATGTAGTTTAAGAATATCACGCCTGCAAGACAGTAAAGGAAAAAGTCAGAAATGTTCATTGCAAGGTCTAATATATAAAGCTCCGGCAGATTAGTCGGGGAAACAAACATTCCGGCCAATATCCATGTCGTCATATTGCAGAGCAGCAGAAAAATCAGGTCAATTACAAGCGGAATGAAAGCTCTCTTTCTCTGACTCCTGGGCCTCCTGAAAACACAGGAGGCCAGGATCATCATAAGGAACAAAATTGCAGACACTTCGACTGCTGCATTGATATAGAATAAAAGGCTCGCATGGGATATCATTTGTATTCCTCCGTTTTGCCGATTGTGCCGTCCCCGTTTCCGGTTTTATTTTTCCTGTACTTCTTTTCCGCTCAGGTGCTCGATCTTGATTTCAAACATCTGCACGGCTCTGCCCTCCATGGCAATGACCTCGTCTGCCTCTGCCTCATCGGGGTAATACTTCATGGCAAACTGCTTTACGCGGGCGATGGCCGCATTCTGATCTTCCATCAGATGACATCTTCCGAAGACCACAACGCTCTGCATGAACGGCGCCCAGGCGGGCTCGCCGATGCGCTCGTTGCCGAAAACCGTGAAGCAGACCTTGTCGGAGACCCGAAGGGCATCCACCTTATGACCCACACGGGCACCATGGAAGTAGATTGTTTCGCTTTCTTCATCGTAGAAATAATTCACCGGGATGGCATAGGGATAGCCGTTATCCCCATTGACCGCCAGAATGCCGCGTCTTTCGCTTTTCAGGAGAGATTTTGCAGCTTCATCACTGATTTTGTTTCTCTTTTTTCGGATTTCTCTGAACATTGCATTTCCTCCACAGGTCAGCATTTGGGGTATTTTTCTGCCCCACGATTTTCTTGTAGCTCTCGGGATCGGTATCGCCCTCGGTGCTGAAGCACAGAACGATGGAATTTTCATCCAGATGAAGGCGCTCTCGCGGCACGACATTCAAAAGTCCCACCGTGACCGCGCCGCTCTCGCCGGATACCACCTTCTGATCCTTGCCCTCAGGGAAAGCCAATGCGCGCATGCCGATCGCCGTTACTTCATCCGGGCACTTGATAAACCAGTCGGCATGGTCTCGGATGATCGGCCATGTCAGGGTGCAGGGCTCGCCGCAGCTTAAGCCCGCCATGATGGTCGGGCGTGGATTTTCGAGCGCATGGGGCTGCCCGTCATTCTGCATTGCGGATTCATAAATACAGGCCATGTTTTCCGGCTCAACGATCCCAATCGCAGGGCATTTGCCCCCATAGCGCTCCAGCAGATACCGGGTCACGCCGCCCGCCATGGAACCGACACCGGCCTGCAAAAATACATGGGTCGGCAGCACGCCCTGCCGCTCCATTTCCTCGCAGGCCTCCCGCGCCATGGTGGTATAGCCTTCGATGATCCGGGCGGGAACCTCCTCATAGCCCTCCCATGCCGTATCCTGCACCAGATGCCAGCCGTTTTTCTCCGCAAGATTGGCCGCATAGCGCACTGCATCGTCATAGCCCAGCGCCGTGATCGTGACCTCCGCCTTCGGATTCACATCCCGGATGGCCTGCGCCCGCAATTCACTGGAGCCTGCGGGCATATAAATATGCGCCCGGCAGCCAAGCAGACCGCATGCCCACGAAATCCCCTTGCCGTGGTTTCCGTCCGTTGCGGTGACAAAGACCAGCTTCTGCACTTTTTCCCGATAGGGCGGCTTCATCAGCTCTTCAAAGGAAACCGCATCCAGCCCCAGTTCCTTTTTAATAATGTAGGTGACAGCATGCAGCCCGCCAAGACCCTTGAACGAATTAAGTCCAAAGCGTCTGGCTTCATCCTTCACATATACAGCCCGCAGCCCCAGCCGCTTTGCCATCGCATCGAGCCGCACCAGCGGCGTAGGCGCATAGAGGGGCAGCTCTGCATTAAAACTCTGTGATTTCGTGTTCTATTCCTCCCTCTGATTGAGAAGCGCATGAACTCTTTCCACCGGGAATCTGTCCTCAATATCTACGACCTCAAAGAGAGACTTCGGAAGCTGCTCCTCCCCGATATATTGGAGGAAATCCTCTACCGCACGCCGGTCGATCTGAATTTTCCCATGGCCTGCCCAATGGCGGTTGCTTTCGTACTTCTTGACGCCGGAAATCCAGTATTCCTCGTCGGATTCGATATCATAGTAGTTCGCATTGCCGCCGTTGCACTTTTGAAAGGCATGGTCATTGAAATAGATCGTGTTCTTTGTTCTGGAGGTTTTCACATACCCGATCCACGCCGGGCCGTTATCCGAATAGCCGGATTTCAGTTCAATGTACATCAGCTCACGAATCATGGCGTTTTCTCCTTTCTTTTTGTTTATCATAATCCAATGTGTATCTGTTTGTCAACTGCCTGTCACGGGGCTAAATTCCCTTTGAAGTTCGGAGAAAATGTGCTATAATAATACTGTAATTGAGATGATCTATAAGGAGTAATATCATATGACATATGAGGAAATTAAGAACAATTCTGCTGTGAAGACCTATGTCCGTGCGGCGGATGAAACGCTTGCGGCGCTTGGTTTTACGGAGCACAGCTATGCCCATGTGACCGCGGTTGCTGAAAAGACCGGGTATATTTTAAGCACGCTCGGCTATGACGATAGAACCGTCGAGCTTGGAAAAATTGCCGGATACCTGCACGATATCGGCAACCTGATCAACCGTGTGGATCACAGCCAGAGCGGTGCCATGATGGCATTCCGCATTCTGGATCATCTGGGTTTCCCGCCCGAAGAAACAGCCGTCATTGTTGCCGCCATCGGCAATCATGATGAGGGTACCGGTGTCCCGGTCAGCCCGGTGGCTGCCGCCCTGATTCTGGCGGATAAATCGGACGTGCGCCGCAACCGCGTGCGCAATACCGAGCTGACCAGCTTCGATATTCACGACCGCGTCAACTACTCGGTCACCAAGTCCGAGCTGAAAATCAATGAGGCACATACCATTATTAAGCTGAAGCTTCAGGTCGATACCCACTTCGGCAGCGTGATGGAATACTTTGAAATCTTTATGGGCCGCATGATCCTGTGCCGCAAAGCCGCTGAGAAGCTGGGGCTTCATTTTAAGCTGCTGATTAACGAGAATCAGCTGCTGTAAGAATCCGATGCTCGATAAAGCTATGGACAAATCAGAGTTTATATCCGTAGGAGCGAACTGCGTTCGCCCGAAAACGACGTCGTACATTTGATTGTTATAATACAGAACGGGTGAACACAGTTCGCCCCTACGGCGATGCATTCCGTAAATGCCTCTGTTAAGTGCCGTCTTGCATCCATTTGAAAGGCCGATTGAATCGGATGGCGGGCGAGCAATGCTCGCCCCTACAGGGACTGACTGCCATTGAAAAACCTTAACTTAATGCCATTGCCCCAGAGGGGCGCTCTGTTTTGGTGCGGGTAACAGGACTCGATTTGCATTTTTGCCTTTGGCAAAAATTATGGTGTCCACCGGTTTTTGAACCGGTGGAGCAGCTGTCCACCGGACAGCTGCATTTGGATCGTTCGAGTCCTGCCGCACCAAAAAGGAGCACCCCAAAGGGGTGCTCCTTTTTGGTGCGGGTAACAGGACTCGAACCTGCACGCTTTTGGCAGTGGAACCTAAATCCACCGAGTCTACCAATTCCACCATACCCGCAATTTTAAGTTGAAAGTGTAAAGTGGAAAGTGGAAAGTTATGTTCTTTTGGCGGTTTTTACGCTGGATACAAGCATTTTCTCAAGCTCTACACAATCGGACAGAATGGACTGAAACTCCTGTTCGGAAAGATGATCAGTTGCAAACAAAAGTCGAATCCAGTATTTTGTTTCTGTTGTTTCTTTCAGCGCAATGCTGATCTTGGATATAAAATCCGCTTTGCTTTGTGCCTGCTGTGCTTCTGCCAGATTGGCACCGATACTGGTTCCTGAGCGTAAAAGCTGTTTGGAAAGTGTGTATTCGTTTTTCGCATCACAAAGATGCTTACACATATTCACAATTCGAATTGCAAACTGGAAACTTTTTTGCTCTAAGACACTATTCATAACTTTCCACTTTCCACTTTCATCTTTCCACTATTAAATGATATCATGCAAATATGCGCTTGTCAACGGCAGTTCTCGGCGGCGCTGTGTAAATTGACAAATTTTATCTGTGATTTTCGTGCAATCTTACTTGACATAATTCATGAATAAAGTTACAATATAGCTTAGATTAGTTTGTGCCCCCGCGAATGAGGGGAATCGTGGGGATTGCATTTGCTTTATCTCAGCATACCCAAATGATTGAAAAAGGAGGTGTGTTGGAGTTATGGAATGGTATCATTATCTGTTGCTTTTTGCAGCATTTTTTATTGGCGCGATCGTCTTCTTCTTTGTTGGTGTTGCATACCGCAAGAAGGTTGCTGAGCGCGAAATTGGCGGTGCCGAAAATGAGGCGCGCCGTATTATCAATGAAGCCATCAAGTCCGGCGAAAACAAGAAGCGTGAAATGCTTGTGGAAGCCAAGGAAGAAATCCATAAATCTCGCACAGAAAACGAAAAGGAAATTAAAGAGCGCCGCAGCGACCTCCAGAAGCAGGAGCGCCGTTTGCAGCAGAAGGAAGAATCCCTGGATAAGAAAATGGACGCTTTCGAGCGCAAGGAAGATGACCTGCGCAAGCGTCAGCAGGCCATCGCAGCCGCCCAGGAAGAAGTCGCCCGCATCAAGAACAGCGAGCTCGAAGTTCTCGAAAAGATTTCCGGCCTCTCTCAGGAGGAGGCTAAGGCTTATCTGCTCAAGAACGTGGAATCCGAGGTTCGCCATGCGGCCGCTATGAAGATCAAGGAAATCGAAGCCCAGTATAAGGAAGAAGCCGACCAGTATGCACGCGAAGTCATCTCCATTGCGATCCAGCGCTGCGCCGCCGACCACGCGGCTGAGGCAACGGTATCGGTGGTGCCCCTGCCCAATGACGAGATGAAGGGCCGCATTATCGGCCGCGAGGGCCGCAATATCCGCACGCTGGAAACCATCACCGGCGTTGATCTCATCATTGATGACACCCCCGAGGCCATCACCGTGTCCAGCTTCGACCCGGTTCGCCGCGAAATTGCCCGTCTGGCTCTGGAAAAGCTCATTGCCGACGGCCGCATCCATCCTACCCGCATCGAGGATATGGTCGAGAAGGCTCGCCGCGAAGTGGATCATGTGATCAAGCAGGAGGGCGAGCGCGCCACCTTCGAGACCGGCATCCACAACCTGCATCCGGAGCTGATCAAGCTCCTTGGCCGTCAGAAGTTCCGTACCTCCTACGGCCAGAATGTGCTCAACCACTCCATCGAGGTCGCACACATTTCCGGTCTGCTGGCTTCCGAGCTGGGCGAGGATGTTGCCCTTGCCAAGAGAGCCGGTCTGCTTCATGACCTGGGCAAATCCGTTGACCACGAAATGGAAGGCAGCCATGTCCAGCTGGGCGTGGAGCTTGCCAGAAAATACAAGGAAAATCCCGCTGTCATCCATGCCATCGAGGCACACCACGGCGATGTGGAAGCCCAGACCGTTATCGCTTGCCTGGTTCAGGCCGCCGACGCCATCTCCGCTGCCCGTCCCGGCGCACGCAGAGAGAATGTGGAGAACTACATCCGCCGTCTGGAGAAGCTCGAAGAGCTCACTGGCTCCTATCCCGGCGTAGAAAAGGCTTATGCCATTCAGGCCGGCCGCGAGGTTCGCATCATGGTCAAGCCCGAGGAGGTCTCCGAGGATGCCATGATCCTTCTGGTGCGCGAAATCGCCAAGAAGATCGAGGACGAGCTGGAATACCCCGGCCAGATCAAGGTCAATGTCATCCGCGAAACCAAAGTCGTGGAGTATGCAAAATAAAAATGATCCCAAAAACCGGCCTTTCGGTCGGTTTTTGGTGTTTTCAGAAGGCTCCCCTTATTTATAAGAGGAGCTGTCGCCGCAGGCGACTGAGGGGATTTATACGCTGAAAGTTTGATGAAATTATATTATGATGTATTATTTCGGCAATATGATTAGGCATTGTTTGAAATATGTCAGCCGGTAGTCAACCCCCTCAGTCGGCTTTGCTGCCAGCTCCCCCTTTCAGGTGGAGCCTTTGGCCGTCTGCACGGATAGCTGCGGTGGTTAGATTGAAGACATTGTTCTTCATGGAGTAATAAAATGAGAAGAAAATGGTCAGCAAAGGAAAAAATCGAAACGATCCTCATCTTTACGCTTATGCCTCTTGTCTTTTGCCTTCTGACTTTCAAAATGGGCGCAGGCCCTCTGGCGGCGGAGAAAATATGGGGGCTGGAGCATTATCAGGGGATATGCAGACAATTCCGGGTAATAACGTATTCTACTCGCGGCGGAAGCTATGACATCGGATATTTTGATTTTGATGACGGCTTGACGGTCAGATGTATCTCCGGCAATTATGTCGAATGCGGCCTGACTAAGGAAGCGCTTTCTGCGGTAGAGGGAACCCTCTGCGATGTCACATACGCAAAGGCCGAAACCTTCGGTGGCACCCACACGCTTTTTTCCCTGTCGAGCGGCGGTCAGGTTCTGCTTTCGGAAGAAGCACTGCGGAATTCCTTCCGCGAATCCGCAAAAGTCATAAATCGGCTCCTGCTAGGCTGCGTTCTTGTGTCCTTACTGATCCTGTTCCTGACGAGGTACCGAAAAGAAACCAAAAAATCCCAGGAAAGACGCCGAAAAAGAGCAAAAAAAATATACGACCGGAGAAAAATGTATCTCCAGCGCAAAAAATCAAAGCAGAAGATAAAGGAAACTGCGAATATCAACCAATAGAACACCCACCCTAAATAATAATCCGAACAGGAGAATATCAAAGCTCATGCGAAAAAGAAAAGAAAATTCTGTTTTGACTGTTGTGCGCAAAGCCAAAGGGGGGCGGATATGCTATATCTTTCTTGCCGTCATGCAGCTTTGCGGACTGCTCGTCTGCTTTCTGGATTCTGTTGCGCTTGGTCTGGGCATGGCACCGGCATTTTGTTTTACTCTTTTTGTAACAGCGATTCCTGTGGCGTATGATTTGATTTGGAAAATCTGCTTTTCCCAAAAAGAAATCGAAATTGTGACGATGTTCTATCGGCGCAAATATGTCTATGCGCAGTTGAAAAACGTATCCGGCTATTCCACAGCCCTATCCCCCGATACCATTTGGCTTACCTTTTACGATGGGAAAAAAATTGCTATCCACAGCAATGATATAGGCTATTTCAAAGCCAAAAAAATTCTTTTGACGCATCGACGCTTTGATATTCATGCGCCATAGAAAGACTGTGAAATATACGTTTGCAATTAAGCAATGAGGGGAAGCATGACGCGATGGGCAATCCCCTCCCCTACGGCGATGCATTCCGTAAGTGCCACTGTTAAGTTGAAGGAATTGTCTTTTAGGGGAATTTTTGACCGTCTAAAGGAGATGTAATTATGTACGATGAACTGACAAAAGTTGACATTGAGAAAATGGAGGCGGAGATCAACTACCGGCGCATTGAGCTTCGGCCGCAGTTGATTCAGGATGTTGTTACCGCCAGAGAATTCGGCGACCTCAGCGAAAATGACGAATACAAGGTTGCCAAGCGCGAGAAAAACCGCAATGAAAGCCGCATCCGCTATCTTGAGCGCATGATCAAAACCGCCAAGGTCGTGGATGGCGAAGCCGAGGGCGAAGGCATCGGCCTGTTTGACAAGGTCACGATTTATATTGAAGAGGATGACGAAACCGAAGAGGTTCAGCTCGTCACCTCTATGCGTCAGGATGCCCTTGCCGGACGCATCACCAAGGTTTCCCCCGTCGGCAAAGCCCTCTGGGGCAAAAAAGCGGGCGACCGCGTTCTCGTCACGGTCAATGACAGCTACCAGTACTACATCCAAATCCAAAAGGTCGAAAAAGGCTTTGATGACGGCGATATGCCTATTCTCCCTTATTGATTCGATACTATATGAATAAACCGTTTCGGCAGATTTATGAGAATTTCATAAATCTGCCGAAATTTTGGCTCTATGTCAATAGTTGGGGTAGAGATAAAATGAAATAGAATCAGATCGTGTCGGAGTAAGTGCTCCGGCACGATTTTTATGTACCGCAGAAAAGGATTCTATTTCTGAAATTATTGAAGTTACGCATACCGAAGCAGA
>JAZQOW010000057.1:0-18090 GCA_045628065.1 Faecousia sp.
GCGTCCGAGAAAGGGTCGGCGCTTTCGAGAACCTTTTCCATGGCGGCGCCGAGCTCCTCGGTGCGCGTTTTCACATAGAGATAGGAGCCCGCCGCAAGCGCCAGCGCACCTCTTGGGAGCCAGCCGCCGGCAATCAGGCAGATGGCAGACAGGGCGGACAGAAGCGCGGCCTTTGTCAGCCGATTGACGTTTTTCATCCTTTATCGCCCGCAAAGACAATTCAGGCACATGAGCGCCGTGCAGATATCGCAGCCATCGCAGTCATTGCCCCGGAAGCCGGACTGGCGGTACATATTGTTGCCGCCGAAGCGCATGAGCTGCAGGGCCTGCTGATACTCGGCATTGGTGGGGTCCATGGAGCAGGCCGTCTGATAGCAGCGCTGCGCTTCATCCAGCCAGCCCTTGCGGTAGGCCACCGCGCCGGAGAGGAAATACCACTCCGCATCCCGGTTGGTCACAGAGTTCAAAAGCTGCTCTGCCCGGTTCAGGTCGCCGGAATTGACCGCCTGCCGAATCTGGGCATAGGTCGGATTGGAGGAGGCGCGATAATTGCTGTAGCCGGAATTCTGATAGCCGGAATAGCCGCTGCCCGCTTGGGCGCTGCTGCTGCCCCCTGCGCGGGAGCGGGTGATGGTGTCGTAGGCCTCGTTGATGGCCTTCATCTTTTCCTGTGCAAGATCGGCCAGCGGATTATCCTGATAGTTATCGGGATGGTATTTTCTGGCCAGATCGCGGTAGGCCTTTTTCACCTCGTCATCGGAGGCAGAGGGAGAAACGCCAAGGACGGAATAAGGATCGTTCATAGTGCACCTTTGTCTTTCATCTTATGTTTTGCCTGAAAGGTTCCCTTTCCTACCGCGCACAGCACAGCGGGCATTCCAAGGGAAACAATGTTTTCCAGAATTTCTGTATTGCTTTTGAGGCTGCACAGGGCAAGCGCACTGTGCGCCATGGCGGCAGAATCGCAGATGGAGCGGCACACATAGGCGCGATCCTCCTTGGCAAGTTCGCCGCCGGTGCAGGGAAAGCGGTACAGAAGGGGGTTATAGCTGCCCGCACGCACATCCTTCGGCAGGTCATCGAGTGCATCGGTCAGGTAGATAAAGCGTCCCACATGGTAAAGAAGCTGCCGCGCCGGGCGAACATTCTCCGGCTGCATCCCCTCAGCGCAGCAGGCGATCAGCGCCGCGAACGCATCCGCCGCCTGATCCATGCTCGCGCATTTATCCTGCTCCAGCCTGCGCAGAAGCGCAAGCTGTCTGCCGGCCTCCTGTGCAAACGCACCCTGCCTTTGACAGGCCGCTTTGTATGCGCGGTGCAAAAGGCCTTCCGCGCCCGCAGGAAGCAGGGACTTCAGCCCGCGAGAATCTGCGCGCTTGTCCTCCAGGGACAGGGCGCACAGGATGACACACACATCTGCGCAGTATTCCATCGCCGGGGTAATAGGGACGCACGGCTTCTTTTTCAGCGGATTGGCAGGGCAAAAATGGGGAGAACACGTCTCCTGCGCCTCCTGTCCTGCCAGAAGGAGGTAGAGGAAGGTCATATCATAATTGACAAGGAACCGGGCATGCAGCCCATAGCGCTTGCCAAGGCAGCGGCACAGGCCGCAGTAGGCAGCGCGGTAGTACGCATCCTCGCGCACCTTCAGTTCATCCTGTCGCGGGCGGATATAGCCAAACATTTTAGTCCTCCGAATAAGCGGTGATCAAAAACTCCACCGGGCGCCTCTTCACAACATAGCGGTGATAGAGAAGGATCAGCACCACGCCCAGCGCAAAGCCGCCCAGCGCCGTGAAGCCCGGCGTGATTCTCAGCCACAGCCCCGCGAAATAGCCCGCCAGAAGCAGCGCCAGCGGCAGGATATACACCACCAGCATGGCAGAAAACAGCTGCTTATCATCGGAGGATACCACGACCCGATCCCCGGCCTTTGCGCCGATGGCATTGCGGGCCAGAACCGTGACGGTTTGCTTTGCCGCGCCGCAGCCGCTGCACTTGTGGCAATCGCCGCTGCATGCGCTCTCCCGCCGGATAAAAACCTCGGCGGTGCCGTTATCATATACTTTTGCGACCTGAACACACTGCTCCATGCTAATACTCCTTTGACAGCGATCAGGACAGGGTGACGGTCAGGCTGTTGGACGAGCCGGTAGCGCCTACCTGCAAGCCCTCAGACGGGACTACGGTAACGGAGACCACAAAGGTACCGGCACGGAACGCGGCAAGGTCTGCGCTTACATGAAGCTCCTCCGGCGTCAGGTTCTGAAGCGCCGCAGGCGTACCGCGCAGGGTCAGCTGGATGTTCTCGCCGACAGCCTCTGCCTTGAGTCCCTCGGGAATGTTGACCAGCTCAATTTCCGAAACAGGGATCGTCAGGGTGGTGATCTCCAGACCTGTAATGGTGACGGAGGCCTCCACCTCGGTAATGCCGGATACATTATTAATATTGTCAGGCATGAGGATGGGATATACCCGGGTTCCGGACTCGATGACCTTGGCAAAGTCCAGCGTACCCAATTCGATCTGCTCGATGCTGTCCACACTGGCAACATCGCCGGAAATCTTGATCGTCGCAGGCTGGAGGGAATAGGTGATATTCTTTTCCGTTGCGCCGCCGCCGGGTATGGGCTTGAGCGCCAGCGGAACCTCTTTATACTTGAGCACGGGAATGGTCACCGATACCTTGTCACAGTCAATGACCAGCTCGTCCTTCGGGATGGTCTCTCCCTCCACATCCAGCAGCTCATAGTCCAGCTCCAACGTCGTGGTTTCGGTGATATTGGTCTTATCAATCACGACCCGCGCATAGTCAATGGTTTCCAGAATGGCAGACGGGCCGGTTACGGACAGCTCCGTTGAAGAAACCGTCATCGCATCGCTGTCAATGATCAGAGAATCATCCTCTGTGCTCTCACCGATAAAGACGGGGCGAACCTCCACCGGGCGGCTGAGGAATCGCTCGACCGCCACCGTCACAGAGGCAGGCATGCGGCTCTCGATCATCAGGTCGCCGGGGGTCACGTTGGCGGGAAAGGAGACGGTATACGGCAGCTCATGGGTGCCCTCTTTGCTGACCTCACTCAGGTCAGCGCTGACCTGAATGTTGCTTCGGGTGAGCTTTTTCAGCTCCGAGCGGCGGCCGCTGATTTTCAGGGTGACGGAAAGGGTATCGCCCTCGGTAACCATCAGGCCGTTGGCCCGCAGCTCTTCCTCGTGCTCCAGATGCACGGTAATGCCGGAAAAGGTGGTCGTATCATTGGGGTTGACCACGGTGACATCATAAAGCCAGATCATCACGGCGCAGGCCAGCGCCAGAAATACAATGGGAAGCTTATTCTTTTTCATTTTGCTTCCTCCCCACTGTCACGAGCTGACGCAATTTTCCCACGATCCCCTGCGGCGCGCCGCTGTCATGCGGCTGAAGCTCCTGCTCAAGGAGCTTTTGCAGCGTTTCCGGGGTCAGATGGCGCTTGAGCATACCGCCCATCGCCACAGAAATGGTGCCTGTCTCCTCGGATACGATCACGACCACCGCATCGGTGGCCTCACTCATGCCGAGGCCTGCGCGATGGCGGGTGCCAAGCTCTGCGCTCACGCGGTTGCTTTCCGTCAGCGGCAGCACGCAGCCCGCAGCAATGGCACGATCCCCGCTGATGAGCAGTGCGCCGTCATGCAGCGCCGCCTTGGGGAAAAAGATGTTGCACAGCAGCATCTGAGAAACCCTCGCATCGATCACCGTGCCGCTGGCCTGATAATGCTCCAGAGAGGTGGTACGCTCAAAGCAGATCAGCGCGCCGATCCGCTTTTCCGACATCTCCTCGCAGGCCTTTACCGTCTGGTCGATCACATAGTCAGACTCCCCGGTCTGCTCAAACCCGGAGAAGATCAACGAAAGGCTCTTGGCGCCGATCCGCTCCAGCGCACGGCGAAGCTCCGGCTGGAAAATGATGATCAGCGCAAAAGCACCTAACTCCAGCACAAAGGTCAGAACATAGTTCAGCGCGTGCATTTTCAGCAGCTTGGTAAGCCAGGATGCCAGCAGGATCAGCAGAATGCTTCTGGCGATCCTGGCAGCAGGCGTATGGCGAATTAGGATAAAGATTCGGTAGAATAAATAGGCAACCAGCAGAATATCCACAATATCCATGATCCCCGGTGTAGGAATCAACATGGCATATTCCCGCAGTGTCGTAAGCAATGCTCTCATTCCGGATTCTCCCTGTGATATGACAGCCCAAAAAAGGGCATAGATATACTTATACTTATAACATATTATAGTCCAAACCCGGCATAATAGCAAGTAGTAATCCACATTTTTTGTCCCCAGCGTCTAAAGTCTGATGATTCTGCCCAATTCGCGGGCAAAACAATCCACCTCCCGGGGAGAATTGAACGCACTGAAGCTGACGCGCAGCGTACCGCCCGGGAGCGTTCCCGCGCTCTCATGCGCCAGCGGCGCACAGTGCAGACCCGCACGCACCGCGATGCCCCGGCAGCCAAGCATCCGCGCCGCATCTTCACTGTCCACATCCCGCAGGCGGAGCGATAGAACCCCGGTCTGCGCCGCGCCGGTATAGAGCTGCACCGCGTCCATTCCCTCGAGCCGGTTCGTCAGACGGCAGCGCAGGCTCTGCTCATGGGCAAGGATTTCCTCCTCCCCCGAGTCCTGCACAAAATGCAGACCCGCCAGAAGCCCCGCAATGCCCCATACATTCGCAGTGCCCGCCTCCAGCCGCTCAGGAAGCTCCTCCGGCATCGTGCGCTCCATGGAGGCTGTACCGGTGCCGCCCTCCAGAAGCGGCTGCCCCGGCTGGGCGCACAGCAGAAGCCCCGTACCCGGCGGCCCATAGAGCCCCTTATGCCCCGGCATGGCAATAAAGGCTGCCCCCAGCTCAGAAAGCGACAGCGGAATCGTTCCGGCAGACTGGGAAGCATCTACGATCAGCGGCACATGCCGGGCGGCGCACAGCGCCGCGATCTCCTCAATGGGCAGAATGAAGCCGAACACATTGGATACATGGGTGCAGACCACTGCCGCCGTATCGGGCGTAACGGCGCGCTCAAAGGCGGAAAGCACCGCCTCGCGGTCAAAAAGCTGCCGCCCGGCGATGACAAGCTCGGCGCCAAGCGCATGGAGCGGCCGCAGCACCGCATTATGCTCAAAGCCGGAAATCACCACCCGGTCACCCGACCCTGCCAGACTTTTGATGGCCACATTCAGGCCGTGGGTCGCATTCATTGTAAAAACCACCTGCTCTGGCTGGCAGTCGAACAGCGCTGCCGCCGCCTGACGGGTGCGGAAGAGCAGCTCATCTGCCATCGCCGCGCGGGAATAACCGCCCCGGCCCGGGCTTGCGCAGCACTCCATGGCATGCAGTACCGCCCTCCGAACCGCCGGAGGCTTCTGAAATGTGGTCGCTGATGCGTCAAAGTAAATCACAGTCTACCTCCTCAAAGCCGCTGCGCGTGCGCAGATAGCACCGCTCCACGCCGCTCTGGCGCAGAAGCACACCCGCCATAGAGGCGGAGGCCTCCCCCACCCGCAGGCAATAGCCGCAGCCCTGCACCGCCAGAAAACCGGGCGTTCGCTGGAGCACCGCCGAGATCCCCTTCCGATTCAAAAGCGCCTGCGCCTGCTGCGCTCTCGTGACGGAACGAAAGGTAAAATAATAGCCATTCATTCATCATCCCTCCCGTTTCCAGCTTATGCGCCGACGCTCTCCGGGGTTCTGCGTTTTCCCCTTTGCGATGACAGAATTCTGCAAAAAAATGCGTAATTATGGTTGACAAACCGGTCTTTCTTACTATAATAAAGATACAAGTTATGATAGAGGTGCGAAATTCATCAGTAAGCGCCGTCCGACGGTCTGGCAGCCGGGCGCCGAAAGGGAATTTCGCCGAGGTGTTGCCGCGGTGCCTGAAGCGGCCTCGCCGGGCTGGCGAATAAGATTCTCCAGACTGTCACGAAAGTGGAGCGCTATCATGGTTCATCTCCTGAAGGTGTTGAGTCATGAAGCTATCATGACTCAATTTTTATTAGGAGTGAAACAGAAATGAAGCGTAAGTCCCTTCTGGCACTGATTGCAGCCGTTGTCATTATCGCGGTTCTCATCGTCGGTGCCATTTCCACCGCCGGTGCCAGCACCGAGGAGGGTGTCAGCAATATGTACAGCACCTTCTGGGCTCTGGTTCCCCCCATCATCGCTATCGCCCTTGCTCTGATTACCAAAGAGGTTTATTCCTCTCTGTTTATCGGCGTCATCCTCGGCGCTCTGATGAACAGCAACTTCTCCGTTGTCGGAACGCTGAACAATGTCGTCAATGACGGTCTGGTTACCGCCATCTCCGACACCGCCGGCATCTTCGCCTTCCTGGTCATCCTTGGCATCATTGTTGCGCTGGTCAACCGCGCAGGCGGCTCTCAGGCCTTCGGCCGCTGGGCCTCCAAGAATGTCAAGACCAAGGTAGGCGCTTCCCTCGCCACCTTCGCTCTCGGCGTGCTCATCTTCATCGATGACTACTTCAACTGCCTGACCGTTGGCTCCGTCATGCGTCCCCTTACCGATGAGGCGAAGATTTCCCGCGTCAAGCTGGCTTACCTCATTGATGCGACCGCCGCTCCCGTGTGCATGATCGCTCCCATCTCCTCCTGGGCCGCTGCCGTCTCCGGCTGCGTAGAGAGCGAAACCTACTCCGGCCTGCAGCTGTTTGTGCGCGCCATTCCCTTCAACTTCTATTCTCTGCTCACCTTCGTATTCATTATCACCATTTCCATCATGGGCTTTGACTACGGCAAGATGGCAGACTTCGAATTCAAGGCTCTGAAGGGCGACGTCGTCGGCAACACCGAAAACATTGCCAAGAACGACGAAACTCCCCTCACCGACCGCGGCCGCGTGATCGACCTGATCTTCCCCGTTCTGGTTCTGATCGTTGCCTGCTTCATCGGCCTGATCTATGTCGGCGGCTACTTCGGCGTTGATGCCTGGGGCGGCACCGACTGCGCAGGCGACTTTATCGCCGCCTTCGGCAACACCGATGCCTACATCGGCCTTCCCTGGGGCGCCATCATCTCCCTGGTCATCATTGTGATCTACATGCTCGCCCGCGGCGTCCTGACCTTCGATGACGCCATGAAGTGCGTACCGCAGGGCTTCATCGCCATGGTTCCCGCCATCCTGATCCTGACCCTCGCCACCAGCCTGAAGAACATGACCTCTCTGCTGGGCGCCAAGTACTATGTTGCAAATCTGATGGATTCCGCTGCAAACGGCCTGTATGCCCTCCTGCCCGCCATCATCTTCCTGGTCGCCTGCTGCCTGTCCTTCGCAACCGGCACCTCCTGGGGCACCTTCGGCATTCTCATTCCCATCGTCACCAACATCTTCCCCGAGACCAGCCCCCTGCTGTTCGTAGGCGTTTCCGCCTGCCTCGCCGGTGCTGTCTGCGGCGACCACTGCTCCCCCATCTCCGATACCACCATCATGGCCTCTGCCGGTGCACAGTGCAACCACGTGGATCACGTTGCCACCCAGCTGCCCTATGCCCTCACGGTAGCCGCCGTCTCCTTCATCTGCTTCGTTATCGCCGGTCTGGTTCCCAACTTCTGGATCTGCTTCCCCATCGGCTTCGTCCTGATCATCGCTACGCTGATCGTCATCAAGAAGCTCCAGCCTCAGAAGGCATAATCCAAATTTATCTTTCCCCTCCCCGAAAACCGGGGAGGGGATTTTTTATGGGCAGACGCAGAAAATCCCCCGGTCACTTACCTGTGACGGGGGGATTTGAATCGATTCTATTGTGGATCAGCCAACGCTCTTGGCGTGGTCGGTGATATACTTTCTTACTGCGCCAAGGCCGACGAGCTTGACGGGGTTCTGCGGGTCGTCAATGACCAGCGTGGGGGCCTGACGGACGCCGTAGCGGACGGTCAGTTCGGGCTGCTCCTCGGCAAGGAGCTTGCGGTAGGCGATGCCGGCGTTATTCAGCAGGCGCTCTGCCTGTGCGCAGTTGGGGCAGGTGCGGCTGGCGAACAGGAGAAGCTCACCGCTTACCTCGACAGGCTCAGTTTCCACCGTGACATTGCTTCCGGCAGCACCGGCGCGGGTGAGGTGGGAGCAGCTGATATCATAGACCTTGCGATCCTTGAATTCCTGAGATTTGCCGTCGTTCCAGTTCTGTACCGGGCGATAGTAGCCGGTGATGCGGCTATAGACCTCGGTCTTCTGGCCGCAGTGCGGGCAGACATACTGCTCTCCGGTGAGATAACCATGCTCACGGCAGACAGAATAGGTGGGGGACATGGTGTAATAGGGCAGGCGATAGTTTTCCGCGATCTTGCGCACCAGATTGGCTGCGGCCTTCCAGTCGGGCAGCTTTTCGCCAAGGAAGGCGTGGAACACGGTGCCGGAGGTGTAGCGGGTCTGGAGGTCATCCTGCACATCGAGTGCAGAGAAGATATCCTCGGTGTAGCCAACGGGCAGATGGGAGGAGTTGGTGTAGTAGGGCGTGCCGTTCTCGTTGGCGGTGATGATATCGGGGAACTGTGCCTTGTCGTGCTTGGCAAAGCGATAGGTGGTGGACTCGGCGGGAGTGGCTTCAAGGTTATAGAGGTCGCCGTACTTCTCCTGATAATCGCTGAGGCGCTCGCGCATATGGTCGAGAACTTCAACAGCAAACTTCTGGGTTGCCTTGTCGGTCAGGTCGGCGCGGAGCCACTTGGCATTCAGGCCGACTTCATTCATGCCGATGAGGCCGATGGTGGAGAAGTGGTTAGCAAAGGTGCCGAGATAGCGCTTGGTGTAGGGATAGAGACCTGCATCAAGCAGGGTGGTAATGACGGTGCGCTTGGTCTTCAGGGAGCGGGCAGAAATATCCATCAGGTGATCAAGGCGGCGGTAGAAATCCTGCTCATCGGAGGCAAGGTAGGCGATCCGGGGCAGATTGATGGTGACAACGCCCACGCTGCCGGTGGATTCGCCGCTTCCGAAGAAGCCGCCGGACTTTTTGCGCAGCTCACGAAGGTCCAGACGCAGGCGGCAGCACATGGAGCGCACATCGCTCGGCTCCATATCGGAATTGATATAGTTGGAGAAATAGGGGGTGCCGTATTTTGCGGTCATCTCAAACAGGAGCTTGTTGTTCTCGGTTTCGCTCCAGTCGAAATCGCGGGTGATGGAGTAGGTGGGGATGGGATACTGGAAGCCGCGTCCGTTGGCGTCGCCCTCGATCATGATTTCGATGAAGGCCTTGTTGACCATGTCCATTTCCTTTTGGCAGTCGCCATAGGTGAAATCGCGCTCCTTGCCGCCTACGATCGCAGGGAGGTTGGCAAGGTCGCGGGGTACGGTCCAGTCGAGCGTGATATTGGAGAACGGTGCCTGCGTGCCCCAGCGGGAGGGGGTGTTCACACCGTAGACGAAGGACTGCACGCACTGCTTGACTTCCTTCTGGCTCAGGTTATCCACCTTGACAAAGGGTGCAAGATAGGTATCGAAAGAAGAGAAGGCCTGTGCGCCTGCCCATTCATTCTGCATGATGCCAAGGAAGTTGACCATCTGGTTGCACAGGGTGGAGAGGTGGCTGGCGGGAGAAGAGGTGATCTTGCCGGTCACGCCGCCCAGGCCCTCCTGAATGAGCTGCTTGAGGCTCCAGCCTGCGCAGTAGCCGGTCAGCATGGACAGGTCGTGCAGATGGATCTCCGCATTACGGTGTGCCTCGGCGATCTCGCGGTCATAGACCTCAGAGAGCCAGTAGTTGGCGGTGATGGCGCCGGAGTTGGAGAGAATCAGGCCGCCGACGGAATAGGTGACGGTGGAATTCTCCTTGACGCGCCAGTCGTTGATCTTCAGATAGTTGTCCACAATGTCGCGGTAGTTGAGCAGCGTGGAGTTGATGTTGCGAACCTTTTCTCTCTGCTTACGGTAGAGGATATAAGCCTTGGCGACATCGGCATAGCCTGCCTCGGAGAGGACCTTTTCTACGCTGTCCTGAATATCTTCCACGGCGATAAAGCCGTCTTTGACCTTCTCCTCAAAGTCTGCGGTGACGCGCAGAGCGAGCAGATCAATTACAGTGGGATGATACTGCTTCTCCTCTGCCTCAAAGGCCTTGGTGATGGCAGCACTGATCTTACTGATGGAGAAGCTGGCTACGGAGCCGTCGCGTTTCGTTACCTGATACATATCATAAATCTCCTGTTTTTCGTAATACTTTATCTCATATCGGCGCAAAAAGCCGTCAAATGTTTAACGCCCCCATAATATAGCATACCGCCCGACAGATGTCAACATATAGTGATAATTATTTTATCCCATCACTATATATGGGTATACCCTGTCGGACAGAAGCCGACAGGGTATGAGGAAACATATTAAAATCCGCTATTGTCCGCGGATTTGTGCATTGGGCACAAAGCTGCGCACGATTTCCAGCCAGTGTTCTATCACCTGAGGTGCCGGGGGGCAAAGTCCGGCAGTGGGGACGGTCTCTCGATCCACAAAGCTCTGGAGAAAATAGCGGGGCGCTCCCGCGATCCACTGCCCGATGGCGCGGATGGCTTCATCATCATGGAAAAAATGCAGCACCGTGGTGCGGAACTCAAATTCTGTTTTCCCCTCCATGAGAAGGCGCACACTCTCCTGAATCGGCCTCACATCAAAATCAGGAATGCCGATCGTCAGGCCATAGCGCTCCGGGCTGTTCTTAATATCCATCGCCACATAATCGACAAGCCCGCGGGAGAGGATATCGGAAAGTCTCTCCGGGTCGCTGCCGTTGGTATCGAGCTTCACCTGAAACCCTAGTGCGCGGATCCGGCAAAGCAGCTCCGGCAGCTCGGGGCGCAGGATCGGCTCGCCGCCGGTGATGCACACACCGTCAAGCAGTCCCTGCCGCTTTTTCAGAAATGCCAGAAGCTCGCTATCGTCCATCTCCACCGGGGCTGTACCGTCCAGAAGCTCCGCGTTGTGGCAGTAGGGACAGCGGAAATTGCAGCCGCCCAGAAAAACAGTGCAGGCCACCTTGCCCGGATAATCCAAAAGGGTCAGCTTTTGCAAGCCGTGAATGTTCATGGAATTCCTCCTGTCAAACGTTCAAAGACTCCCCCTTGAGGCAATGTCAGCAAGTTAAGGCTGACATTGCAAAAGAAAGCCAATGTCTGTGTTATGCGATGCCGTAGGGGAGGGGCATTTCGTATATGCCACTGTTAATTTGATGGCGCCCAGCCCCGTAGGGGCGAACTGTGTTCGCCCGCTATCCGATTCAACCGACATTTCATATAGCTGCAAGCCGGAGCGGGCGAACGCAGTTCGCCCCTACGAAAGCATTTGAAGTCTATTTAGTAACAGGGCAGCCCATAAATTGATGACATTGCCTTCCAAGGGGAGCCTTTGGGGTGCTAATCCGAAGCCAGCGACACAATGGCGTCGCGGTAGATGGCGCGGTTGCGTGACAGATTTTCAAGCGTGATATATTCATCCGGCTTGTGCTCTGTGACCTCGTCCCCCGGGAAGATCGGGCCGAAGGCGACGATATTGGGCATGGACTTGGCATACGTGCCGCCGCCGATGCAGATGGGGCTGGCGTTTTCGCCGGTATGGGCATTATAGATTCCCAGAAGGCGCTGAATCAAAGGCTCATCCTGCGGGATATAGAGCTTTTCATCATGGGCTTCGGCTGTTCTTACAAAGCCAGCCGCTTCAAAGGCCCGCTTCACCTGCGGGGCGCAGTCCTCATAGCTTCTGGTGACAGGATAGCGGTAATTGACCGTAACGCGCAGGGTCTGCCCATCGGTGTGGAGCATACCCAGATTGAAGCTCAGGGGGCCGGAAGCAGCATCCTCCATGGCAATGCCCAGCGCTTCTCCCCGGGTCTGCATGCCGATGCGCTCCCGGAGGAAGGAAAGTGCGCCTGCAAGCTGCCCTTCCAAAGGCAGTTCTGCCAGCTTTTCAAGCAGCAGGCCGATGGCGTTGACGCCCTCCCACGGCTCTGCGCCGTGTGCGGCTTTGCCGAAGGTCTCCAGCTTCGTGCCATCGGACAACTCAGCGCAGGCATAGTCCGGCACCATATTGGCAGCCTGACCGCCATGAATAGAAACCAGCGTACCGGGCGTGAAGGGAATGGAATATTCCTCAATCAGCAGTCCCTTCTCCCCATGGATCAGGGGATATTCGCCATCGGGCGTGAACCCCCATAGGGGAAGCTCTCCTCCGTTGTTTACATAATATTTCATATCCTCACAGCCGGTCTCCTCCCGGGTGCCGAACAGGATGCGCACCCGGCGGGAGAGGGCAATTCCCTCTTCCTTAATATCGTTCAGGGCAAAGAGCGCAGAGAGGATGGGGCCTTTATCATCGGTCGTGCCCCGCCCGTACAGGCGGTCATTCTCGATGGTGCCGCCGAAGGGGGGCTTTGTCCAGCCGGAGCCGGGGGCGACCACATCCAAATGCCCCAGAACGATGACCAGCTCCTTCCCTTCGCCATATTCCGCCCAGCCGACCATATCATCCATATTGTGTACCCGGAAGCCCATCTCCTGTGCCATGGACAGAACATGGTGGAGGCAATCCACCGCGCCCTCCGGATGGGAGCTGTCAATGGCAAGGGTCGATTGCAGACTACGCAGAAGCTTTTGCATATTCACCCTCCAAAATCAGTAATCAAAGCGCTTGCAAAGGCGCATAAGAATGGTCGCGCATTCTGCGCGGGTCGCGCTGCCCTGCGGCTGGAGATAGCTGACAGGACCGGAGGCCTTGCCGTTGATGAGCCCCTCGGCAACCGCCCAGCCCATGGCATCCTTCGCATAATTGCTCACCTTTGCAGCATCCGGGAAGGAAGTAAGCGATGCCCGGCCGGTGGTCTGACCGCCCTTGAGGGCAACATAGCGCAGCATAATTGTGGCAAACTGTTCTCTCGTAAGAAGCTCGGTGGGGCCGAAGCGGCCATTGCCGTAGCCATTGACAAGCCCGTTCTGCTGT
Organism: Faecousia sp.; assembly: GCA_045628065.1. Classification (GTDB taxonomy): domain Bacteria; phylum Bacillota; class Clostridia; order Oscillospirales; family Oscillospiraceae; genus SVMC01. The sequence continues at coordinate 12,981 of JAZQOW010000057.1, forward strand.
GCCCAGAGGACGCCATCGGTATACCATGTGTTAGCGGGCACATCGGTGAAAATGGGACTGTAGGGCATTTTGCCTGCCCTCTCCAGACGGTAGAGGATGGATACGAGCATGGCTCTGGTGCAGGGCTGCCCGGGGATAAAGCGCGTTTCGCTCATGCCGTTCATAAGCCCTCTGCCCACGCAGTACCGGACGCCCTCATAGTACCATTGGGAAGCCTCCACATCGTCAAATTCCTTTACAGGCACTTCCTTTGCCGGGCAGGTGAACGCCCAGCGGAAGCCAAAGGAACCGGCGCCGCCCAGAAGGGTCGTTTCGCCATTTTGCGGATCGGAAACCGCGATAGCCTCTTTATGGAAGTATTCCTCCCCATAAATCGCCGTGCCGAGCACCGTATAGCTGTGCTCCGGCGCAAAAGCGGCATCGGCATCGGAGAAGATGAAGAAATCCTCTGCCGTTTTAATGCCCGTACCAATATAACGCTCTCCCTCATAAATCAGAAGGGTCATGGTTTCGGGCTTTTTCTCCCCGGCTGTAACAAGTGTCTCATAGAGGGTATCGGCGATCCCTGCCTCCGGCTGAATCTCCGGAAGGGTGATATTCGCAGGGCAGGCCGTGTATACCGGCACGCGGAAGCTGCCGGTAATTGCGCCCGCATCGGTATCGACCGTGCAATTGCGCGCGGTGCAAAGGCCGTCGGTGCTGATGTACGAGGTTTTATCTACATGATTTGCACCGGCATCCTTAATGCGGACAGTAACGGTAAGCGTGTAATCGCCATTTTCCACCGTGCTGCCCTCAGAAACCGGGCTTTTTCCGCAATACCACTGATAGGACACCACGCGAAACGCTGCATCCGCATCAAAATAAGGCGCACCCAGCGCCTCCCCGCTCACGGGAGCCGGGACTTGCAACGGTGCACGGGTCAGCAGTACCGTATCCCGCGCTGCAAAAGCGGGCATACTCAGCAAGATCGCAGTGCAAAGCAGCAGCGCCAGACATCTTTTCCATTTCATATAAGCCGCCTCCTTTTCTCCTGATCATAGTTTACCACACATTTCCATGTTTGGCACCCCCTTTTTTCGCGGAAAAAGGGTGCTTGCAAAAGAAGCGTCCGTATGCTATAGTTTAGGGCATATCGGAGGTGCAAGCCATGGAATGGAACCTGATTTTCTTCTTTAACAGCATCCTTTTCGGTGTCGGACTTGCCATGGATGCCTTCTCAGTTTCTCTGGCAAACGGGCTGAATGAGCCTGATATGAAGCGCTCCCGCGCCATCGGCATAGCGCTCACCTTCGGCATCTACCAGACCGCCATGCCCCTGCTGGGCTGGGTGTGTGTGCACGCCATTGCCGAAGCCTTCACCGCATTCCAGCGCTATATCCCCTGGATCGCACTCGCGCTCCTTTGCTGGATCGGCGGCAACATGCTCCGGGAGGGCATTCAGAATAAAGAGGGCGAGGCCTCGGCAGCAGCGCTCACCTTCTGGGGCCTGATGGTGCAGGGCATTGCCACCTCCATTGATGCGCTGTCCGTGGGCTTCACCATTGCCGAATATTCCTGGCAGGCAGCGCTGGCAGAGTCCCTGATCATCGGCGCAGTTACCTTCCTCATCTGTATGGTCGGTCTGGAATTGGGCAAGCGCATCGGCACAAAGCTGGCGGGAAAGGCCTCGATTCTCGGCGGCATCATTCTCATCGCCATCGGTCTGGAAATTTTCCTCACCGGTATATTATAAGGAGGACGTATGGAAAAATTTGTACCCTACGAAAAAATGTCCAAACGCACCCGCCGCGAACTTGACCGCCAGCGGCGCGGCAGCTGGGGCGCGATCTCCCCGGTCAGCCGAAAAGTGGAAAGCAAAAAGGTATATAACCGCAAAAAGATGCAGCCTCGAAATGACTTTGAGACTGCATCTTTTATTTCATTACGCAATTATGCGGCGATTTTCTTTCTCTCACTGAGGAGGTAGATAAGGGGACACGAAAACCACCTCTTGTCACACTCATTTTAACATAAAAGTAATATCAATCTTGCCGTTTTGTGTTTCACATTCAAAGTCATAATGATAACCGATAAATGCTTTTTCCTGAATAACATCAGAAAGCAATTTCAGCAGCACTTCAAGCTCGTTATCTCCTAAGAAAAGCGTTTTTATATCAAATAATAATGTTCCTTTCTTAACCTTGACACTTTCCGTGCCATCTGTAAGAGAAAAAACACTGATTTGATTTTCTTTCAGGAGAGAAAGCAGCGCATATAAGCGTTCTGTTGATTTTGTGCAATCGAAACAATACCCGATAATGGTATCACCGCACTTTATGATCTCTACACTAATATCTGCGTTTAACATAATAAATGCCATCCTTACAAATTTTATAAAAAGATAAAAAGGCGGGGCGGTTCCCAGAACAGGGAGGGACGGTTCTCTATCTTGAAATTTTTTCGATACAAAACAGCGCATAATTGTTCGGTAATCAAGAATATCAAAACTATTTCAACAAAAACAGGGAGTCACCCACCGCAAGACAGAGAACTGTCTCTGTCCTATAATAGTTCGTCTGTCATGCTACTTTTATAACCAAACCGTTTTGAATACCGTATAGTTTTCCATTCTTTTGAAAAAGAGCAGAATAATATCGCCGATTCAAGACGTTAACTGTATTACTCCTTATATCCACAGTAATGGTTTTGGATGCAGATTTCTCCATTGTGAATGGGAGCGGTGCCATGTTTGAAGAGAGATACAGCATCATTTTTTGTTCATCATAGACAGCGGACGCGTTAACAAGCGATTCATCACAATAATCTGACCAAATCTCATTTGTCTGTCTAGTGCCGGTGTTCAGATCAAAAATAATTAAAGTTTCTTCCTTCTGAAAACCGCCCACAAAAATCAGAGAATCGTGGCACAGGAACATCCTTAGAATGTTGTCGTGGATATCAAGATCATTATAGGTCATGCATTCCTGTGTTGCCCGATTCATAATTCTGATTACTGAACCTGCCCCCGAGCCTTCTGAAAATACAATCCATTTTTTTGATGCAAGGAGAGAGCAGGGGGTGATCAATTTAGGATTCTCGTTTGGAAACGAAAAAAGCTGCTCTATTTTTCCACTTTGATAAGAATAAACAGCATTGGTAGTATCATCATAGAGAATCAGACTGCTGCCATCCCAGCATATTTCCTCATAATTACCCTCAAGCTCGTTTCTTTGGAGACCTTGCAGGATGGACACATTTCCATCAAATAAACAGGCAACACCATCATCCATCGGCACGGCAATCCTTGCTTTCCCAATTGGGATTGGAATTCCCAAATAATATCGAAAAACTGTGCTCCTGTTATTAAGCATATATGGATGCCCTTTGCGATCTAAAAATGTAAGTGTATGATTGGAGGCGTATTCTGGCAGAAAATCACTTTCATATTGTCTTGTTACTCCGCTCTCCTGACAAGTAGCCAGCCAATGCTTTGAAAGTCCGAAAAGCAACCACATTAGAAGCAATACGCACAAAAGAATCCAACGTAACCAAAATAGTATTTTTCTTTTTCTCATTTGTAAACACCACCAAGCTCCATAAGGCTGTCTAATGCATCTCTATAGGACAGGGGACGGTTCTCTGTCCTCAACTTCTTTGCAAAGATTAACGTTGGTTTACTCAACAAATCAAAAGATTTCCGAACCAATTTACTCAGGACGGAGAACCGTCCCCTGTCCTACTTGTCATTCCTGCGGCGTCAAGACAGAGAACCGTCCCCTGTCCTTCGGCGCCAAGACAGAGAACCGTCCCCTGTCCTACCACGCCCTTTTTTTGCACCATGAGTGCGTTGGCGAGCATAGAGACGTGATAACTTGTCGCCGTTTCCTCAAAATAATGTCTTTTTTAGTGCAGTTTTTGACTAGGCTTAGGTTTTTGTTGCCTTTTTTCTACTTTGGGTCGTGGAAACCGTCCCCTGTCCTTGTCCCCTGTCCTTCTTTTAACCGTTCTCTCTCTTTGTTGTTGTGTCTTTTAGACCTGATAGTCTCATTTTTATCATTTTCTGATTATATAGATAGTTCTGGTTGAGATATTCTTCAACCTGCTTCTGTGTTCCACGGACAGCAAGATTGTATTTTTTCTGTAATTCTTTATAACTCGGCCTTTCAGCGTCCTGTGCGGAATAGGTTGCAAGAATGGATTTCATGACCCTTGCGGCATTGTCCCGCTGACCGGTAAATAAAAACGGGCTAAACCGAAGCGCATCTGTCCACATTAGAGCATCCGATTTTTCTTTGGGTTTCCATTTGCTATCCACATAATCCGCCCATTCCAAACCGTCAATCATCTTCTGCTGAGAATTGATTGAATTCAGGAATGGGATGAGTTGATGCAGCATACAATCCCGATCATACTCAAAATAGAAGACACCTCTATACAGCGCCGGAGTTTTGACCGATGCCGAATGATATGGCATTTCCATCTTCCAGCGTGGCAGTTTCAGATAGAGTGCATTATAACGTGGGATGCAGCCGCCGGAGGTCAGCCATTGCGGATCGATTTCGCCATAAAGCGAAAACAATCCGAAGAAGACTTCTTCACTCTTCCATGGAGTAGTTCGATTTGTATACTTTATAACCTCCAATACGCCGCCGTCCATGACACGAAAGAAAGCTGTCCCTTTCCTTGTAAAACCAACCAAGGAACAAAGCGCCGAGAGTTCACAAAAGTGTTCTGAAGTCATATGTTCTCCTTTTTATGCTGCAGATGCAAATACCTCCGCCACTTTAGCAATTGCCTCTTCTTCGAGGATGATTGCTGCGGGCAATGCTGCACCATCTGAACCAATAACTGCCATTATACTAAAAGCAGCAGGACAGGGGACGGTTCTCTGTCCTCAACTTTTTTGCAAAGATTAACGTTGGTTTACTCAACAAATCAAATGATTTCCGAACCAATTTACTCAGGACGGAGAACCGTCCCCTGTCCTAATCTATTTATTCAGGACCGAGGACCGTCCATCCTTTGAAAGAATAATACGCTCGACAATTCGCCATAAAAAAAATACAAGCGAAGCGGTCAAAGAAACCCAAGAAATAATCAATTGAGTAATTGAAGTTGCCTGATAACG
>JAZQOW010000058.1:0-11956 GCA_045628065.1 Faecousia sp.
GGCTACTGTTTCGCGGATAACAGCAATGATCTGTTTTCCAAACTGCTGGTAGACGCTGCTGGTCAGCTCTACCTGTACACCGTCCTGATCGGACGGCTCCACGGTAATCATAATGTCGTTAGATTCCATGGTTCCGGCATAGCCGGTGGTAATCAGTTCCATAGTCAATGCCTCCTTACAGAGCTTTTTCCAGATGGGAACGGATGGCGGCGATAAAGTCGGCGCTGGTGACGGCGGTCACGGCAGTGCCCTCGTCCACCAAACCTACCAGATCCTTGGTCATGGTACCATCGTTCAGGGTGTCGAAGCAGGCCTGCTCCAGCTTGTCGGCAAAGGCAGCCAGATCGGTAAGGCCGTCCAGCTGGCCGCGCTTACGCAGGGCACCGGACCAGGCAAAGATGGTAGCCATGGGATTGGTGGAGGTAGCTTCGCCCTTGAGGTGCTTGTAGTAGTGCTTGGTAACGGTGCCGTGTGCGGCCTCGTACTCGGTGGTGCCGTCGGGAGAGACCAGCACGCTGGTCATCATGGCAAGACTGCCGAAAGCGGTGGAGACCATGTCGCTCATCACATCGCCGTCATAGTTCTTGCAGGCCCAGATGAAGCCGCCCTCGGAGCGGATCACGCGTGCCACGGCATCATCAATGAGGGTGTAGAAATAGGTGATTCCCAGCTCCTCAAACTTTGCCTTGTAGTTTTCAAATTCTTCTTCAAAAATCTTCTTGAATTCGCCATCGTACACCTTGGCGATGGTGTCCTTGGTGGAGAACCAGAGATCCTGCTTGGTGTCAATGGCGTACTGGAAGCAGGCCTTGGCGAAGGAGCGGATGCTGCCCGCCTTGTTGTGCGCACCCTGCCAGATGGCGGGGCCGTCCACCTTCTGGACGGAGATGGTCTTCTGTGCGCCGGATGCGCCGGTGAAGGTCATAACGCATTCGCCGGGCTCGTCGGTCGCCATATCTACGGCCTTATACACGTCGCCATAGGCATGGCGGGCAATGGTGATGGGCGCTTTCCAGGTGCGTACCACGGGATGGATGAAGGGCAGCACGATGGGAGCGCGGAAGACCGTGCCATCGAGAATGGAGCGGATGGTGCCGTTGGGGCTTTTCCACATCTGGGTGAGCTGGGGATATTCTTCCATGCGCTGGCGGTTGGGGGTGATGGTCGCACACTTGACGGCAACGCCGTATTTTCTGGTTGCCAGTGCGGCATCCACCGTGACCTGATCCTGCGTGTCGTTACGGTTGAGCAGGCCGAGGTCATAGTATTCGCTGTTCAGCTCCACGAAGGGAAGAATCAGCTCGTCCTTGATCATTTGCCAGAGGACACGGGTCATTTCATCGCCGTCCATCTCCACGATCGGCGTCGTCATTTTGATTTTTTCCATGGTTAAGCCCTTTCTCAGCGATTGCTGCGGTAATAATTCATCAGGCAGCCGTCCAGAATGATCTGCCGCTCCTCGGGGGTGAGTCCGGCAACATGGACGGGGATTTCATCGGTGCTGCCATCGGCCTTCAGGACATAAGCGGTCATGTCTTCCTGTCCTGCGCCAATGGCGGCGCGAATACCGGGAACGAAAATGCAGTCGCCCGGCTGATAGTCGAAGGGAGTTTCGGCATCAAGCGTGAAGGGGACGATACCCCAGTTGATGCAGTTGCTGCGGTAGCGCTTGGTGGCGAACTCATAGCAGATGTTGGCAAAGCCGCCGAGCACCTTCTGGCAGGAAGCGGCCTGCTCGCGGGCGGAGCCGTCGCCGGGTCTTCTGGCAAAGACGCAGGAGCCGAACTGGGTCGCGGGGAGAAGCTCTTCTGCATTGCCCACGCGGGAGAGAAGGGCGCGGAGCTTTTCAGAGGGCTGTTCTGCTCTCCTGTCGGCCTCTTCCTTTGCAATCTCCTTTGCTGCCGCGACATAACCGGGCACGCGGCGGGAGAGGGTGAACTCTGCCAGACGCAGGGGGTTGGAGCGGTAGGAGGAGGTTTCGCCGGAGGGGATCAGCTCGTCGGTGGTGGTGACGGGGTCATGGATGACAGCAGCCAGCTTCACCAGAAGATTTTCGCTCAGGGCATACATCTGCGGCCAATCGGTGATGTTGGGACCCATGACCAGCTCGGTCTCCGGCTGGGGATGACCAAAGCCCTGATAGATACGGTTTTCGTATACGGTTTTGTCGAAATGATAGGGATGGCTCACCGGTTCGTAGTCTACATCGGTGGCAGCCGTAATTCTGCCCTTGTTCTTTGCGGTTGCCGCAATGGAGCGGGCATCCATGAGGCAGACACCGGCGAACTGCCCCTCGGCGGGCTTGGAGCCTTCGCGGTTGGGGAAATTGCGGGTGGTATGGCGGATGGACAGACCGTTATTGGAGGGCACGTCGCCTGCGCCGAAGCAGGGGCCGCAGAAGCTGGGCTTGATAACCGCGCCGGACAGAAGCAGGCGCTCAGTCACGCCGATGCGGGTCAGCTCCAGACTGACCGGCACAGAGGTGGGATATACGGAGAGGCTGAAATAGCCATCGCCCACGCTGCCGCTATCGAGAATCTGGGCAGCCTCGTCAATGTTATCAAACATGCCGCCTGCGCAGCCTGCGATCACGCCCTGATCGGCATAGACGCCGTCTTCACGGATCTTATTGAGAAGCTGCACATCCGCCTTGGGATAGCGCTTGCGGGCTTCGGCCTCGACCTTGCTCAGGATCTCGGCAGCATTTTCGGTGAATTCATGGATGGTATAGACATTGGAGGGATGGAAGGGCAGGGCGATCATGCTTTCGATCTCGTCAAGGGCGATATGTACCATGCGGTCATACCATGCAACCTTGCCGGGCTGGAGGGGTGCATAATCCGCTTCTCTGCCGTGCGCGGCATAGAAGCCGCGGGTGATATCGTCGGTCTGCCAGATGGAGGACAGGCAGGTGGTCTCGGTGGTCATGACGTCAATGCCATTGCGGAAGTCAATGGGAAGATTTGCTACGCCGGGGCCGACAAATTCCAGAACACGGTTGTTGACAAAGCCGTTTTCAAAGGTGGCCTTCACCAGTGCCAGCGCCACATCGTGGGGGCCAATGCCCTTCTTGGGGCAGCCGGTGAGATAAACCAGCACCACTTCGGGATCGGAGATATCCCAGGTGTGCTCCAGAAGCTGCTTTGCAAGCTCCGGGCCGCCTTCGCCGACGGCCATGGTACCGAGCGCACCGTAGCGGGTGTGGGAGTCCGAGCCGAGGATCATTGCGCCGCATTTTGCAAGCGCCTCGCGGCCATAAGAATGAATGACCGACTGATTGGCGGGAACATAGATGCCGCCGTATTTCTTTGCGGCACTCAGGCCGAATACATGGTCATCTTCGTTGATGGTGCCGCCCACGGCACACAGGCTGTTGTGGCAGTTGGTCAGAGCGTAGGGAATCGGGAAGCGGGTCATGCCGCTGGCTCTGGCCTGCTGGATAATGCCGACATAGGTGATATCATGCGACAGCATGGCATCAAAGCGGATTTTCAGCTTGCCGGGTACATCGGATGTATTATGCGCGCCGAGAATTCCGGCGGCAATCGTTGCTTTTCTGGCCTCGGAAGCCGGAACCGGTGCTTCTTCACAGGGCACACCGTCTACAAGGTAGATGCCGTTGGGATGTAATGTGATCAAAAGAATTCCCCCTTGAAGTTTTTTCAGACTGATTAATAAGTATTATAGCACTCCATTGGGCAAATAGCAACAAAAAAGCCTGTGATATTCGGGCAAAATGCCGATATTCCCACCCGCCTTGCATTTTCCTGCACAGGACAGGGGACGGCTCCGCGCCCTAAAGGCGCAGAACCGTCCCCAATGTCATTAACTTAAGGCAAGGCTTTGCCGTTAGGCGGCAGGCACTCCCGTAGGGGCGAACTGTGTTCGCCCGTTCCGGCTTGCAGTTTCATCAAATGTCGGTTGAATCGGCAGGCGGGCGAACGCAGTTCGCCCCTACGGCGGATCATGTAATGTAATATGAGATTGGGACGATCTTAAACCCCTGTCTTAAGTTATTGACATGGAGAAACGTCCCTTGCCGGCGCAATTATCCAAGGCGGCGAAGGCCTTTGGGGTAATGGTTTTTCAGAATTCCGGCAGCGCCCTTGCCCCAGCCGATGGAGTAGCCGTCGGTTTTGACGAGCGTCCAGCCGGATTTTTCGGTAGGAAGGGTTTCGCCGCGAAGGTAGCGCATGATTTCGGGCGAATCCGAAGGATAATCCGCCTCGCTCGGTGCGCGCTTGAGCCACAGCGCCAGCGCATGGGCGGGGGTAAAGCGGCCTTTTCGCACCTGACCAAGCTCCAGACCGGCGCGCAGAACGCGCAGGCCGGAAAGCTCCGGCGTCTGGGGCGGCGTGAGATACAGCGTTTCGCCAAACTGCGCGGCCGCTCCCATAGGGAGGGAAAGCGCATGCTCCTTCGAAAAATCAATAAATTCTTTGGGGAGCTTTGTGCCGCGGTGGCTTTCCGGCTCCTGCGCCTCGCCATCTATGTGGCGCAGTCGGGCGGCGAAATGTCCTTCGCCGTGCAGAAGATGGGGCCACAGGCGCATACAGCGGCGCAGCTCCTCCGGGCCATCGACCCATTCCGGCCTTCCGGGCGCAAACCACGGGGCTTCGACCTCCTCCAGCGTAAAATCCGGATGCAGCCGCAGGAAATCCGCGATCACGCCCTCATTTTCCTCGGGGGCAAAGGTGCAGGTAGAGTAAACCAGATGTCCGCCGGGGCGCACCATGCGTGCCGCATCGGCCAGAATGCCCTTCTGCCGCTGGGCGCACATCTGAACGGTCTCCTCGCTCCAATCGGCGATCGCGGCAGGCTCTCTGCGGAACATCCCCTCGCCGGAGCAGGGGGCATCGACCTGCACGCGGTCAAACCAGCCGGGGAAGCGCTGGGAAAGCTGTGCCGGGGCGGCGCTCACCACCAGCGCATTGCCAATGCCCATGCGCTCGATATTGCCAGAGAGAATCTGCGCCCGCTTCGGGTGAATTTCGTTGCACACCAGCAGTCCCTGCCCTGCCATGGCAGCGGCCAGCTGGGTGGATTTTCCGCCGGGTGCGGCGCACAGATCGAGCACCCGCTCGCCGGGCTGTGCATCCAAAAGGCTCGCAGGCGCCATGGCGCTGGCCTCCTGCAAATAGTAAAGACCTGCGTCATGGTAAGGGTGGAGCCCCGGGCGGCTCTGGGGATCGAAATAATACCCATGCTTTGCCCACGCTACCGGCTCCCGGCAGAAGGGGAGCGAAGTCAAATCTTCGCATTTGCCCGGATTAAACCGCAGCGCCCCATGCCGGGGTGCGCTATAGGAGGCATAGAAGCTTTCTGCCTCTGCCCCCAGAAGGCGGTTCATTCGTTCACAAAACAATGCAGGAAGCATATGTCCTCCAAAAATTAAAACGTCAGGCGCATCTGATACCACAGGACATCCCCGTGCGTTGAGACGGAAACGCCCTCATTCTGAAAGCCGAAGCTGCCATAGAAGCCCAGAAGCGCTTCTTTGCAGGTCAGTACTACGCCTTTTCTGGTTTCGCGGCAATCGGCAAGCACCTGCCGCATGACCTCGCTTGCATAGCCCTTATGCCGGTACGCTGGTGCTGTAACAACGGAGAAGATCATCTGCCACTGACCGTCGGGCTGATGCATCGGGGCATTGTCATACATTTCATCGATCAGATCCGGAAGATCGGTCGCCATGCCGTTGATAAAAGCGCGAATTTCGCCGTCCTCTTCCAAAAGCCAGAAGCATTCCGGGAACACGGCGACCCGCTTGGTGATGCTCTCAAGAGAGGCACCTTCCGCTGCGGGGTAGGAGGCCGCTTCGATCTCGGAGAGCCTTACAATATCGTCCTTTGTTGCGTGTCGAATGGTCATGAGAATTTTCCTCTCTTTATCGCTCAAGATACCGGCAGGCTGCCACGGCGGCGGACGCGCCGTCACCGACAGCGGTTGTCAACTGGCGGACGGCCTTGGCGCGGCAATCGCCCGCTGCAAAAACGCCGGGGCAGTCGGTCAGGGCATCCTCGCCGACAGGAAGATAACCCTCCGGATCAAGGCTGACCAGATCGGCAAAGGGTGCATTGTCGCTCTGCTGCCCGATGGCAACAAAGAGGCCATCGACGGCAAGAGACGCGCTGCTTCCGTCGGTTTTGGTCACGGTAATGCCGTTCAGCTCCCCGTTTTCCTCCTTGAGGCCGGTCACATTGGCATTGAGGCAGAGGGAAATGTTGTCCTTCTTATATAATTGCTCTGTCAGCATGGCCTCTGCGCGGAAGGCATCCCGGCGGTGGATCAGCGTCACATGGGCGCAGATGCCGGAAAGGAACAGGGCATCGCGCACAGCGGTATCGCCGCCGCCGACCACGGCCACTTGCTTGCCCTGATAGAATGCACCGTCACACACAGCGCAGTAGCTCACGCCGCAGCCTGTAAGCGCATCCTCTCCCGGAAGACCCAGCTTGCGGTGCTTAACGCCGGTTGACAGAATCAGGGCGCGGCCTTCAAAATCGCCGCCGTCCGTTCTGAGGATAAAGCCGTCCGGCGTTTTTCGTGCCGATTCGGCCTGCACATATTCGATGGCAACGCCCAGCTCTTCCACCTGCTCGCACAGCTGCGCGGCAAAGGCAGCGCCGCTTACATGGGGCAGGGCGGGATAGTTGTCCACCATCGGGGAATAGACGATCTGTCCGCCGATGGACTCCCGCTCACACAGCAGGACCTTTTTCCCGGCTCTGGCGCAGTACAGCGCGGCAGTCAGCCCGGCAGGGCCACCGCCGACGATCAAAACATCATACATCATAGCATGCTCCTTATGAAACAAGCCGCCTCAGTAGACGCATGAGGCGGCCTGGAATCAGCAATAAAAGTCCTTGATTTTCTTAGCGCGGGAGGGATGACGCAGCTTGCGGATGGCCTTGTTCTCAATCTGGCGGATACGCTCGCGGGTAACGCCGAAGATCTGCCCCACTTCCTCAAGGGTATGGGTGCGGCCGTCGTACATGCCAAAGCGCATCTTGAGCACATCGGCTTCACGCTCGGTGAGGGTGCCCAGGATTTCCTGAAGCGCCTCGGCAAGCAGGGTGTTGGAGGTAGCGTCCACCGGGCTGGGAGTGTTGTCGTCCTCCACGAAGGAGCCGATGGTGGTATCCTCTTCATCGCCGACCGGCATATCCAGAGAGAGGGTGTCGGCAGCGGTGCGGTTGGCTTCAATGATTTTCTCGACCGGGAGGTTCAGCTCAGCGGCGACCTCTTCGAGGGTCGGCTCACGGCCAAGCTCCTGCACCAGCTTGCGGTTGCAGCGGGTGGTCTTGTTGATGACCTCTACCATATGCACCGGCACGCGGATGGTTCTCGCCTGATCGGCAATGGCGCGGGTGATCGCCTGCCGAATCCACCAGGTAGCATATGTAGAGAATTTGTTTCCCTTTGTATAGTCGAACTTATCGACGGCACGGATGAGGCCGGTGTTGCCCTCCTGAATCAGGTCGAGGATATGCAGGCCGCGTCCGGAATATTTCTTGGCGATAGAGACGACAAGGCGCAGGTTTGCCTCCGTCAGCTTGTCCTTGGCATGCTTGTTGCCCTCGGCAACCTGACGAGCCAGCTCTACCTCTTCATCCGCAGTCAGCAGGCGAACCTGACCGATCTCCTTCAGGTACATACGGACAGGGTCATCCAGATTATACTCTGCCGCCAGCTCCACCGGATCGACCAGCTCTTCCGGCTCGTCGTTCTCGTCGCCGACCAGAACGTCATCGAGCGCAAGCAGGCCAAGATCAGGCTCCAGCTCAGAGCTGATGATGTGGATGCCCATATTCTCAAACATTTCATAAATCTGCTCGATCTTTTCCACCGGCAGATCGATTTTTTCCAGCTCCGCCATAAGCTCGCCTGCGGAAAGCATGGAATCCTTGCGCCCCTTTGCGATCAGCGCCTGCATCGGAGCCAGGAAGTCTTCATTGTTTTTAGAGGTTTTTTTCGGGGTGGCCATAAAGCACTTCTTTTCCTTATATTCTATGTAAAGTGTGCGGCATCAGCAAAAGCCGCCATGAAACGTATCTAATCCATTATATACCCGAAGAGAATGCAAAGCAAGAGAAATTTTGTTTTTTCGGGTTTTTCTTGTAAACAGCATTCCCAAAGAGGCAAAAATCATACCTCTTAGTCCATAACGATCTCGCAGCGGTGGATGGGAGTGCCGAGGGCGTAGAATTTTTCTTCGTAGCCGGTCATGATGCCGACCGGGCCGTTGGCATGGAGGTCGTCGGTGACATTGCGGACGGTCAGGCCGAAGCGGTCGAATTCTTCAAGTGACCATGCAAAGAGGGCAGCATTGTCGGTCTTGAAGTGAATCTGTCCGCCGGAACGCAGCACATGCTTGTACTTCTCAAGGAAGGTGTGATAGGTCAGGCGGCGCTTGGCATTCTTGCTTCTGGGCCAGGGATCGCAGAAATTGATGTAGAGCAGATCAATTTCTCCGGGCGTGAAGAAGGTCTCGATTTCTGCCACGTCCATGGATACGAAGAAGACGTTCTTCAGGTTCATGTTCACAGCCTTTTCCATGGCCATGACCAGCGCTTCGCGCACCCGTTCAATGGCAATGATGAGCACGTCCGGCTCTGCGGCGGCAGTCTCTACGGTGAATTTTCCCTTGCCGCAGCCGACCTCCACCCGAAGCTCCTTTGCTTCCGGCATCAGGGAGCGCCAGTTTCCGCGCATCGCCTCCGGGTTCTGCACCCAGACCTGTGCACAGGCGTCCATTCTCGGGCCAACATTGGGCTTTTTCCTCATTCGCATGGCGGTTCCTCCTGAAGTTTACATAACCTTTGTCTGTTCTTGAGTAGCGCAAAAAATATTATAACATGGTATTTTGTCTAAGTCCAGAGAAAAAACAGGAAACAGCAAAAAATGTTTTGCATCATTCCGAAATTTACCGCTGTTTTTCTGACAAAGAAATTGAAATTATTACCATTTGGGAGTATACTGTTTTATGGTAGGGAAATCATTTTTTCACTGCTGTATCCGCTTGCCGATCCGTCGGCAAGCTTAAGGAGGAATCGTCATGAGAAAAAATTTTCTCAGCATTTGTCTGGTCATTTGTCTTTTGACCTCTCTGTTCAGCGGCCTGCCTCTTGGGGCTCGAGCAGCGGAAGGCACGCTGCCCGAAACCATGTGGGTCGCATCGTCGGATGCCAACGGCATCCCGTCGCAGATTAACCTCTGCACCCCCTTTGTTGCCTCCACCAGCGGTGGCGGCGGTGCCTGGGGAGGCGGCGGCTGGGGCGGCTGGGGAGGCGGCGGAGGCGGCAATACCCCCGCGCCCGAAAAAGACCCCTCCGGCTATCAGCTCTATCTTCCCGGCAATGCCAATTCCGATGCCTGCTACCTCTCCTGGGAGGGCGGCCTTCCTGCATCGGATGGCGAGCACAGCTTTGTGAGCGGCGAGCTGCCCATTCCGGCACCCGGCAAAACCAGAACCTATACCTTCACCCTCGGCGAGGAAACAAAGAGCTTCGAGATCACCTCCTATCAGGGCTCCGCAGCCGTGAAGCCCATCTTCATTGAAATTGATGAATCGCTCGGCACCATCAAGGATATGAACGCCGACCGCAACCATGAGACCACTTGCACCGGCATCATTTATATTGACGGCGAAAAAATGAACCTCCCCAAGATGAAGGGCCGCGGCAACTATTCCTGGAAGAATGCCGTCCAGAAGCACCCCTACAATATCACGCTGGAGAAAAAGGTCAATATTCTGGGCATTGACAGTGAAAAGACGAAGAAATGGAGCCTCCTTGCCAACGTCAATGACCATACCCTGCTCAGAAACAAGGTCGCCTACGATCTGGCGCATGAGATGGGCATCGGCTTTGACAGCGCCTCGGCAGACCTTTGGATGAACGGCGAATATCAGGGCACCTATCTGGTCACCCCGAAGACCGATTCCTTTATTACCGATGACGGTTATCTGGTGGAAAACGATAACTATCGGCAGGATTCCATTGAGAACGGCGGCGATCCCAGCTTTACCGTCTCCGGCAAGAAGGAGAGCGCCACCACCTATGCGACCAACGGCCTGTTGACCACCGTGAAGAAAATCGGCAAGAATCTTCTGGAAGGCGGCGAGGAAACCCCCGCCTCTCTGACCGCCGCATCACAGCTCATCCGCGACTATTTGCAGGAGGCTTGGGACGCTGTCGGCGCAAAGGATGGCTATAACAGCCAGGGAAAATACTATACCGATTATTTTAATCTTAATAAGACGGCTTGCTTCTACCTGTTCCAGGAATTCGTAAAGAATCTGGAGGTCGATGGCGGCAGCATCTTCTTCCACCGCGACGGCACCACGGAGAATGATAAGCTGCTGGCCGGTCCTGCATGGGACTATGATAATGCGCTGGGCTTCAACGGCACCTCCTTCGGCGGCACGGACCGCCTTTCCTGCAGCGGCTGGTTCTTTGCAGGCACGAACTCCACCACAGCAGGCGGCTTTTACGGCACCGGCGGCAACCTCTTCACTTCTCTGAGAAGACACGAGGATTTACAGGAAGCGGCTCGCCGGATGTATAACGTCTATCATGCATCCTTCGAGCGGGTAGGCAAAAATGTCGCAGCGCTGGCAGATGAAATCGAAGCCTCCGCAGAAATGAACTTTGCCAGAGTGACGAAGGAAACCATGAACGCCTATGATTTTTCCTCCGCCAAAACCAGAGATGCCGGAACGAAATATGAAGTAACCTATAAAGTGACCGACACCTGGCGCGATTACATTGACAACCTGATTACCTATACCTCCATGCGCGCACAGTTCCTCTCCGACAGCCTGCTGGATGAAACGCTGCAGGAGGGCTATAAGGCCGACTTTGTCTGTGCAAATGGCAGCAGCGTGACGGTTTATAATACGCAGGACGCAAGCGCCGAGGGTACGGAAAATGCCGTGTGTGCGTTTGCCCGCAACAGTGAGACCGGCGAGGTGGATCTCACCGGGGAAGGACAGATCAATTTCCGCGTAAAGACTTCGGGTGAATATCGGATCGCCAATGTCATCGTTGCGCCGTCTGAGAATTACAAAAACCTCAAGGAAATCGAACCGGGTCTGTACCGCGTGACGAAGGTAACGGGCGATCTGACGATCACGGTTGTCACGGAGTCCAACAGCTGCGAGCATGAATTTGCAGACGGTGAATGCATCCACTGCGGTGAAAAAGCCCATCGGATTGACTTTGACTGTGATGAACATTGCTCTGTCACGGCCTATGATACACAGGCGCTTGAAAACGGCACAGAAAAAGCTGCCTTTACTTATGCGAAAAACAGCGTTACGGGCGAAATTGATATTTCCGGTGACGGACAGGTCAGCTTTGTTGTTGTCCCCGATCCCGGCTATGAGGTTGTCTCCGTGACTGCCGAACCTGCGAATTTCAAGAATCTGAAAACGCCGGAAGACACCATGTCCCCCAACTATTACCGCATCACCAAGATCACCGGTGATTTTGCGGTTACGGTGACCACGGAAAAATCTGTCTGCCAGCATAGCTATGTTGCCGAAGTCACCCCGCCCACCTGCACCGAGAAGGGCTTTACTACCTATACCTGCGCCAAGTGCGGCGAGCGCTATGTGGCCGATGAGACAGCGATGCTTTCCCATGAATTTGAAAACGGCGCGTGCATCCACTGTCACGGCAAGCTGTACGCCGTGCGCTTCGCGGCTGAACACGCCACTGTGACGGTCTATGAATCGCAGGCAGAGGACAGCCCCTTTGCGGTAAATCCCGCCGTAGCATATGCAAGGAACGGCGATACCGGCCTTTATGATATCAGCGGTGACGGACAGGTGAATTTCACCGTGAAGCCGGAGGACGGCTATGCCATCGTCTCCGTAACTGCCGAGCCTAAGGAAAGCTACAAGAACTTCAAGAGCCCCGAGGAGACCGGCACCGGCTACCGCGTGACCAAG
>JAZQOW010000059.1:0-57337 GCA_045628065.1 Faecousia sp.
AGCCAAGGAAGCTCAGGCTGCTGCCGATAAGGCCAGGGAAGCTGCCGAAGCCGCCAAGAACGCTGCTGCCATCTCTGCCGAAGCCGCTGAGAAATCTAACGCTGCCGCTGCTGCCGCTGCTGCACAGGCTGCAAGGGATGCCGCTGCTGTTGCCGAAGCTCTGGCACAGGTCATTGCTGAAAAGCTGGAAATCAAAGAGCTTGCCGAGGCCGCAAAGAAGGCTGAGCTGGGCGCTGTCAGAGCCTATGCCCTGTCCCGCCTTGCACTCGCCCTGTCCCGTCTGGACATCAGCGACTACACGCCGGAAATGCTCGCTGACCTCGATGCCAAGGTTGCCGAAATTCAGGCTGCCATCGAGGGCGCACAGACCGTTGAGGAAATCAACAAGGCCTGTGACGACGGCATTCTCGTGATCATTGCCGAGCCCGTAGACAATTGCCCGAGCCGCTTCTTTACCGATGTTCCCGCACAGGGCACCTGGTCTCATGCAGGTATCGACTACTGCGTAGCCAAGGGCTATATGCAGGGCATTTCCGAAACCATTTTCCGTCCCAACGGCGTCCTGACCCGCGGCCAGTTGGTTACCATCCTCTACCGCATCGCAGGTTCCCCCGAGGTCGAATTCAAGGGCACCTTCTCCGATGTTGCGGAAGGCAGATACTACTCCGCCGCTGTGGAGTGGGCCGCTGCCAATGGTGTGGTCACCGGCTATAGCGATGGCACCTTCCTGCCCGACAGAAACATCAGCCGTGAGCAGATCGCCACCATCCTCTACCGCTACGCAGGCGAGCCCGAAGCTACCGGCACACTCGATAGCTTCCCGGATGCCGACAAGGTTGGCAACTACGCCAAGGATGCCATGATTTGGGCAACCTCCACCGGCCTGATCACCGGTATCTCCACGCAGGGTAGCGTCATCCTCAGCCCGAAGACCGATGCCACCCGCGCCCAGATCGCCGTCATCATCGAGCGCTTCCTCGAAGGCGAATAAAACCGGGTAACGCGGTTAAGTGAATGACATAAAAAGCCCCATCCCGCGAGGGATGGGGCTTTTGTGTACATTTCAAACACGCTTGACTCTATACGCCTGTAGGAGTATAATATGAGAAAAGGAGATGATTCCAGTGCTGCAGCTTCTCTATCATGGCTCTCAATTTGAAATCACAAAGCTGACATTTGGAATGGGAAAGCCGTACAATGACTACGGCATGGGCTTCTACTGCACCGATCAGCCGGATATGGCGAAGGAATGGGCGGTATCGCTTGATCGGGATGGGTTTGCGAATGTTTATCGGCTGGAGATGGATGGCCTCAGCGTTTTGAACCTGAATGCAGAGCCTTATTGCATCCTGCACTGGCTGGCGGTATTGCTGGAAAACCGTCAGTTTGATATGCCTTCGCCTTTGGCAAAGGAGGCAAGGGATTATCTTCTGGATACCTTTGCGATCAACTACAAAGACTATGATTTGATGGTCGGCTACCGCGCGGATGATTCCTATTTTTCTTTTGCGCAGGATTTTATTAACGGCACAATTTCCTATCGACAGCTTGGAAATGCGATGCATTTGGGAAAGCTTGGCCAGCAGATTGTGCTGAAAAGCGAAAAGGCGTTTGAACGTATCGAATTCCTATCCGCAGAGATTGCCAGATGTGACGAGTGGTATGCACGAAAAGCCCTCCGCGATCAGTCCGCACGAAAGGAATACTTCAATACCGAGCGCAACAGGCGCCAGCGCGGGGATTTGTATATCACAACGATTCTGGATGAGGAGATGAAGCCGGATGATCCACGCTTACAATGAACTGTATCTGGAGCGGGCGAAAACTGCGCTCGGAAGAATGCTGGATTTTGCTGTATATACACTAAACGAGCCGCTTCCGGTATTCTGGGATAAGTTTCTGCGCTCTGAGCTTGTAAGGCTGTTTGAAAATGGGGATACAAGTCTGTTGGCGGGAAAATCCGGAATCGAAATGGCTTATGAGGTCGAAGAAATGTCCGAGCGCGGTGCTCAAAATGAAATCAGCTTTGACCGAAGCCCGGAATACTGGACAGGTTGGGCGCTGGCCTACTACCAGTGGGAGATAAATCTCCCCTTCCGGCGCATTACGGATGCGGTATCAATTACGGAAATTCTGTCCTTGTATACGCCGTACCATGAAATGGATATCCGGCATTTCTCGGATCGAATGACGGAGCTGATCAGGGAACGTTCTCCCATGAGCCGCCTCAAGCTGCTGCGCGGGAAGGCCGGCCTGTCCCAAAGCGAACTGGCAGCGTCATCCGGTGTGCCGGTGCGGACGATCCAGCAGTATGAGCAGCGCAGGAAAAGCATCAATAAGGCACAGGCGGAGACGCTTGCTGCTCTGTCGAAGGCGCTTTATTGCGGGATGGAGGATTTTCTGGAGCTTGAGCTTTGATATAGCAATAATGAAAACAGGTGAGCTGCTTTTGTATCAGCTCACCTGTTATTTTATGTATTGGAGCAATCCGCTCAGTCGCTGTAGGGCATAGACAGACGCAGGGGGAGGTCGGTTGTCTGGGCGTAGTAGTCGAGCTGGTCTTTGTGCGCCTCGTCCACGTAGATGGCGGCTAATTTGATGTTGCGGTCCGGAAAGCGCTTTTTGAGGCAGTCCCTGAGGCAAAAGAGCGTGCTGCCGGTGCGGGAGATATCGTCGATGACCAGAAGGTTTTTGTAGTTCAGCTTCTCAATAATGCCGAAAAGGGCGTTATCGTGTACATTGTTGAAGTTGATGTCCGGCTGGCAGGCGGTGAAATCGGGCTGGGCGCAGAGGATGGGCTTCTCGCCTAAGTCCTGACGGCAGATAAAATCTGCTGCGGCGCAGCCGCCGCGGGACAGGCCGATGATGGCATCGTAGCGGAATCCGCCCTGCCGGGGAGACAGGGAGAGATTTTTATGCAGGATGCGCAGGTTATGCCAGTAGTTGTCCCAGGAAACATAGACCATGCTGGTGCGGTCAAGGCAGTTGAGCAGTGCGGTTGCGGCGGTATTGATTTTGATGCGAAGATCGTCGTCGGTGGGTTTATGATAGTTGATGGCGGTAATGCCGTAATAATCCGATGGGAGCTTTACATTTTCTTCCTTAAAGACGAAGCATTTCTTCTGCCCGAGAATGCCCATGGCGATCCCCAGCTCCAGAATGACATTGTCCCGCGCGGTCAGGTGTGCCTGCCCGCGGATCAGGGAGATATCATCGGCGGAGAAAATAAAAATGGCATAATGGCAGTCGCTGAGCTTTCGTGTGAGATCGTGCATCGTATAACCGGAGGCTTTGAACGTCCCCTGATCCCAGACCTCTGCGGTCAGATCGCTCCTTCGATCATTCAGAACCGCTTGAAGCGTCCGCGCAACATCGAGAGATTCAGAAGCGCTGCCGATGAAAATGTTGATTCCCATGCTGTCTCCTTTTTCGTTGAGGGGTATGAAATGATTTTATCGCAATATGAGGAAAAATCCAACTTATGAATAATTATAAGGCGGGATGCAAATATTGTCAATAAAAAACTTTGGGATGATGCAGGGGCAGACAGAGGAATGCAGCTTTGCCGTATGGGTATTCCGGGTCAGGCTTGTGAACAAAAAGGTTCCGATGATTCTCTGATTAGACCATGAAGCGAAAACAAATAATCAAACGGTTTCATCATTTAAAACCGGGTTGATATAGGCTGCAAGCCTTCTATGCCGATCTGCTGTGGGAACGGCAAGAATACCATCTTTTTGCCCTTCCGGTGGACGAATATACAGAAGAGCGTTGCCTCACTCTGTTTGCTTTCTGAAAAGCCATCCGGAAGGGCGCGGTCAGCGGGCACACGGGTTATTTATGGATCGGGTGCTGCGTGCAGCACCTTTTTTCATCAAAAGGAAAAAGCAGGACTACTTATGCAGAATATCGAAAATATAAAATCTTTTATGAATTATTTTTATTTTTATGTTAAAGTTGACTAATCTTTAATGCCTGCTATAATAGTATCATAGTTCTGGAAGGGCTGTATGTTTCAGGCAGCTCTTTCAAAAAAAGGAGGATAATTATGGAAAAACAGGCAACCGGCTTAAAGCGCCTTTTTGCCATTGGCCTGGTGCTTGCACTGCTCTGCGGGATGCTGCCCGCAGGCGTGTTCGCTGCCGCGCCGAAGGCCGCAGGCGAATCGGCACTGCTGCCGTATCAGAACCCCGCGCTTTCCTTTGAAGAGCGTGCAGCAGACCTTGTCTCCCGCATGACCCCGGCTGAGAAATACTCTCAGCTCACCGCCCGCACTGCCTCCGCGCTTCCCCGTCTGGGCATCAAGGCCTATGACTGGTGGAGCGAGGGTCTGCACGGTGTCGCCCGCGACGGCGAAGCCACCAGCTTCCCCACCGGCCTCGGCATCGCCGCTACCTGGGATGTCGATCTCGTCCATCAGATGATGAGCGCCACCTCCGATGAAGCCCGCGACAAATATAACAGCGGACGCAACAACCACGGCCTCAACTACTGGTCTCCCACCATCAACATGGATCGTGACCCGCGCTGGGGTCGTGTCGAGGAAACCTACGGTGAAGACCCCTACCTGACCGGCCGCATTGCGGAGGCCTTCATCACCGGCCTGCAGGGCGATGACGAGGACGGCTACTACAAAACCGTCTCCACCGCCAAGCATTTCCTTGCAAACAACAGCGAGCAGAACCGCCACAACGGCTCCTCCAACGTGGACGAGCGCGACCTGCGCGAATACTACACCAAGGCATTCAAGTATGCGGTCGAGGAAGCCGGTGTCGGCTCCATCATGACCTCCTACAATGCCGTGAACGGTGTGCCCATGAGCGTCAATGAGCCGATCGTTGACGATATGCTCCGCCGCACCTGGGGCTTTGACGGCTTTGTCGTCACCGACTGCGGTGCACTGAATGATATCGTGAACAATCACAAGTGGCGCCCCGAGGGTTGGACGGGCACATGGAACGGTGCTTCCACCGCTGCCTATGCCATCAACGCAGGCACCGACCTCAACTGCGGCAGCGTGCTTGGCAGCAACACCGGCGCTGCTGTCAACTCAGGTCTTCTCAGTGAGAATGCCGTTGACCGCGCTCTGGTTCGTCTGTTTACTGCCAGAATGAGAACCGGCGAATTTGACCCCGATGGCGGCCCCTATGCCGGTATCCGGGGCACCATTCAGAGTGCAGACAATCAGAAGCTTGCTGAGGACGGCGCTGACAATGCCGTTGTCCTGCTGCAAAACAAGGATTCCTTCCTTCCGCTCAGGAACATCAACAGCCTTGTGCTTGTCGGCGATCTGGCGGACGAAGTCATTCTGGGCGACTACTCTACCGACAAGCCCCAGAATACCTCCAATGCGGTGCAGGGTATTTCCGCCGCGCTCAAGCGTGCAAATCCCAATGCTGCCTTTACCTACATCCCCGGCTCTGCCAGCACGACCACCAAGACCTACATGATGAACACCCGCAACCTCAAGCTCATGGATGCCAATGGCAATGTCAAACAGACCGTTGCCATGCGCGACAGCGTCCAGCAGAGCGGCTGCCAGATCGAGAGCGCAGGCAACATCGGCTATTCCTCCAGCGGCTGCTGGATCAAGTTCAACGCCGGTCACATGAATTTTGACGGTGTAAGCCGGTTCTCTGTGGAAATGTCCGGCGACAGCTCCAACACCAATGTGACCGTTCTGGAGCTTCGTGCCATGGATCCCGTGACCGGTCCGCTTCTGGGTACCGTGACTGCCGATATCCTCAACGGCTGGAGCGATTACCGCACCTATACCTTTGACGCCACCGTGGGCGGCGGCTACACCGATCAGGATATCTACCTGATCCTCAAGACCAGACCCATGTCCAACAGCTTCACAGCAGAAGAGGCTGCCAAGATTCAGGCTGCCGATGCTGTTGTCTTCTTCGGCGGCACCCGTCCGGGTGAAAACGGCTTTGCTGAGGAGCGCGACGGTGCCAATGTCGATCTGCCGAACCACCAGAATGATCTCATTGCCCAGGTCGCCAGCCTGAACAAAAACACCGTTGTCTATATTCAGGCCGTCACCCAGGCCAATGTGGAGCCCTTCCGCGCCGATGTCAAGGCCATCCTGTGGTCCACCTATAACGGACAGGCACAGGGCAATGCCGCAGGCCGCCTGCTCTTCGGCGAGAGTGTGCCGAGTGCAAAGCTTCCCTTCACCTGGTATACCAATGTTGCCCAGCTCAACACCATCACCGATTACACCATGCGTGCAGACGCTAAGGGTGCAGGCCGCACCTACCGCTACTTCACCGGCAATGTCACCTATTCGTTCGGCTACGGCCTGAGCTATACCACCTTCGCCTACTCCAACCTGACCATCGACAAGACCGCCGTGACCCCGAACGACACGATCCGCGTGGAATTTGATGTCACCAACACCGGCAGCGTGGATGCACAGGAGGTCGCCCAGCTTTATGTCGCCTCCCCCGATGCCGCTGCCAAGGCACGCCCGGTAAAGCAGCTCGAGGGCTTCGATAAGAAGGCCATTGCCGCCGGAGAAACCGTGCATTTTGCCCTTGAGCTTGATGTTTCCGACCTGTGGTTCTGGGATGCCGAGAACGATAAGGAAGTTTTCGATCAGGGTGTCTACACCATTCAGGTAGGTGCTGACTCCGCTGCCGCAGAAAACATGACCGCACAGTTCACCCTGTCCGGTGAGCTTGTGGACGAGCTCCATGTGGTTCGCGCCATCCCCAACGGTCAGATTCTTGACTACGCCAAGGAAGATCAGGTCATCACGACCGAGCTGACCGCTTCCTGCGCTGACCAGACCTTCCTCGACCTTGACAGCGAAAATGTCACCGTCACCTACACCAGCTCCAACCCCAATGTTGCCAAGGTCGATGCCGATGGCAACGTAAGTGCAGTTGGCGGCGGCCTTGCCACCATCACTGCTTCCGTCAGCTATAACGGAAAGACCCTCTCCGACAGCTTTGCCGTTGCCGTCAAGCAGTCCGTGCTGGCAAAGAGCATTATGGTCGATGGTGTGAAGCTCAGCGATTTCGCGCCCGAGACCTATGCCTATGCCTACGGCGTGGAATCCCTCGACAGCTTCCCCGTTGTGAGCGTGGAAACCGATCCGAACTTTAAGGTAGAAATTCAGCAGGCCTCTGCCGAAAACTCCACCGCTGTCATCACCCTGACCTCCGGTGAGATCACCACCACCTATACCATCCGCTTCATCCTGCCGCCCAAGAGCTTTGACTTTACAAAGACCTCTCTGGAGGAGCTGAGAAGTGGCTGGGAGATCATCAACCCCGATGAAGGCCTCTGGACGCTGGATGAAAAGGGTCTGACCCTCATCACCGCCGAAGGCGACATCTACCAGAACAATAACACCTACTCCAACCTCTTCCTCCAGGATGGCTATGGCGACTGGACGCTGGAAGCAAAGATCAACTTCCCCGAAACGCCGACCAAGAACTATCAGCAGGCTGCAATTCTGGCCTATCAGGACGATGATAACTACGTCAAGGTAGACTACGAATACTGCAATGCCCCGGTCATTCAGATCGGTTCTGAGCAGAATGCTTCCTGGTCGTCTGCCGGTACGAAGAGCTTTAACGGCCACGATCTGTATTACCGCCTCGTGAAAGAGGGCAACACCTATACGGCTTACTACTGCACCGACGGCAAGAGCTTTGTGCAGTATGGCAATCCCGTGGTCATGAGCCTTGAGAATATCAAGATCGGCCTGCTGGCCATCAATGGCGACGGCTCCACCGCCCCCTCTATCCCGGCAACCTTTGCGTATCTGCGCATCATTCAGGCCGATGACTGCACCTGCAAGCTGAGCGAGCTGGTCGTGGAGAAGGAAACCACGCTCCCCGAGCCTGAAGCAGGCAAGACCGGCACCCACACCATGACCGCCAGCGTCACCGCCTCCGGCGACTGCAAGCTCGAAGGCCATGCATCTGAGCCTCCCGTCTTCACCTATGCCCTCACCCCGGACGGCATCAACACCTGCGGTGCTTCCGTGAACGGCAATGTCCTCACCTATACCGGCGGCGGCAAGGTGCAGGTTCGTGTCACAGCAAGCTGGAATACAGCGACCCCGATCTATAAGGATGTGACCTATATCGTGCCCGCCGGTGATGAACCGGCAAAGCCCGGCTATTATTACGATTTCACCGGCATGACGAAGGATGAGCTGCTTGAGGATTGGAGCATCATCCGCGAGGCCGGTGATGAATGGAAGCTCGGTGCCAACGGTCTGACCATCACGACCAAGTCCGGCGACCTCTATCAGGGCAACAACGACTGCCATAACCTCTTTGTCCGCGATGCCGCTGAAAACTGGACGCTGGAAGCACGGATTCATTTCCCGACCCTTCCCAGCCAGAACTACCAGCAGGCCTCCATTCTGGCCTATCAGGATGATAACAACTATGTCAAGCTGAGCTACGAATACGGCGGCAAGACCTATATCCAGATCGGTCAGGAGAAGAACGGCACCTGGAGCCAGAGCGGTCAGCAGAACTTCTCCGGCAATGACCTGTTCTATCGCCTCATCAAAAACGGCGAGAGCTACACCGCCTACTATTCCACCGATGGCGTAAGCTTCACGCAGCTCGGCAAGACCGTCACCCAGAGCCTTGCCAGCCCGAAGCTTGGCCTTTGTGCCATCAATGGCTATAATTCCAGCGCCAATTCCATCCCCGTTGAATTCGTATATCTGCATTATGTGCCGGATACGCATTGCAGCTGCACCATGTCCGACCTTGTGACCGAGGGCGAGACGGTTCTCGGGTCCATCGCTGACGGCGAAGCCTATACCTACACCATCCCCGCTCCCGCTGTGACCCTGTCCGAAGGCTGCCCTGTAGAGGGTCATGCGGAGGCCGCACCGGAATTTACCTATGCACTCAAGCAGGGCGGCATCAATACCTGCGGCGCTTCGCTCGACGGCAATGTTCTGACCGCTACCCAGCCCGGTAAGGTAGAAGTCGAAATTACCGCAGCATGGAATGAGGCTGCACCGCTTGTCGGCTGCGCCACCTACACCATCCCCCGCGCCATGCGTGTGATCGAAGCCAATGACTTCACGAAGATGAGCAAGGAAGAGCTGCTGAGCGGCTGGTATATCCTGCGCGAAAATGCAGCCAACTGGGCAATTGGTGAGCAGGGTCTCACCATCACCTCCGAGGAGGGCGACCTCTATCAGGGCAACAACACCTGCCATAACCTCTTCCTCCATAACATGGAGGGTGACTGGACGCTGGAAGCCGAGGTCGATTTCGCCAGCGTGCCCGTGACCAACTGGCAGCAGTCCTCCATCCTGTCCTATCAGGACGATGATAACTATGTCAAGCTCAGCTATGAGTTTGGCGGCAGCCGCACCTATCTCCAGCTTGGCGTTGAGGTAAACGGCAAGTTTACCGCCGCAAAGAGTGTCAGCTTTGCAGGCACGAATGTTAAATACCGTCTGGAAAAGGTCGGCAGCACCTACACCGCCCTCTATTCCACCGATGGCATCCGCTACACCAGCCTCGGCAGCGCAACGGCAGACTTTGCCGATGTCAAGCTGGGTCTGACCGCCATCAACGGCTATGACTCCAAGGCCGATGCACTGGATGTGACCTTCCGTCAAATCAACATTCTGGGCTGCGACCATGTCTATGAGACTGTGGCCACCGAACCCACCTGCGTCACCCCCGGCCTGATTACGAAGACCTGCCGCATCTGCGGTGACATCACCACCGAAGAGATTCCTGCACTCGGTCACGCATTCAGCGAAGCATGGAGCCGCAACGATACGGCACACTGGCACGAATGCGAAAAGGATGGCTGTGCCCTCACCGTGGACGAGTATCAGCAGCTCGAAGGTGCCGCCTATGGCGCACATGATTATGTAAACTACATCTGCATCTGCGGTCAAATCGACCTTGCAGGTGCCGCCGAAGAGGCCAAGGCCGCACTGACCGGTGCCGCCGGTACAAATCCGAGCGAAGCGGTCAAGGCCGTTGCCGAGACCTATGCCGCAAAGCTCGATCAGGCTGAAACGCTTGCAGAAATTGCCGAAATCAAGGCAGAAGCACTTGAAAAGATCGCGCAGCAGCAGAAGGAAGAAGCCGACAACTGCCCGAGCCGCCGCTTCACCGATATGCCCGCGCACGGCAATTGGGTGCATGAAGGCATTGACTACTGCGTTGCAGCAGGCCTCATGAACGGCATGAGCGAAACCACCTTTGAGCCTTACGGCAGCCTCACCCGCGCACAGCTTGTCACGATCCTGTACCGCATTGCAGGTACGCCCGAGGTTACGTTCACCCGCCTGTTCTCCGATGTGAAGGCCGATGACTGGTTTGCCGATGCTGTCATCTGGGCTGCCGGCAACGGCATTGTCAACGGTACCGGACGCGGCAGGTTCGAGCCGAACGGCACGATCACCCGCGAACAGATCGCCACCATGCTCTACCGCTGCAGCGGCAGCCCCGCCGTGGAAGGCGACCTCAGCGCATACCCCGACGGTGAAAACACCACCGATTACGCCCGGAACGCCATGGTATGGGCAACAAAGGCTGGCCTCATCAACGGCATCAAGTCCGGTGATGAAACCACCCTCCAGCCCCAGTCCGGCGCCACCCGCGCCCAGATTGCCGCCATCATCATGCGCTTCCGGCGCACCGAAAAGGCCTGAGCCTCCCATTGAGAAAAATCTGATTCACGCATAACAACGCCCCGCACAGGAAGCAAATCGGCTTCCTGTGCGGGGCAACTGCGTGTCAAGAGGAACATCGTTTACAAACCATGTCCTTGCACAGCTTGTAAATAGACATCGGCACGCTTCTGAAATGCCATCAACTTAAGGATTCCATTAGAAGCACTTCAAAAGCTGCGCTAAAGGCTCCCCTTGTAAACAGGGGGAGCCTTTAGCTGGGGTTATTCGTCTACGCTTGCGGCAAGCTGCTTGAAAAGCCAGTCCTCGAAAGGTTCGCCGTCGGGATGGGCGGCGTTGAAGCAATCCGGCAGCCAACTGAATGCAGTTTCAGTATATGGGTGCTCCAGACCAAGCTTGCGGACAAAAACGAGGAATGCACGAAGCAGATTCTCTAATCCCTTTTGGTAATCACCTGTCTGGTATTGCAGAGCGCCGATATTCGTATAGGTGATCGCGGTAGAGGGATGGTCTGTGCCAAGCTTTGCCTCGTAGATTTTCGAGGCTTTCTGAAAGAATTCCAAAGCCTTGTCCAAGTCGCCCTTGTCATAATAGACTGAGGCCATGTTATTGTAAGTGGTGGCGGTAGAGGGATGGTCTGTGCCAAGCTTTGCCTTTACGATATCCAAGGCTTTCTGATAGAATTCCAAAGCCTTGTCCAAGTCGCCCTTGGCTCTATAAACTACGGCCATGTTATTGTAAGTGGTGGCGGTATCGGGATGGTCAGTGCCAAGCTTTGCCTCGCTGATTTTCAAGTCTTTCTGATAGAATTCCAAAGCCTTGTCCAAGTCGCCCTTGGCTTTATAGACTAAGGCCATGTTATTGTAAGTGGCGGCGGTAGAGGGATGGTCTGTGCCAAGCTTTGCCTCTTTGATTTTCAAGGCTTTCTGATAGAAGGTCAAAGCCTGATCGAAGCTTCCCATGTCGTCATAAGCTGAGGCAAGGTTGTGATATATATCGCCAAACTGAAGCGTAGCCTTGTCCGTGGTGATATTTTGCAGGACAGCTTCGACGGTTTCTATTTTGCGGATGGTTTGGGGATATTCATCCGCTCGGGAGAAATAGCCGTTATGATAATCTTCAATAAAGGACAGGAACTGGGCGCAGGTATCCTCCGGGAGGGGGGAAAAGAGGATGATTTCCTGCACCAGCGGGTGGATGGCGTAGCCGTTTTCTGTCCATGAGAGCCAGCCGTAGTCCACAAGGCAGTCTGCAACATCAATATCCAGACCGAACCACCGCCCGGCCTCCTCCGATGAGAGTGCCGCGCCGGAAGGCAGGGCAGAGAACGTCTGCAAAACGGATTTTTCTGTGTCACTGCGCTGCTGCATATCAAACAGCGCTTGCAGATGCTCAGACACGGTTTTTCTGTCCGGGTGGTGCGCTACGGTAAACTTATGTTTTGGCTTTTTGAAGCTGTCCTTGACCTTTTCGCAATAGGCTTGCAAATTCGTCTCCCTGTTTGCCGCCTTTGCCAGCAGCTCCACGGTGAAGGTATGGTACAGCGCGCACCGCACAAGCTCGGAAACGACGTCAAGATGCTTTCTTTCCGGGTCGTTCTGATAATAGGAATAGAAAATATCCATGCAGGCCGCTTTATCAAGGAAGCCAACATCATACATCCTATACCCGGGCAGCTCGTTCAAGCGGGATGTAACGATCACCGTAGTGTTGCTCCAGCCGGTGATTGCGCTAAGTTCGGTATCCTCTGCGGGATTTTGTGCCGTTTTTTCATCGTGGTCGGCGTTGTCGATCACGAACAGCTTTTTCCTGCCGTTATTTTGCAGAGCCAGAATCGCGTTCCAGTTTTCGTCTTCGGTTCTGAAATTGCCGAGACCCCGGATGGAGGCAAGGAGGCTTCTTTTCAGGGAGCCATTGTAGGGAATCCATGCCACATCATCATAGAAGGCTCTGAGCCGGAACAGCAGGAGCTTTGCCAGCGCCGTCTTTCCGATGCCGCCGAAGCCGGAGAGGAGGATATTCTTTCCGTCCTTCACCATGTCAATTACGCGCCCGACATCCTCCTCTCTGTGGAGAACGGTTGTCTCGTCAGCATAGCCCGGCATTTGGGACAGCTCCCTCGGCATCTGCAATGCCTCCCCGAAGTGCCGATCCATAAGCTCGGATAATGCCTTTTGGCGGTCAATCGGCGCACCCAGCACCTTTTTCAGGAGGCTGCCAATGCTCAGAATATCTGTCTGCTTTGAAAATACCAGATTTTTAGGCACCTGAAAGTCATCATATTTCTGTGTTTTTTCTGTTATGGCAAGAAAGTAGAAATGATACCCGGCATTTACTGCGGTATCTGATTTTGTAAGAGAGCCTTGGATTTTTCCGTGATCGTATGTACTGGATACCTGAACAATAATTTTCGCCGCATCATCGCGCAGGTCATAGCCCTTGACATTCTGCTTATTCGTATTATCGTTGACCAGCTTCCAGCCATAAAGCGTATTCAAAAATTGCGCAAAAAAGCCCTCGGAGATGACATTCTCGATTTGAATATTCTGCTGGTTATCCAGTACAATGCAGGTATGAATATATGCAAGCTTTGAGTGAATGTTCCGATAATACCGTTCAGCGAGAAATTCCATTTTGCATCCGCCTTTCTGTCTCTAAGTGGCTGTACTTTTATTATAGCATAAAATAATCCCCATACAATGTTTTTTCCGATTATTTCACCGGAAAGCCCTGTTATTGAATTTTCGTGGGGCAAACTGTGTTCGCCCGTTCCGGGGTGCAGCCGAACCAAACATCGGTTCAAGATGCAACGAATAAAGAGGCTGCCTCGGGAGGCAGCCCCTTTATCAGGGAATTGCTTACTTCATCTGCTGTTCGTAGGCCTCGATCATCTTCTTGACCATCTGGCCGCCGACGGAGCCGGCTTCGCGGGAGGTGAGGTCGCCGTTGTAGCCTTCCTTCAGGTTGACACCGACTTCACTTGCGGCTTCCATCTTGAACTTGTCCATTGCGGCACGAGCTTCGGGAATGTTGATAGAGTTGTTTCGATTCGTCATTTCTTTCATCTCCTTTTGGCTTTTTGTGTCATCAAATGTCACATTCGATTTCCACACTGCTATTCTTTCCGCAATGGCCAAGGTTATGTTGGAAATGTTTGATTGGAATTTTTTCTGTTTTTTATCAGCTTTCGTAGTGGCGTTCGGTGTTTCCCATTAAGCTGTTGACCGCTTTTGCAAAAGCGAGCTTGGCCTGCACATAATCGCGTCTGGCGCGCTTTTCGCGCAGCAGGAGCTCGGCCTCTTCCTGTTCTTTGCGCGCTTTCCTTTCGTCGATCTCCTCCGGGGCCAGCGCGGATACGCACAGAAGCCTTACCCGCTCTGCGGAGACGTCCAGAATCCCGCGGGTGACGGCGCATCTGTGCTTCTCTCCTTCAGGAAGGGTCATGACCACTTCGCCGTCCAGAATTGCCGCCGTCATGGGATAATGCCCTGCCATGATTCCGATCATGCCATCGCTGATCGGAACGACCAGCGAGAGGCAGTCGCCGTCATAGAACGGGCGGTCGGAGCAGAGGATCTGCAAATGAAATGCCTTCATCATCCGGCCTCCATCGTCTTTGCTTTTTCAAGAACATCGTCGATCGTTCCGACGTTGAAGAATGCGGCCTCCGGGCATTCGTCAAGCTCTCCGTCAAGGATGGCGCGGAACCCGCGGATCGTCTCCGCGAGCGGCACAAACACGCCCTTGACACCCGTGAATTTTTCTGCAACGCTGAGCGGCTGCGACATGAAGCGCTGAATCTTTCTTGCCCGGTAAATGGTAAGGCGGTCTTCTTCGCCCAGCTCATCAATGCCGAGAATGGCGATGATATCGTGAAGCTCCTTGTAATGCTCAAGAATCTGCTGCACTCTGTGTGCCACGTTATAGTGTTCTTCTCCGACAATGTCCGCTTCGAGCATTCTCGATGACGATTCCAGCGGATCGACTGCCGGATAGATGCCCATTTCCGCGATCTGCCTGCTCAGAACCGTGGTCGCATCAAGGTGGGCGAAGGTCGTTGCGGGTGCCGGGTCCGTGAGGTCATCCGCAGGGACATAAATCGCCTGAACAGATGTGATGGAGCCGTTCTTTGTTGACGCGATCCGTTCCTCCAATTCGCCCAGCTCATTGGCAAGGGTGGGCTGATAACCGACAGCCGACGGCATTCTGCCCAGCAGCGTGGAAACCTCGCTGCCGGCCTGGATAAAGCGGAAAATATTGTCGATGAACAGCAGAACGTCCTTGTGCGCTTCGTCACGGAACTGCTCTGCCATCGACAGTCCCGTCAGCGCCACGCGCATACGGATGCCCGGCGCCTCGTTCATCTGCCCGAATACCAGTGCCGTCTTTTTTGCAACGCCGCTCTCCGTCATTTCGCACCAGAGGTCGTTGCCTTCGCGGCTTCTCTCTCCAACGCCCGTGAAGACGGAATAGCCGCCGTGCTCTGTCGCAATATTATGAATAAGCTCCTGAATCAGAACGGTCTTTCCAACGCCTGCGCCGCCGAACAAGCCGATTTTTCCGCCCTTGGCATACGGGGCCAGCAAATCAATGACCTTGATGCCGGTTTCAAGGATTTCCTCGGTGTCACTGCGCTCGGCGTATTCGGGAGCGGGGTGATAGATGCTTCTGCGCGGTTCGCTGTCGGGGATCGGGCCATTTCCGTCGATCGGCGTGCCGAAAACATTGAACAGTCTTCCGAGCACGCATTCGCCGACCGGGACGCTGATCGGCGCGCCGGTGTCAAGCACTTCCATATTGCGGCAGAGGCTGTCGCTTGAGCCAAGCATGATGCAGCGCACCTGCTGATCACCGATATGCTGCGCCACCTCCATGGTGCGCAGCTCCTTGCCGACCTGCACCGTCAGTGCGTTCCGGATTCCCGGCAGCTCGCCGTTGGGGAAGGAAACATCGACAACCGGCCCACTCACGCCGACGATTTTTCCGAGATGCTTCTGATCAGCTTGATTGCCGTTCATTCGTGACAGCCTCCTTCATGGTTCTCATTTTGTGTGTTTTCTCTTCAGCGCCTTCGCGCCGGAGGATATTTCGGTAATTTCTCTTGTAACAGCTGCCTGCCGGATGCTGTTGTAGGAAAGCCGAAGCTTTTTCAGCATTTCTTCCGCGTTGTCTCCCGCCGTTTTCATGGCGTTCATTCGCGCCTGCTGCTCGCTTGAGTAGCTTTCGACAAGGGCGCTGTAGATAAAGCCTGCCAGATAGGACGGAATGATGCCATTAAGCACGGTATCTGCATCCGGATAAAATACCTTTTCGGCAGACGGTGCCTCCCCGCTGCCGTAGAATTCGCTGTGGTCGAGAGGCAGAAGGCAGGCGCATTTATTTTCATTGGCGAAGCCGCCGCCGAAGTCGGTATAGATGATATCGATCCTGTCAACCCTGTCGGAGAGGTAATAGTCGAGCAGCTCCTCGCAGATATTCTGCGCCGCGCTGATGGTCGGGAAGCCTGCCGCATAGAAGAAATTCTCGGCAAGCGGCCCGTGCTGCGACAGGAAATACTGATGTCCGTATTCTCCGACGGGGAAAAGGATGGTGTCGGGGTGGCGGGAGAGATAATCCTCGGCGCGTTTGGTTGCATCATGATTATAGCTTCCCGATAGCCCCTTATCCGAGGTGATGAGCAGCAAAGCTCTGCCCTTGATGCCATCTTCGTCGCAGATACGGAAATAGCGATTCCGGTTTTCCGGCATATATCTGAGAATATCCGCGATTTCCTGACGCAGTGCGTCAAAATACGGCTTGGTATCCTCTAAGCCGCGTTTCGCCTTGCGCATCTTCACGGAGGAGATCATATACATGGCATCTGTCACTTTTTTTGTTTCCGAAACGCTGTTGATCCGTGTGCGAATTTCAGATGCACTTGCCATACGCTGTCCTCTTTACCTTTATTTTCCTGCATTCCGGTATTCAGCGAAGAATTCTCTGATGCTTCCGGTAATGCTTTCTCTCAGTTTTTCTGTATTTTTACCGCTGTGTTCAATGAGCGGCACATCCGCGCTGCGATGCAGCCGGAACCAGTCGAGCAGCGCTGATCTGACCTCGGAGATTTTCTCGTTCGGGACGGACATAAACAGCTTTTCCTTTGCCGCAAGCAGCAGGACGACCTGCTCCCACATGGCGAAGGGCAGCTGCTTCGGCTGGCGGAGCAGCTGCATCAGGCCGCTGCCGTATTTGAGCAGGGCAGTCGTCTGCTCATCCAGATCGCTGCCGAACTGGGCAAAGACCTGCATTTCTCTGTACTGCGCCAGATCAAGGCGAAGCGTGCCGACAGAGTGCTTTATGATGGGCTTCTGCGCCGCGCTGCCTACACGGGAAACGGATAAGCCCACATTTACAGCCGGCCTTTGTCCTGCGTGGAACTGCCCGCTGTCAAGGAAAATCTGTCCGTCAGTGATAGAGATGATATTTGTCGGAATATAGGCCGACACATCTCCCGCCTGCGTCTCCACGATCGGCAGCGCAGTCATGCTGCCGCCGCCCTTCTCGTCAGAGAGCTGCGCAGAGCGCTCGAGCAGGCGGGAATGGAGATAGAAGACATCGCCGGGGTACGCTTCGCGCCCGGGCGAGCGTTCGAGAAGCAGGCTGATCGTGCGGTATGCAACGGCATGCTTGGAGAGATCGTCATAAACAATGAGGGTATCTCTGCCGTGATCCATAAAGTATTCTGCGACTGCGCATCCGGCGTAGGGCGCGATATACTGCATGGCCGCAGGATCGCTGGCCGGGGAGGAGACGACCACCGTATAGTCCAGAGCGCCGTTTTTCTCCAGCGTCCGGATGACATTTGCCACGGTGCTTGCCTTCTGACCTATGGCAACATAGATGCATATGACGTTCTTGTCCTTCTGGTTCAGGATCGTGTCCACGGCGATTGAGGTTTTGCCGGTCTGTCTGTCGCCGATGATAAGCTCGCGCTGACCTCTTCCGATGGGGAACATGGCATCAATGGCAAGAATGCCGGTCTCCATCGGTCGGCTGACCGCCTTTCTCTCAATGATTCCGGGGGCGGACCATTCGATCGGATAGTAGGTTTTCGCCTCGATCGGGCCTTTGCCGTCAACGGGCTTGCCGAGCGGATCGATCATTCTGCCCAGAATTCGTTTGCTGATCGGAATACCGGCTGACCTGCCCGTGTGCATCACGCGCGAACCGGCCTTGATTTCGGAAGGATCGCCGAAAAGGACGATGCCGGTCGTGCCGTCTGAGCGAATATCCTGCACCATGCCCTTGACGCCGCACTCAAAGAGAACCACCTTGCCGTAGGCGGCGCTTTGGAGCCCCTCGATCAGTGCGATTCCGTCACTGACGGTGAGAACCTTTCCGATTTTCTGGAAGCCGTCGTCCAGATCAAAGCTGCTGATGCTCTCCTTGAGCAGAGAGATCACATTTTCCGGCTTGCCCTGCACAGGAAGCTTTTGAAAGGCTCTGCGAAGCTGGCGGATTCTTCCGAGTGCGCTCCAGTCGTAATTGTCATCCCCGACAAAAATATTGAAGCCATTCACAACAGCCGGATCGCGGATCACCGCGATTTCAACCTGCTCCCTGCCATACTTGCGGCGCATGAATTCCCGGATTTTCTCCTGCTGCTCTGCCGTCGGCGGAACGAGGCACCGGATATCGACCCGGAGAGCGGCTTCCTCTTCGGGGGTCTCAGCCCAGTCCATTTTTTCGTATTCACTCATCTGCGCTTATCTCCATCGGCATGGGACGCGACCTGGATAAACTCATCGTACAGAGCCTGCGTGTGCTGCGGATCGGTCGGTGCGGCAAGCAGCTTCTGCGTTGCTTCGAGCACGAGCTCGCCGATCTCCGTCTGCGCGGACTCCAGAATCTTTCCTTTTCTCAGCTCTGCTTCGGCCTCTGCGGCGCAGATGATCTCATCTGCCTTCTGCTTTGCGGAATCAAGGAACGTCTTTGCAGCCTCTGCGGCTTCCTTTTCAGCGGCCTTATGGATTCTTGCTATCTCGTCGTCCGATGCTGCGATCTTGTCTTCATATTCTTTTTTCAGCTTCTCGTTCTCGGCGGCTGCCTTCCGGTTCTCCTGAACCTGCCTGTCGAATTCCGCTCTGCGTTCATCCATAAATTTTCTTACAGGCTTGTACAGAAGCAGAGAAAGTCCGCCCGCGAGGATCACAAAATTCAAGACGTGCAGAAGAATCTGCACAATATCAATATTCAGCGGCATAAGTCAATCTTCCTATCGTCACTTAGAGAACAAAAATAATCAATATTGCGATGATGAGCGCATAGATGATGGCCGTCTCGATGAAGACGAGGCCGAGCATCATGGCAGAGTTGATCTTGCCCGCAGCCTCCGGCTGGCGGGACATACCCTCTGCGCTCTTGCCGATGGCGATGCCCATACCGATCGCACCGGCGGCGGCAGTGATGGCAACTGCGATGGCTGCCGCGACTGCTTTGGCGGAGCGGGTCTGATCTTCGGCGGAAGCGGCAATTGCTTCCCCGGTTTCTTCGGGCAGTTCCGCTGCAAATGCAGGGAGTGTCAGGGCTGCCAGTGACAGGGTCACCAGGAACAGTGCGATGAGCACGGCAAAAAATTTAGGCATTTTCATGTTTCACGACCTCTTTCTTCTTTGATTTTACAGGCTCCACTGCCTCGCCATAGAAAATCGAGACAAGCGTTGCCAGAACATACGTCTGAATGATTGCATGCAGCAGTGTAAAGAGAATGCCGACGATGACGGGCAGGACAAAGCTGAGCGCGATGTAATAGTAGACCAGCTCCGTAACGAGCAGTCCGCTCAGGAGTGCGCCGAACAGTCGGAAGCTCATGGACAGGGGCAGCGAGAAGTCCTTCAGCACCCGGAGCCCGCCCTTAAATCCGTTCACGGCAAAGCCGGCCACGAGAATCACGAGATACGAGAACACGCCCATGGCAATCGCGCCGTTGATATCCGCAAGCGGCGCCGGAAGCGAGATGGGGATGCCTCTGGTTGTCACCGCCTGAACGCCAAAGAGCTCAAACAGCGTCCCGACAAATATATAAATGCCGGCGCTGAAAATGTAGCAGGCAATGAAGCCCGTCTTATGCGGGCTGTTGCCCTGTGCCATCCCGGAGAAAAAATCAACCAGCTTTTCCAGAAGAGACTGGAATTTCCCCGGCACCACCTTGAAACGCGGTATGGCAAAGATACGGATCACTGCCGCCGCAAGGAGCAAAACCGCCGTCACGATATAGGCAGATATCAGTCCGGGGTTCACGTCCCTCAGCCCGAAGAGGCTGATCTTGTTTTCTTCGTGGAGGACACCGTCTTTCATGACCTCTCTGATGCTTTCACTCTGCTCCGGCGGCAGTCCGATGAGAAAAATTGCCGCAAGAAGAGCAACGATCAGAAACAACCATACTGAAAAAAACAGCGTCTTTTTTTTCATTTTTTTCATAACAGCTCCTTCTTTGCAGTCAAGCGCTTTTTTTGCTTATGATAATCCATCTATATCATTACACATCTGCCTGCGTTTTTCAAGTGATTTTTCAGTTTTTTCTGCCCCCGTGCAGCGCAGCGCCCCTCCGACGTGCAGAAAACAGGTCTATAACTGTCAAAAATCTCTTTTAGTTTACATAAAATCGCGGGAGCCGACCGCCTGCTTTGCGGTGGCTCCCATAATTTTAGTCCGGCGGTGCGCGATGGATTCCGCTTCCGGGTCAGACGATCAGCTTGTGAAGGTCGGGGAAGCAGCGCAGCGTGCGCTCGAGCGTTCCGGTCATCTGTGCAAGGGTGATGCCGTAATTGGTGAAGGGGATGCCCTGATCGACGGTGCATTTCATGCGATACTGCACATCGCGGTCGGTATTCATGCACGCGCCGCAGTGGATGACCATGGCATAGCGGGAGAGGTCTTCGGGGAATTCCGTGCCCGAGCAGGCTTCAAAAACAAGGCTGCAATTGCAGTATTTTTGCAGCAGGCGCGGAATTTTTACCGTTCCGATATCGCTGCACTGGCGGTGATGGGTGCAGCCCTCTGCCATGAGAATTCTGTCCCCTTCGCGCAGGCCAGCGGCTGCGGCAATGCCTGCAACGGCAGTTTCCAGAAAGCCCTTGTATCGCGCCATCAGGATGGAGAAGGTCGTCAGGGGGACATCCTCCGGCGTGATTTTGCTGACGACAGCCAGCGCCTGACTGTCCGTCACCACGATTCTCGGCGGCTTGCGCAGGCTGCTGAGCGTTTCGGCAAGCTCGGTTTCCTTTGTGACCAGCGCGATGGCACCGGCATCGAGAATATCGCGGATGGTCTGCTGCTGCGGGAGGATCATCCTGCCCTTCGGGGCGGCCTCATCAATAGGGCAGACCAGAACGACCGTGTCGCCTCTTTGCAGCAGCTCGCCGATGATTTTCCGTCCGCTGCCCTTGGGCGCAAGCTGCCCGAGCTTTTCCTTCAGCGCATGGATCCCGATTCCGGCCTGTGCGCTGACATAGAGCGTATTGCCCTGATTCTCCGGGATATGCTCTAAAAGCTCGCATTTGTTGTATACGATCAGGTAGGGGATCGCCTTCTCCTCAAAGAAGTGCAGAAGCTGGCGGTCATAATCATTCATCCCGCCTGCGGCATCCAGCACGAGTACCGCAAGGTCGGTCTTATTCATCGTCTGCTTCGTCTTGCGGATGCGAAGCTCGCCGAGCATCCCTTCATCATCAAAGCCGGGGGTGTCGATGATGACGACCGGCCCTAAGGGCAGAAGCTCCATTGCCTTGCTGACAGGATCGGTCGTCGTGCCTCTCACGTCCGATACGACCGCAAGCTCCTGCCCGGTTACGGCATTGACCAGGCTGGATTTGCCGACATTACGGCAGCCGAAGAAGCCGATATGGAGCCTTTCCCCGGATGGTGCGCTGTTCAGGCTCATGGTGTCCTCCTTAAAAATCTGTTTTTCCGGCTTCGCTGACCGGCGCGAAGATGGCTTCGGCCTGCTCTGCCGTCAGCTTGACACCGAAAACGGTCTCATAATATTCCACGGTCTTCGCGGTAATATCCACATCTGCAAACAGTTCAGGATATACCGTCTTTGCAAGCCAGAGCAGCGTGATCGGCGTATCAATGCCCGGCGTGTAGCTTCTGTACATGCCAAGCGGCATCTTAAATACCTTCTGATTCTGCACCGCGTCAATTCCGCTCCAGTCGTAGCTGCCGACCGTCTGCTGATAGAGGTCATCCGGGAGGGCCGTTGTGAAATTCGTCATCAGGATCACTTCCGGGTTCCAGGAATAGACCTGCTCCAGCGTGACCTTGACCGAGTTATCCTCGGTCAGCTCCTCGGCGGCATTGACCGCGCCGATCGCATCGGCCCACCACTGCCCGAAGAACTGCTTGCCGGAGGTGATGATGGAATCCTCGCTGTACTGGAAGAGGAAGAAGACCTTTTCGCGCTCCGCCTGCGTCAGCTCTGCGGTGCGCTCCTGCACCAGCTTCATGGATTCTTCGCTGTAGGCTCTGACAAGTCCGGCACGGTCATTTGCCGAGTCCGGGAAAATCTGGCTAAGGAGGTCGAGCCACTGATTCAGCGTTTCAATGGCATCGTAGTTCCACTTGTTTACGGAAATGGCAACGGCGGGGAAGCCCGCTTTTTTCAGCGTTTCGCCGAGCTGAACGCTCGATGCATTATAGAAAACGACCTGCGGATCAAGCTTCATCAGCTCTTCCGTGTTCACATCGGTTCCGCTCATGGCGGAGGTGTCGGCGTTCAGGATTTCCGGGTACAGCTCCGACAGCAGTCCGTTTTCTGCCGCAGAGAAGCTGGAGGGTGCCATGGCAACGATTTTGTCTGCCGAGTCAAAGAAGACCGACAGCACGGAGGGCAGCGGGAGAATATCGCATACGGCGATACGCTCAATGTTTGCAGGCAAGGTTACCGTATCGCCGTTGTGATCGGTCACGGTAATGGTATTTTCGTCCTTCTGCTCTGCCGCAGGGTTCTGCGCGCAGCCGGTCAGGCTAAAGGAGAGCAGCATGGTCACGGCAAGGAGCCAAACGAGCATTTTTTTCATGGGATCATCCTCCTGATAAATTCTTGTGTTGTAAGATCGGGAATATTTTTTCGGAACATTCGTCCGGAAAAAGCTTCATGCGGTAAGGAAATCAGGCGGCAATCTGCCGGGAGAATCGGCTGATAGAGCGGATCGGCGATCACGGTTTCCGCATTTTCGCACGCCTTCTGGATTTCCTCCTCCTCCATTGCGTGAAGGTCGCAGGGGGAGAGCACGCCGGACAGCTCCGGCAGAGCCTCCAGCGGGTTTACGGTTTTGGGGACAAGCCCGTATTCCATGCCGATGGCCGCCGCAAACGAGCGGGAGATGACGCTCTCCCCGATGATAAGAAAGCGGCAGTCCTCCTTCGGGAGGCTTTCGGAGCATGCAATCCGGTCGATCCCGTCCTTTGCCGCCGCGTCAAGGCAGGAAAGAATTTTCCCGGTAAACGGAACGCCCACCGGGGTTCCGATCACATACGGCGTGCCGAATTTCTTTTGCAGCACCTTTGCGGTTTTCATACCGGCGCCGGAGATCACCAGATTGACCTGCGCCTCACCGGCGCGGGACAGCGCTTCGGCGCTGCTGTCCATGGCCCAGCAGCCAAGCACCTCCCAGCCGTTTTCCTCAAGCAGCTTCCGGATGGAGGGGACGGTTCCGCTCAGCGAAAAATCCAGCGGCGTGGCGCCGAGGATGTTGAGCGTACCGCTGCGCCGTCTGGCATTCGGATCGGTCATCCGCTGGGCATAGGCCGCAAGCGCCTCCGATGCACCGCAGAGATAGGAGCGCATGCCGTTTGTCGGAAATCCGAAGCAGGGGATCCCCGTGGCCTTCTCCACCTCAGCGGCAACGGCGGCATAGTCAAAGCCGGTCATCATGGGGATCGGCGTTCCCGCAATGGCGGCAAAAGCGGGATGCAGCTCCCGAATTGCGCGAAGCATATCCCCGAGGAGCTGGTCATCGTTTCCCAGAATCGCATCCATTTCCGTCAGGGCGGAGATGAATACAAGGCTGTCCGAGTGATACCAGCGCGGCTCATCGTGGGTGGTGTAGGTGGAATTGCAGCCGGAGGCATCGTGCATCACGGTCATGCCGCCCAATTCATACAGCGCCGAGCAGACGCCGAAGGCATCCGCAGAATAGGTCGATAAAACGGTTCTTGCCTGTCTCATAAGCAGCTTTCGCACCCCAATCCCTTGATTTGTAGTGTTTTTTCTGTATTTTTCGGTGTGGAAAAAGCCTCCTCCATCAGGTCTGCAAGGCGTTTGATCCCATCAAAGCCGTACAGCGCGCCATTTTCCACCAGATTTACAAAATAGGGGCTGTCCGTAAAATAGGCAGCCTTTTGCCCCAGCGCCAGCACCTTCTCCGCACTGCCGCAGGGATAGCGCCGCATGGAGGCGTGCACCGTCGGATGCACCGCAAGCGCAGGCGCGTGCTCTTTCAGCCAGAGCCAGTCCTCCCTCTCCTCTGCGCTGAAGGAATCCGTAAAGAGCGTCTTTACGCAGAAGCCGTACTGGAGCAGCAGCCTTGCAAGCCCCAGAGGGCGCGGGGTGAAGGTATAGTCTATGGCGATGGGCGTATCGCCGAGCAGGCGGGCTGCCCTTTGCATGGCCGCGTCCGCCTCAGCCTCTTCTGTGCCCGCGCCGTCATAGCAGGCGCCGATGGCCTCTGCGAGCGCGGAGAGGCTGCGCCGGATCTCGTCCCGGCCATAGCAGACCGGCAGATACAGATGCTTCCCGTCCAGCCGCTGCGCGAGGGTATCTCCGCCAGCCCTTGCAACGGACAGCGTGCTGATGAAGATGCTGCATTTTGCCATTTCCAGATACGCCGCATAGCTCCGGCATTCGGTGATCTGGTGCACCGTCCAACCGGCGGCGCGCAGGAGCTGCATGAGGTCGCTGCTCTCGGCGAGCGAGAAGCAGTTGCCGATGATGGCGCAGTGCTTTTCTTCCTTTTCTGTCGGCTTCAGGGCGCTGTAGAGCTGCCGCCGCATGATCTGGTCGGGGGTCAGGCCGCTTTTTCGCATGGTCGGGTTCATATAGCAGTCGGTGAAATCCACGCCGGGAAAGCGTGCCTGCAGCGTCCGGTAGCACATCGCAAGATCGCAGCCCATAAAATGGTGGATGCAGCTGGAATAAACCAGCACCGCCCGCGGGAGCTTTGGCAGACGGCGCAGAATGTCCGAAACGCCCTCAATGAACAGCTCCTCCATATCCCCATCGAGCACATTATGCTCCTCGATGGCAACGGTGGAAAAGCGCCCCATCAGGTCCATTTCCGCTGCGGACAGCACGACACCGCGCAGGCAGCCTGCGGCGCAGACGAAAATCTCATGCGCCTCCGGCACCAGCATCCCCACATGGACAATGGTCCACCCGCCTCTGGCGGGTACGCTGTATTCCAGCCCCGAAGCAAAGGGGGCGGGGAAGGCAGCATCCTTCATCAGAACAGAAGGAATGGAAATTGCTTCGCCGACACGTCTCATCCGAGCGCCACCCCGCATTCGCACATCACGTTCCTTGCCAGAGCGCGGTATTCCTCCGCCATGGCGCTATCCGGGAAGGCTTCCAGAACGGTCTGGTTTAAATCCTCTGCCGCCTGCACCGTTTCGCTTCGGCTGAGCGAACCGATCACGCGGCTGTGGATATCCTGCGCCAGCTCGGCAACCTTTTCCTCTTCGTTTTTCACATCGCGCCGATTCAGGATCAGCCCGCCAAGCGAGGCATAGCCGCGGTCCTTGAAATTGTCGATCGCCACGGCAATGTTGGCGGCGGCGTGAATCGCCATATTTTCCCCGGAGGTAATGATAAATACCTTGTCCGCATAGCCGCTTCGCATCGGCATGGAAAAGCCGCCGCAGACCACATCGCCCAGCACATCGTAAAATACAACGTCCGGCCGGAAGGCTTCATAGGCGCCTTTTTCCTCCAGCTTTTCCAGCGCCGCGATGATGCCGCGCCCTGCGCAGCCCAGGCCGGGCGTAGGCCCGCCTGCTTCTACGCAGATGACGCCGCCGAAGCCGATATGCACCATATCCTCCAGCGTGAAATCGTTTTTCCGCTCCCGGACAAGGTCAAGAACCGTGTCCACGCGGCCCTGACGGTGCAGGCTGCCGGTCGAGTCTGCCTTCGGGTCGCAGCCGATCTGCATGACGCGAAGACCCCGCTCTGCAAGCGCTGCTGCCAGATTGGATACCGTGGTCGATTTACCAATGCCGCCTTTTCCGTAAACTGCAATTTTAATCATGCTTTTTCCCATCTCTTTCATAGTTCTTATGATCGCCGCGCCCGACGATGACCTCGCGGCCAATGGATTCCATCTGCTTTTTCAGAAGCAGCAGACCTTCTTCGGCACTGAGCTCCGTGCCGGATTTATTGTCATAGAGCATATAGCTTTTCCTGATATTTTGCGGAGACAGATTCGGCATCACCACGTTGCAGCCTGCAAGGATGCCCTGCACGCGCCCGTCCTGTGCCGCCGTACCCAGCGCGGTCGTCGCCGGGAGGAGCGAATCGGGCAGCATGATCCTTGTCAGGCTCAGCAGGAACAGCGTCAGCGCCTGATCTCCTGCGGGGCAGGCGGCAAACGGGGTGTCCTTATGGGGGAGGAACGGCCCGATCCCGACCATGGCCGGTTGGAAGAGCGCCATAAATTCCATGTCGGCAGCCAGCGTATCGGGCGTTTGCTGCGGCGTTCCGACCATGATGCCGCAGCCTG
This sequence comes from Faecousia sp., assembly GCA_045628065.1. Lineage (GTDB taxonomy): Bacteria > Bacillota > Clostridia > Oscillospirales > Oscillospiraceae > SVMC01. The sequence goes on from JAZQOW010000059.1 coordinate 26,404, forward strand.
TCTGAAAGCCGATCTCCTTCAAATCACGCAGGCAGCGCATACGGTTATCAAAGGACATTTCTGCCGGGTGCAGCTTCTCATAATGCGCCTTGTCGGCAGTTTCGTGCCGAAGAAGATACCGGTCAGCGCCTGCTGCGAACATTTCTTCATAGGTTTCTCTGCTGTATTCCCCGACGCTGAGCGTAAGCGCGCAATCGGGATAAGCTGCCCGGATGCGCCTGAGCAGCTGCATAAATTCCGGGGATGCCGCATAGCGGCTCTCGCCGCTTTGCAGGACGAAGGTTCTGTAGCCGAGGCGGTAGCCCTCCTGACAGCACAGGAGGATTTCCTCCTCTGTCAGCCGGTAGCGGCTGAGGTTTTTGTTGGAGCAGCGGATACCGCAGTACAGGCAGTCGTTTTTGCAGATGTTGGAGAATTCGATGATCCCGCGGAAGTAGACGCGGTTTCCGAAATGCGCCTGCGTGATATCCGCGGCAATGCGCTGGGCGTATGCCCTGTCCTCCGGCGTAAAGGTTGCGATCAGCTCGCGCCACGCTTCGTGCGGAAGCGACCTTTCCTGCTTTAGCTGATCTATGCGTTCTCGGTTATTCATTCCTTTGATCACCTGCCATATAGATTGTTTTTACGTGCGCTCCCGGCAGGCGTGCGATTGCGTCAGTAAGACCCAGCACGCGCCCGACCGTGGTATCGAGCGTCAGCGTGATGATATGGACGCCGGCCTTGCGATAGGGCAGTCCCATTCGCCCGATCAGCTCCTTATTGTATGTATGCAGCAGCGCATTGAGCCTGCCCGCCTGATCGTTCCCATCGAGCAGTACGGTGATCCCGGCAATGACACGCTCGCCGGGGCGCAGGCGCGGCGGAAGGCCGCTGCCGTGATGGTCAATTGAGATCGGGACGACATCCGAGTAGGAGGCGTCCTCCGTTTCCAGCTCTCCGATCACTGAGCGCACACCGAAATAGCGAAGAATGTTTTCCTCTGTAACGATGTCGCGCACGGGGCCGAAGCAATAGCTGCCGTCCTTGCCCAGCATCAGCGCTTTTGTGCCTTTGCGCAGGGCGTGTGCCGGATAATGGGTGTTGAAAATGCAGCTGATCCCCTCTGCGGAAAGCTCTGAGATCATGTTCAGCACAAGCAGCTGATTCTGAAAATCCAGATTGGATTCCGGCTCGTCCAGAATCAGAAGCTCCGGCTCGGAGGCAAGCGCTCTTGCGATCAGCACCATCTGGAATTCGCCGCCGCTCAGCTCAGAGCAGGGGCGATGGCGCACGGCTGCAAGCTTTGTTTTGGCAATGCAGCGCTCAACGGCTTCCCAATCCTCTTTTCCGGGCACAGAGAACGGATGCACCATGGACGCACGCCCGAGCAGCACCATTTCCTCCACGGTATAGGCAGGGAATGCCTCCTTTGCCTGCGGCACATAGGATACCTTCTGCCACAGGGTCTTCTGCGGGATGGAGCGCAGCGGCTGACCGTCGAGAACGGTTGTGCCGGCGTGCCATTTCAGCAGCCCCATCATGCAGCGCAGGAGGGTCGTTTTTCCGGCGCCGTTCGGGCCAAGGACGGCCAGCACCTCGCCGCTGTGCAGCGTAAAATGAATGTCCTTGAGGACAGCTCGGTCAGAATGCGGATAGGAAAAGCAGCCATCCCGGATTTCCAGCTTCACATATTCCACCCCCTGTTCCTGCGAAGAAGATAAATAAAGAACGGCGCGCCGATGATGGAGGTCAGAATGGAGATGGGGATCTCCTTCGGCGAAATCGTCCTTGCAGCGGTATCGACCAGCATCATAAACGCCGCGCCGACAGCGGCTGACGCAGGAAGGAGGGAAACGTGGTTGCTTCCGAATTTCATGCGGCAGATATGCGGCACCAGAAGGCCGACCCATCCGACCTGCCCGCACATGGAGACGCACGAGGCGGTGATCAGCGTGGCGCACAGCTCGGAGGTCAGGCGCAGGGCTTTCAGATTCACGCCCAGACTGACCGCCTCATCTGCCGAGAGCGGGAGCAGATTCATCTTCCACCGCAGCAGCAGCAGAATCACGGTGCAGACCAGAATCGGCGGCACGCCGAGCCTCAGGGAGGCATATCCGGCGCTTTCCATGCTGCCCATCAGCCAGTAGGTGATGGCAGGAAGCTGGGATTCGGAGTCGGCGGTAAACTTGATAAAGGAGACAAGGGAGCTGAACAGCGAGCTGATCATAATGCCCGCCAGAATCGGCGTGCTGCGCGAGGAGGCGATTCCGCGCCCCGAAAGTCCCGTCAGAACCACGGCAAGCATTCCGAACACCAGCGCCGAGAGCTGCACGCCGAGCATCCCGAAGCCGAGCAGCAGGGCAAGCGCCGCGCCGAAGCTCGCGCCGGATGCCACACCGAGCGTATCCGGCGTAGCCAGCGGATTTGAAAACAGGCTTTGAAAGCAGCAGCCCGAAACCGAGAGCCCCATGCCTGCGGCGGCGGCAAGCAGCAGCCGCGGGATACGCATGGACCAGATCACCGCGTCCATCCGGTGAGAAGCGGGCTGCCCGATGCCCATTCCGGAAAGAAGGGAGGCAAAAACTTCGGCAGGCCGAATCAGCATTCTGCCAAGACAAAGGCAGACACAAAAACACACCGGCGGCAGCAGAAGCAGCGCGATCCGGTAGGGCGCTGCAAGCCTTCCTGCAAAATCTTTTTTCATCATAAAACAAAACCGCCGCATCCCGACAGGGACACGGCGACCATACAGAACGACACTGTGCTGCGGATCGGCACCGTATCTTTCGCCTCAAGATTCGTTTCGGCGTCAGGGGATGCATTCCTTTCCATATTCAGCTATATGCTTTTTATTTTTTGAAACAGGCTGCTTTTGCGGACACGCCGGGAATCCTTCCGAGCGTATCAATTAAGGCATCAATGGTGGCAGAGGGAGCGTCCAGAGAGACGGAAATGATGTTGATCCCTTTCTCGGGATACGGGATACCCATTCTTCCGATGATGTAGGGGCCGCAGTCATGGAGAAGGCTGTTCAGCTTTTCCACAGAGTCGGTATCCTCGACAATGATACTGATCACCACAACGCTTGTTTCCATAGGCTCACCTCATGCCGCTGACTTTTTCTGTAGTGTAGCACAATAACGGCTGCATTTCAAGTCATATCCTCCGCAGCAGGCGGTTTTATTTGACCGGAATTTTCTGTAAAAAGCACCTTCCACCCAATGTTATCAGCTTAAGGCTGACATTTCAAAAGAAAGCCGATGTCTATGTTATGTGATGCCGTAGGGGAGGGGCTTGCCCCTCCCGAATCAGGCCTGGGTTTTCTGTAGGCTTTCCAATAGGTGCTGATCCTACCATTGGGGAGGCATGCCCCTCTCAGGAAGCGAATCTGCTTTCTGAGAGGGGCGTTCTATACATCTGAGATGGAATTGTCAGTTTCAGCGCAGGGCGTCCTTCATAGACCGGACATACTGGCCGATCTGCTCCGGGGCGTTTTTGCCGTTCTTTTCCAGCAGTTTAATGATGGCCGAGCCGACAATGGCGCCGTCGGACAGGGCTGCCATCTTGTCGGCCTGCTCCGGGGTGGAGATGCCGAAGCCGATGGCGCAGGGGATATCGGTATTCTCCCTGACCACGCGGACAATGGCGGCAAGGTCTGTCTTGATCTCGCTGCGCACACCGGTTACGCCGAGGCTGGAGACGATATAGAGAAAGCCTTCGGCTTCCCTTGCAATCATGGCGATGCGGTTCTCGGAGGTGGGCGCAATGAGGGAAATCAGGTCTACGCCGTATTTGCGGCAAATCGGGCTGAATTCCTCTTTTTCTTCAAAGGGCAGGTCGGGCAGGATCAGACCGTCGATCCCGATGTCGCGGCAGGTGGAGATGAAGCGCTCTGCGCCGTAGGAGAATACCACATTGGCATAGGTCATGAAGACCATCGGGATCGTAACATCCCGGCGAAGCTCCCTTACAAGCTCGAAGATGTGATCCGTTGTGACACCGCCGGACAGCGCGCGCAGGTTGGCGCCCTGAATCACGGGACCCTCTGCGGTGGGGTCGGAGAACGGAATGCCCAGCTCAATGAGATCGGCGCCGTTTTGTGCAGCGGCACGGACAGCGGCAGCTGTCGTTTCCAGATCGGGGTCGCCGCAGGTGATGAACGGGATGAATGCTTTCCCCTGCGCAAATGCCTTTGCAATGTTACTCATGGAGATCCTCCCCTCTGTAGCGGGCAATGGCCGCGCAGTCCTTATCGCCTCTGCCGGAAACGGTGATGACGATGATCTTATCCTTTTCCATCGTCGGCGCAAGCTTCATTGCGTGCGCCACGGCATGCGCGGACTCGATGGCGGGGATGATGCCCTCCGTCTTTGCCAGATATTCAAAGGCATTGACTGCCTCATCATCGGTGATGGGGACATACTCCGCCCTGCCGGTATCATGCAGATTGGCATGCTCCGGGCCGACGCCGGGATAATCCAGTCCTGCGGAGATCGAATAGACCGGGGCGATCTGTCCGTAGGCATCCTGACAGAAGTAGGATTTCATGCCATGGAAGATACCCAGCCTGCCGGTCGCGATGGTTGCGGCGGTTTCGAAGGTATCAATGCCCCTTCCGGCTGCCTCGCAGCCGATCAGGCGGACGCTCTGATCGTCCAGAAAATGATAAAAGCTGCCGATCGCATTGGAGCCGCCGCCGACGCAGGCGATCACTGCATCGGGCAGTCTGCCCTCTTTTTCGTAAAGCTGCGCCTTGATCTCCTTGGAAATCACCGCCTGAAAATCGCGGACGATGGTGGGGAACGGATGCGGGCCCATGACAGAGCCGAGGCAGTAATGGGTGTCGCTGATGCGGGAGGTCCACTCGCGCATGGCCTCCGATACGGCATCCTTGAGGGTCGCCGTGCCGCTCTTTACGGGGATGACCTGCGCGCCGAGAAGGCGCATGCGGTAGACATTGAGCGCCTGACGGATCGTATCCTCCTCGCCCATGAATACCACGCATTCCATGCCCATCAGCGCGGCGGCTGTTGCCGTGGCAACACCGTGCTGCCCTGCGCCGGTCTCTGCGATCAGGCGCGTTTTGCCCATCTTTTTGGCAAGCAGCGCCTGCCCGAGAACATTGTTGATCTTATGAGCGCCGGTATGGTTCAGATCCTCACGCTTGAGATAGATTTTGGCGCCGCCGAGATTGTTTGTCATTTTTTCGGCAAAATACAGTCTCGACGGTCTGCCTGCATATTCATTGAAAAGCTCCGTAAGCTCCCGCTGAAATGCAGGGTCATTTTTATAGAAATTATACGCTTCTTCCAGTTCGATCACGGCATTCATCAGTGTTTCGGGAATATACTGCCCGCCATGAATACCGAAACGTCCTTCCGGATTCGTCATAAGTTTCCTTCCTTTCTTACGGCAGCTACAAAGGCTGCCATTTTTTCCCGATCCTTATATCCATCCGTCTCAATGCCGGAGCTGACGTCCAGCGCATAGGGATGGAGCTGCTTTACCGCGGCTGCCGCATTATCCGGCGAAAGGCCGCCTGCAAGGAAATAGGGTCTTTCGATCCGCTCTACCCGCTTCCAGTCAAATACCGTCCCGGTGCCTGCCCCGGAATCGAGCAGAATTTCATCGGCGCTGCAATGCGCAATGGCTTGCAGATCTGCTTCCGCCGTCATGCGGAAGGCCTTAATCAGGGGCTTATCCGTCAGCTGCCGGAGCGTATGCAGGTAAGCCTCATCCTCGCTGCCGTGCAGCTGGGCGATATCAATGATGCCCTCACGAAGCAGGCGGGCGATTGTCTCCGGCTGCTCGTTGACAAATACGCCGACCGCCTGAATCTGCGGCGAAAGCTGCATTTTCAGATTTCTTGCCGTCTCCGGGGAGATGCAGCGCCTGCTTTTCGGCGCGAAAACAAAGCCGATATATTCCGGGTGCAGCTCGTTTGCAGCCGCAATATCACAGGGGCGGGACAGGCCGCACATTTTGATCCTTGTCATACGCCGCCCCGCAGCGCCGCAAGCGCCGCTTTTTTATCCGCTGCGCGCATCAGGGTCTCCCCGACAAGAACCGCATCCGCGCCGAGCCTGCGAAGCTTCTCCACATCCTCGGCACAGCGGACGCCGCTTTCGGAGACGAAGAGCACCTCGGGCGGGATCAGCTTCCGGAGTCTTGCGCTGTTTTCCGTATCCACGGAAAAATCCTTGAGATTGCGGTTATTCACGCCGATGATCCTTGCGCCTGCGAGAATCGCGGAGGCGACCTCCTGCTCATCGTGCGCTTCCACCAGCGCCGAAAGACCCAGCGCGTCACAGACGGCGAGGTAGTCCTTCAGCTGCTCCTGACTGAGAATGGAGCAGATGAGCAGCACTGCCGATGCCCCCAGAAGCTTGGCTTCATGGATCATATATTCATCCACGGTGAAGTCCTTCCGCAGGCAGGGGATCGAAACCGCGCCTGCGATTTCCTTCAGGTATTCGTCGCTGCCCAAGAACCATTTCGGCTCGGTCAAAACGGAAATGCAGTCCGCGCCTGCTGCTGCATATTCCTCAGCGATCTGCAAATAGGGAAAATCCGGTGCAATCAGCCCCTTGGAGGGAGAAGCTCTCTTGCACTCACAAATAAAGGCGATATCCGGCGTATGCAGCGCCTTCTCAAAAGCAAAGCTTCCTTTGGGCAGCTGCATCGCCTGCTGCCGGATGCTCTCCGGAGAAATTCTCTTTTTCGCGTCTTCCGTCCGCATACGGGCATGCTCTGCCAGCTGATCGAGAATCGTCATGCCTCTGCCTCCGGGCGGTTGCTGACCTCGATGAACTTCTGAAGCGTTTCCAGCGCCTTGCCCGAATCGATCAGCTCTGCGGCAAGCCGAACGCCGTCAGCCATGCTCTCTGCCTTTCCGCCGATATACAGCGCCGCACCGGCATTGAGCAGCACGGCGTTTCGCTTGTGGCCTTTTTCGCCGCGGAGAATCGCAAGGGTAATCTCGGCATTCTCTGCGGGCGTGCCGCCCTTCAGATCTTCTTTGGTGCAGCGTGCAAAGCCAAATTCTTCGGGCGTGATCACACGGGACTTAAACCAGCCGTCACGGATCTCGCAGACCGTTGTCGGCGCACTCAGGGAAATCTCATCGAGCTTATCCTGCCCATAGACGACCATGCCGCGGCGGATGCCGAGACTCATGAGCACCTGCGCCAGAGGCACGACCAGATATTCGTCATAAACACCCAGAAGCTGCATGGAGGGCAGACCGGGATTGGTGAGCGGGCCAAGGATATTGAAGACCGTGCGGAAGCCGAGCTCCCTGCGGATGGCGCCCACGTATTTCATGGAGGTGTGATATTTCTGCGCAAAGAAGAAGCACATGCCAACTTCCTTGAGCAGCGTAACGCATTTTTCCGGGCTTTGCTGAATGTTCACGCCCAGTGCCTCCAGGCAGTCTGCCGTGCCGCACTGCGAGGATGCTGCTCTGTTGCCGTGCTTTGCGACCTTCACGCCGCCGGCAGCCGCAACAAGGGCGGAGGTGGTGGAGATATTAAAGCTCTGCGCATTGTCGCCGCCCGTGCCGACGATCTCAAAGAGCTCCATGTCCGTCTCCACCTTGACGGCGTGCGCTCTCATGGCTGCGGCGCAGCCTGCGATCTCATCTGTGGTTTCCGCTCTGGCGCTCTTCGTGGACAGGGCGGACAAAAAGGCGGCATTCTGTGTTGCGGTCGTTTCACCGCTCATGATCTCATTCATGACGGTGTAGGCTTCCTCATAGCTGAGATCCTCTTTGTTGACTATTTTTACAATGGCTTCCTTGATCATTGTTACATCTCCTTAATAAAATTCTGTAGCATCTGCTTTCCGTCCGGTGTCATGATCGATTCCGGGTGGAATTGCAGGCCGAAAATGGGATACGTCTTATGCTGCACGGCCATGACCTCTCCATCCGTGGTGCGCGCCGTGATGCGCAGGCAATCCGGGAGGGTATCGGCATCGACCGCAAGGGAATGATACCTGGCAGCCTTCGCTGTTGGCGGGCAATTGGCAAACAGGGGGCATTGGGGGTCGAAGCGAACCTCCGACTGCTTGCCGTGCATCAGCTCCTTTGCATAGGTGACGGTCGCGCCGAAGGCCGCGCAGATGGCCTGATGGCCGAGGCAGACACCGAGGAGCGGGATCTCCCTGCCAAGCTCTCTGGCTGCATCTATGATCATGCCTGCATCCTCCGGCCTTCCGGGGCCGGGGGAGAGGATGATGCGCGCAGGCTTTAACGCCCGAATCTCCTCTACGCTCATTTCATCGTTGCGGATCACGCGGATATCCGCATCCAGCTCTCCGATCAGCTGGTAAAGGTTATAGGAAAAGCTGTCATAATTATCAATCAGCAAGGTCATAGGCTTCCTCCTGTGCAAATTCCAGCGCCTGAAGGGAAGCTTTGGCTTTATTCAGGCACTCCTGATACTCTTTTTCGGGAACCGAATCCGCCACGATGCCGGCGCCGCTTCGTACAAAAACCTTCCCGTTTTTCTTATAGGCAATGCGGATGGCAATGCAGGTATCCATATTGCCCGTGAAATCAATATAGCCGATGGCACCGCCGTAGATGCCGCGCTTGTTATTCTCCAGCGCAGCGATCAGCTGGCAGGCCCGAATCTTCGGCGCGCCGGACAGCGTTCCCGCCGGTAAGACCGCTTCGATCGCATCAAGCGCATCGTATTTGCCGTCAATCTCTCCCCGGACGGTCGAGCCGGTGTGCATCACATGGGAGAAGCGCTCGATGCTGCGGAGCTTCTCCACCTGCACCGTGCCGAATTTGCTGATCTTGCCGAGATCGTTTCTTCCGAGATCGACAAGCATATGATGCTCAGCAAGCTCCTTTTCATCGGCAAGCAGCTCGCGCTCGAGCTGCTGATCCTCTTCCTCCGTTTTGCCTCTGGGTCTGGTGCCTGCCAGCGGGAAGGTGTGGAGAACGCCGTTTTCCAGCTTCACCAGCGTCTCGGGTGAGGCGCCTGCGACCTCCACATCGGTGCCGGAAAAATAGAACATATACGGCGAAGGATTGATCGTGCGAAGGACGCGGTAGGTGTTCAGCAGGCTGCCCTCGAAGGGGGCGGAGAGGCGGTTGGAGAGGACGATCTGGAAAATGTCGCCTTCCCGGATGTGATGCTTGGCTTTTTCGACCATAGCGCAGAACTGCTCTTTATCAAACAGCGGCGTGACCTTGCCGAGCAGCTTCCCGCCGGGTTCCTTTCTCTTTTCGCCGTGCTTCAGAAGCTCCGCAAGCTGGCGAAGCTCCATGACCGCCTTGTTATAGCCGACCTCCGCATCCCGAAGCGGCATATTGGCGATCAGGATGATTTTCTGCCGGAGATGATCGAAGGCAATCACCTTGTCAAAGAGCATCAGATCAACATCCTTGAAGTTTTCGGTGTCCTCAACCTCGCATTTTACGCCCGGCTCGCGGTAGGCAAGATAATCATAGGAGAAGTATCCCACAAGGCCGCCGGTAAAGGAGGGGAGATTGTCGAAGCGGGGACTCTTATACTGCGAAAGAATCTGCCGGATATAGGCAGAGGGGTCATTCGTGCTGACCTTCAGATTCCCGATTTGCATTTCGCCGTCGCGGCAGGTGATCTCCAGCCTGGGGTCAAAGCCAAGGAAGGTATAGCGCCCCCAGGTTTCATTGGCCTGCGCGGATTCCAGCATATAGCAATGGGTGGATACATTTTTCAGAATTCTCACCGCCTCTATGGGCGTCAGAAAATCAGAGAGCATTTCAAGGCTCACAGGCAGCACATCATATTTTCCTGATGCTGCGATGACCTTCGCCTCAGCTAAGCTCGGGTGAAATTGCATGGTTCATACCTCCGTTTTACAAGTCTGCTGTTTGGTCTGCGCCAAAAAAACAAACTCCTTCGGCGCAGCTTTCTGCCCAAAGGAGTCAAAAAAATCCCCGACAGAAATCCACATTCTGTCAAGGACGAATAATCATTTATCCGCGGTGCCACCTTGATTCACAGGAACAGCCTGTGCGCTCAGCGGGATACCAGCATATCCCCGGCAAATAACGTCTGCCTGCAACGTCGCAGAATACTCTGTGCACGCACATTTCCCTGCGCCCTCCGCGGTCCATTTGATAATGTGTTTCTTACCTGACTTTCAGCAACGCAGGCTCTCTGTAAAGGCATCATTACCGTTATCTCCGCTTCAACGGTTTAAATTCTCAAGTTTTTTAAAGGATAGCACAATCCGCCCCAAAAGTCAAGCAGCCGCAGCGCACGTTCCCCCGCGGCAGAGCATGAGAAACTATACATATTGTATATCCTCCTCCTTTCTATATGTACAATTCTATAATATTCATATGTAGCGGTCGTCAAATCTCCGTGCAAAATGATCGGTTTTCAGAGAATATACAAAAATCAGAAAAATTTTTCCCTCAGCGCCTGTGAAAACGCAGGCGGAGCGGAGCGGTGCCGTTTTCGGCAATGCCCGACCGATACACGAGCGCAAAGTGGAGAAAAACCGCAGCCTGCGTCATTTTTTGTGAATTTCTGCCCGCGAAAATTGGGGGACAGCTTTGCAATTGCTCTTGCAATATGCTATAATATAATAGTTAACGGAAGTGCGATATGAAATTGACGGATCAGGGGGATTTTTATGAATCTGCTTCACTTGAAGTACGCCCTTACGGTTGCAAAGACGAATTCCATCAACAAGGCCGCAGAAGAGCTGTATGTCGGTGCGCCTGCGCTCAGCCGCGCGATCAAGGAGCTGGAATCGGGTCTGGGTGTTTCTTTATTCGACAGAAGCGCAAAGGGAATGACCCTGACGCCGGACGGGGAGCTGTTCGTTCAGTATGCCAAAAAGGTGCTGAAGCAAACGGATGATATTGAAGCCATCTTCAGGAACCGCACGGCAACGAAAGAGCATTTTTCCATATCGGTGCCGAGGGCAAGCTATGTTGCCGCCGCATTTGCCGAATTTTCAAATAAAGTTGCGCTCAATTCCGACGCTGAGCTATTTTACAAGGAGACCAATGCTTACCGTGTCATCAGCAATATCTTAAAAGAGGATTACAAGCTCGGCATCCTCCGCTACAGCGACCAATATGATGCCTACTACAGGGCAATGATGAAGGAAAAAAAGCTCACCGGCGAACTGATTACGGAATTTTCCTATGTTCTGGTAATGGGCAGAGATTCTGCGCTCAGCAAAAAGGAAACGATTTCCTATGCCGATTTGGACGGTTATACGGAAATCGCACACGCCGATCCCTATGTGCCGTCGCTGCCCTTGTCTGAGGTCAAAAAGGCTGAATTGCCGGAGCACAAGGGCAACCGCATTTTTGTATTTGAGCGCGGCAGTCAGTTTGAATTGCTCGCCAAAAATCCGAACACCTATATGTGGGTCTCCCCCGTCCCCGGAGAAACGCTCGAGCGCTACGGGCTGACGGAAAGAGTCTGTGCGGATAACGACCGTATATACAGAGATGTTCTGATCCACCGCGATGATTATAAGCTGACCGCGCTTGATCAGATATTTATCGATGCGCTGATCAAATCCAAACGCGAAGTATTTAACGATGGCACGGCTTAGGCACCATCGCGCTTTTTGCCCGCCTGAACAGCGGGCATTATTTCAAATTAAAACGATATGCGTATATCGATAAATGCAATGCCGAATTGAGAAATCGGCAATTCTCGCAAAATAGGAGTTGTGTTATAGTATAGAAGACCAAAACAAGGAGGTGACATCGTTGGAGAAAAACGAAATCTCGAAAGCATCCCTTGGCCGCGTTCCGATTTATATCAACTATATCGAAGCCCTGCCACAGGATACGGTCCATGTTTCCGCAACAAAAATCGCAAAGGATGTCGGCCTTGGTGAGGTTCAGGTAAGAAAGGATTTATCGCTTTTCTGCAAAAACGGCAAACCGAAGGTCGGATACGAAAAGGAAGAATTACTTCGGAGTCTGAAAGAGTTTCTGTTCGCACAGGACGGAAACGCAATTGTTGTGGGCGCCGGCAGACTGGGAAAGGCACTGCTGGAATACAGCGGCTTTGAGGCCTACGGGATTCATGTGCTCACGGCATTTGACCATTCTGTTGACTCCGAGTTAAAGCTGCCGTCCGGCAAAAGTGTTTTGCCCTCAAGCGAAATGACAGCGTACTGCCAGTCGCATGAGGTGCATATCGGGATCATTGCCGCGCCTTCCGATTCGGCACAGGCTGTATTAAATCAGCTTTATGCCTGCGGAATCAAGCGCATCTGGTGCTTCGCGCAATGCAGCCTGTACACGCCTGCCGACGTGATCATCCGGTACGAGAATTTAGCATTATCCCTGGCGCATCTCAAGCTTCAATCAAATCAATAAACCAAATGGAGGGTACACATATGGAAAGAAAAATCGTAGACAGCGTTGAAGCGTTGGAACAGACCCTTGCCCGTGTGAAGGAAGCGCAGACCGTCTTTGCGACCTTCACGCAGGAGCAGGTGGACAAAATCTTCAAGGCCGCTGCCATTGCGGCAAATAAGGCCCGCATCCCCCTTGCAAAGATGGCTGTAGAGGAAACCGGCATGGGCATTGTTGAGGACAAGGTCATCAAGAACAACTACGCCGCCGAATACATCTACAACGCCTATAAGGACACCAAGACCTGCGGCGTGATCGAGGAGGACAAGGCCTACGGCACCAAGCGCATCGCAGAGCCGATCGGCGTGATCGCAGCCGTCATCCCCACCACCAACCCGACCTCCACCGCCATTTTCAAATGCCTTCTGGCACTGAAAACGCGCAATGCCATCATCATCTCTCCCCATCCGAGAGCAAAGAAATCCACCATCGCCGCTGCAAAGCTCGTTCTCGATGCCGCAGTTCAGGCAGGTGCTCCCGAAGGGATCATTGAATGGATCGATGTGCCGAGCCTTGACATGACGAATCTGGTCATGAAGGAAGCCGACATCATTCTGGCAACCGGCGGCCCCGGCATGGTCAAGGCTGCATACTCCAGCGGCAAGCCGGCACTCGGCGTCGGCGCGGGCAATACCCCCGCCATTATCGATGATACCGCCGATGTGATCCTTGCCGTGAACTCGATCATTCACTCCAAGACCTTTGACAATGGCATGATCTGCGCCTCCGAGCAGTCGGTCATCGTTCATAAGAATGTATATGACGCCGTAAAGATCGAATTCGCAACCCGCGGCTGCTATTTCCTGAAGGCAGATGAGATCGAGAAGGTCAGAAAGACCATCCTCATCAACGGCGCCCTCAACGCAAAAATCGTCGGCCAGTCCGCATTCCGCATCGCTGAGCTTGCCGGGGTCAAGGTTCCCGCAGGCACGAAGATCCTGATCGGCGAGGTCAAGAGCGTGGAGCTTTCCGAAGAATTTGCGCATGAAAAGCTCTCCCCGGTGCTGGCCATGTACAAGGCGGAGGATATTCAGGACGCTTTTGAAAAGGCGGAGCATCTGATTGCCGACGGCGGCTACGGCCATACCTCTTCCATTTATCTGGATGTTACAACCGAAAAAGAAAAGCTCGATGAATTTGCCGCACGCATGAAGACCTGCCGCATTCTGGTCAACACGCCCTCCTCCCACGGCGGCATCGGCGATCTTTACAACTTCAAGCTGGCTCCGTCGCTGACCCTTGGCTGCGGCTCCTGGGGCGGCAACTCGGTCTCCGAAAACGTCGGCGTCAAGCACCTGCTCAATATCAAAACCGTTGCCGAAAGAAGGGAAAATATGCTGTGGTTCCGCGCACCTGAGAAGGTTTACATCAAGAAGGGCTGCCTGCCGGTCGCTCTGGATGAGCTGAAAAATGTGATGGGCAAAAAGAGAGCCTTTATCGTGACCGACAACTTCCTCTACAGCAACGGCTATACGAAGCCGATCACCGATAAGCTGGACGAGATGGGCATTGTCCACGAGTCCTTCTTCGACGTCGAACCCGATCCCACCCTGGCCTGCGCAAAGGCCGGTGCAGAGCTGATGCGCTCGTTCAAGCCCGACTGCATCATTGCCCTCGGCGGCGGCAGCGCGATGGACGCAGCCAAGATCATGTGGGTGCTGTATGAGCATCCCGAGGCAGACTTCATGGATATGGCCATGCGCTTTATTGATATCCGCAAGCGTGTCTACACCTTCCCCAAGATGGGCGAAAAGGCCTACTTCATTGCCATCCCCACCTCCGCAGGTACCGGCTCCGAGGTCACGCCCTTTGCTGTTATCACCGATGAGAAGTCCGGCGTAAAATATCCTCTGGCCGATTATCAGCTGCTTCCCAACATGGCGATCATCGATACCGATTTCCATATGTCCGCCCCGAAGGGTCTGACCGCTGCTTCCGGCATCGACGCCGTATCTCATGCGCTCGAAGCCATTGCCTCCATCATGGCAACGGATTACACCGACGGTCTGGCCATCAAGGCCCTGCAGACCATCTTCACCTATCTGCCCCGCGCCTATGACAACGGCCAGAATGATGTAGAAGCCCGCGAAAAGATGGCAAATGCCGCCACCATGGCCGGTATGGCCTTCGCTAACGCCTTCCTCGGCGTGTGCCACTCCATGGCACATAAGCTCGGCGCCTTCCATCACATCCCCCACGGCGTTGCCAACGCCCTGATGCTCGAAGAGGTTCTCCGCTTCAATGCTGCCGAAGCACCTGTCAAGATGGGCACCTTCAGCCAGTACGATCACCCGCACACCCTCGCCCGCTATGCCATGATTGCCGATGAGCTGAAGCTCGGCGGCGACACCGATGAAGAAAAGCTCGAAAACCTGATCAAGGCCATCAACGAGCTGAAGGCAAAGGTTGGCATCAAGCCCGCAATCAAGGATTATGTTGCGGATGAAGAAGATTTCCTCGCCCGTCTGGATGCCATGGTGGAGCAGGCCTTCGATGACCAGTGCACCGGCGCCAACCCCCGCTATCCGCTGATGAGCGAAATCAAGCAGATGTATCTCAATGCTTATTACGGAGAGGGGCACTTTGCCGAGCCTGAAATGCCCACGGAAAAGGATATTGAATCCGCTGATGATGAACACAACTTCAAGCAAGCATATCGCCGTGCCAAGAGCGGCCTGAAAAAGAATTAAGGGGGATGCTATCATGAGTCTTGACAGAATTATTGCCGTAAGAAACAACAAAACCGTCTACCGTGACGGAGACCGTGTTTTAAAGGTCTTTGACAAGACCTACTCCAAGGCCGATGTCTTAAACGAAGCTCTGAATCAGGCCCGCATTGAGGGAACCGACCTCAATATCCCGAAGGTTCTGGAGGTCACCATGACCGACGGAAAATGGACCATCGTTTCTGAATTCATCAAGGGCAAGACCCTTGCCACGCTGATGCTCGAAGAGCCTGAGAAGAAGGACGAGTATCTGGAGCTGTTCGTGGATCTGCAGCTGACCATGCACTCCAAGACCTGCCGCGATCTGAACAAGCTGAAGGACAAGATGAACCGCAAGATCGGCGAAACCGATCTGTCCGCAACGGTGCGCTACGATCTGCACACCCGCCTGGAGGGCATGCCCAAGCACAACAAGGTATGCCACGGCGACTATAACCCCTCCAATATCATCATCACCGAAGACGGCACGCCCTATATCCTCGACTGGTCCCATGCCACCCAGGGCAACGCTTCTGCCGATGCAGCGCGTACCTACCTGCTGTTCTGGCTGGAGGGCGATATTGAAGGCGCAAAGAAGTACCTTAATCTTTTCTGCGAAAAGAGCAACACCGCCAAGCAGTATGTCCAGAAGTGGATGCCGATCGTTGCCGCTTCTCAGCTGGTCAAGGGCAACGAGCATGAGCGCGAATTCCTGCATTCCTGGATTCATGTAGTAGATTACGAATAAGGAGACAGCAAATGAAAATTACAGTATGTATCGGTTCTTCCTGCCATATTAAAGGCTCCAGAAAAGTTGTAGAGCAGCTGCAGTATCTGATCGGCGAAGCAGGCATTGGCGACAAGGTCACGCTTTCCGGCACATTCTGCATGGGCAACTGCCAGAAGGGCGTCTGCGTCACTGTTGACGGCAGCTTCTATTCGGTAAGCCCGGATACGGTTCAGGAGTTCTTCAACGAAACCGTCCTGCCCCAGGTGAAGTAAATGATCATTGAAATTTGTGTAGGCTCCTCCTGCCATTTGAAAGGGTCAGAGAAAATCATTGCGCTTTTCCAAAAGGCTGTGGCAGACCACAGCCTGGAGGATGAGGTTACGCTTGCCGGTAGATTCTGTACCGGCAAGTGCAACCGGATCGGTGTGACAGTAGCGGTTGATGATACCATCTATACAGGACTTACGCCCGGAAATTTCGATGAATTTTTCAATGACAAGGTATTAGAGCCTGTGAAGAAAGAAAGGCACTGAGAATATGGAATGCTTGACGCTGAAAAAATCAAACTGCAAAAACTGCTATAAATGCATTCGCCATTGCCCGGTTAAATCCATCCGGTTCTCCGGCACGCAGGCATACATTATTGAAAATGAATGCATCATGTGCGGCCAGTGCTTTGTTGTCTGCCCGCAGAATGCCAAGCAGATCGTAGATGAAACCGAAAAGGTGAAGGTTCTTCTCGGAAGCGGAGAGCCTGTCGTGGTCAGTCTGGCGCCGTCGTTTATTGCAAACTATGAGGGCGTCGGAATTGAGTCGATGAGAGAAGCACTGAAAAAGCTCGGCTTTTACGATGTGGAAGAAACCGCAATCGGCGCCACGATCGTCAAGACAGAATATGAAAGAATCTGCGCTGAGCAATCGCGGGATATCTTAATTACTTCCTGCTGCCACTCGGTAAATCTTCTGATCCAGAAGCATTTCCCCACGCTGATCCCGTTCCTTGTTGATGTAATGTCTCCGATGCAGGCACATTGCAAGGATATCAAAAAGCGTATTCCCAATGCAAAGACCGTATTTATCGGCCCCTGCGTTGCAAAGAAGGATGAAGCCCAGCAATATGAAGGTATTGTGGATGCTGTTCTGACCTACGATGAGCTGACTGCATGGCTGAAGGCCGAAAACATCACGCTTGAGAAAAAGCTGGATCAAAACGACAACTCCCGCGCAAGATTCTTCCCGACGACCGGCGGCATATTAAAAACCATGGCGCTGGACAACCCGTACTATACCTACATGGCGATTGACGGTGTGGAATCGTGCATCTGCGCCCTGAAGGATATCGAGTCGGGCAATGTGCACCGTGCCTTCATCGAGATGTCGGCATGTATCGGCAGCTGCGTGGGCGGCCCTGTTATGGAAAAATATCGCCGCTCCCCGATTCAGGGTTATGCTGCTGTTGCACAATATGCAGGCAAGAAGGACTTCCCCGTTGCCATGCCGGAGAATACCGAGATCCAGAAGGAATTCCCCATCATTGCCCAGCGAAACACTGAACCCAGCGAGACCGAAATCAGAGAAACGCTGCATCAGATGGGCAAAATGAAGCCCAGCGACGAGCTGAACTGCGGCTCCTGCGGCTACAATACCTGCCGGGAGAAGGCAATTGCCATCCTGCAGGGAAAGGCAGAAATCTCGATGTGCCTTCCCTTCCTGAAGGATCGTGCCGAAAACTTCTCCGATACCATTGCCAGAAACTCTCCCAACGGCATCATTGTGCTTAACGAGAAATTAGAGGTTCAGCAGATCAATCAGGCCGCTGTGCGAATCCTCAATCTGCGCTTCGCCTCGGATATCCTTGGCGATCAGGTCGTTCGCGTGCTGGATCCGGCAGATTTCCAGTCCGTGCTTTCAAGAGGCAGAAATATTCATAATAAGCGTGAATATCTGGCAGAGTACGGAAAATATGTGGAAAAAACCGTCGTTTACGACAGGGAATACAAGCTGATCCTGAGCATTCTGCGCGATGTCACCGAAGAAGAATCGCAGCGCGAAAAGAAGGAAGACATCAGCCGCCAGACGGTTGAGATCGCCGATCGCGTGGTCGATAAGCAGATGCGTATCGTTCAGGAAATTGCATCCCTTCTCGGAGAAACTGCCGCAGAAACAAAGATTGCATTAACAAAGCTAAAGGAGTCCATCAGCGATGAATAATTTATGTGCTGATATCGGCTGGAAAAGCATCAATCACGAGGGTGAACAGCTCTGCGGTGACCATGTTGATGTGATCGAGCAGGATGAGGATTCCACCGTCGTTGTGTTGGCCGACGGTCTGGGGAGCGGCGTGAAGGCGAGCATCCTCTCCACGCTGACCTCCAAAATTATCTCTACCATGATGGCAGAGGGCTTAAAGCTGGAGGACTGCGTTTCCACCATCGCGGCGACCCTGCCCATCTGCTCCGTGCGC
Source organism: Faecousia sp. (assembly GCA_045628065.1). Taxonomy (GTDB): domain Bacteria; phylum Bacillota; class Clostridia; order Oscillospirales; family Oscillospiraceae; genus SVMC01. The sequence continues at coordinate 44,676 of JAZQOW010000059.1, forward strand.
GGCGTGGCATATTCTACCTTTACGATCATCCGCCTGACAAGGAATGAGCTTGCAGAGATCATCCAGTATGATAACCCGAGCGTCATCTTCCTGCGCGACGGTGAAATCTATGATTATCCGAAGACGGAGCACACGATCGGCGGCAAGCTTGTCTATAAATCCATCGTGAAGCTTCAGGATACCGATATTCTCATCGCCATGAGCGACGGCTGTCCCCACGCAGGAATCGGTCTGGCCTATAACTTCGGCTGGAAATGGGAAGACATTGCCGAGTTTATGAAAACCATTTCTATTGCCGGTTATACCGCGAAAACACTTGCCTCGATGCTTGTGGACGAATGCGACAAGCAATACGGCCACCATCCGGGTGACGATGCAACGGCCTGTGTCGTGAAAATTCGAAAGCGCGAGCCGATGAATCTCCTCTTTGGCCCGCCGAGAAACCGGGATGACTGCGACAGAATGATGTCCCTGTTTTTCTCCAAGGAGGGCAAGCATATCATCTGCGGCGGCACAACCTCCTCCATTGCAGCAAAGTATCTGGGGAAGGAAATCAAAGCCTCCTTAAGCTTCGAAAGAAGCGATGTCCCGCCCATTGCCGAGATCGAAGGTGTCGATCTGGTGACCGAAGGGGTCATTACGATCAATAAGGTAATTGAGTTTGCAAGGGATGTCCTTGACCAGAACGAGCTTTACGATCAATGGAGCATCAAGCGCGATGGCGCATCCCTCATTTGCCGTCTTCTGTTCGAAGAGGCGACAGACATCAATTTCTATGTGGGCAGAGCCGTAAATCCCGCGCACCAGAATCCCGATCTGCCGATCACCTTTAACATAAAAATGAATTTAGTAGAGGAACTCTCCGCCTGCCTCAAGCAAATGGGCAAGCGCATTAAAGTCAGCTACTTTTGATGAGGAAGAAACATGCGTAAATTTGATACCAAGGTTCAATATCTGAAATATAAGGTTCTGCGTGAAGTGGCTCGGCTTGCCTGGAAGGATACGCTGCTTGAGAATGTTTTGGATATTCCCAAAACCATTGTCCCCGGAAGCACTCCCACGATGCGCTGCTGCGTTTACAAGGAGAGAGCCATTCTCGCTGAGCGCGTGAAAATCGCCATGGGTGGCAACAAGGATAACCCGAATGTCATCGAGGTCATCGAAACCGCCTGCGATGAATGCCCGATGGGCGGCTATGAGGTGACCAACGCCTGCCGTGGCTGCCTTGCAAACCGCTGCGAGGATGCCTGCAAATTCGGTGCCATTTCTTTTGACCAGAACCATGTCGCACAGATCGACAAGACGAAGTGCAGAGAATGCGGCGCCTGTGCCAAGGTATGTCCCTACACGGCAATTATCAGCCGCAAGCGCCCCTGCGAAAATGCCTGCAAAATCAAGGCCGTTCATATGAAAGAGACCAGAGCGGCTGCGATTGATAATGATAAATGCATCGCCTGCGGCGCCTGCGTTTATCAGTGCCCCTTCGGTGCGATCATGGACAAGTCCTATCTTCTGGATGCCATTGATATTCTGAAGAAGAGCGATAACAATCAGAAATATAAGGTCTATGCGGTAGTTGCACCGTCTATTTCGAGTCAGTTTACTTATGCAAAGCTCGGTCAGGTGATCACCGGCCTGAAGGAGCTCGGCTTCCATGCTGTGATCGAAGCGGCGCTTGGCGCTGATATGGTAGCCGATGCCGAAAGCCGCGAGCTTGTAGAAAAGGGCTTTATCACCAGCTCCTGCTGTCCGGCATTCGTAAGCTATATCGAAAAGAACTTCCCCGCAATGCTTCCCTATGTTTCCCATAACCTCTCCCCCATGGCCGCCCTGGCAAAGTACCTGAAGGAGCATGAGAGCAACTGCAAGGTGATCTTTATCGGCCCGTGCACTGCGAAAAAAGCAGAGGTACATAAGGAATCCGTCCGGCCGTATGTGGATGTTGTCATGACCTTTGAGGAGCTTCAGGCGCTGTTTGACTCCAAGGATGTGGACATTACAACGCTGGCAGAGGATGTGCTGGATAACGCCTCCTATTTCGGAAGAATCTTTGCACGCTCCGGCGGTCTGACCGACGCTGTTGCCGAAGGCCTCAAGGAACACGGGGATACCGATTTCGAGCTGAAGGCCATCTCCTGCGACGGCATCGAGCAATGCAAGATCGCTCTGCTGAAAAAGAGCAAGAATCTTTCCGATGTGAACTTCATCGAGGGCATGGCCTGCATCGGCGGCTGCATCGGCGGCGCAGGCTGCCTGACGCACGGCGAAAAGAACAAGGCCGAAGTCGATAAATACGGAAGAGAAGCGTTTGAAAAAACCATCACAGCTGCGATTTCTGTTCTGCAATAAAAAAGGTTCTATAATAAAAAAACAGCGTGCCCGCTCTCCGATGAGAGCGGGCACATTGTTTTACCAATCAGACCTTCTTTGCAGGCTTAACATTCACCGCCGGATCAAGCGGCTGACAAATTTCCCCGTGCTCAGATTCAAACTGCCGGATACTCTCCCGAATCAGCACAAGAATCTGACTGTTCACCGACCGCCCTTCATAATCCGCCACAAACCCGATTTTTGTAAGCATTTCTTCCTCTATCCGAATAGATACACTCTTTACTGCCATAATAGCCTCCTGATAAACATATCGTATGTTTATTTTATGTTCGGTATGCATTAATATGTTTGAAATAGATATATAATATATCTATCCTTCTTGCGGTTCCCACAGCAGATGGGCATGTCAGGCTTGCGGCTTATATAAACCCGGTTTTTAATGATATAACCGACTAACCGTTGTGCGGGAAGATTTTTATGGTATAATGACAAACATATCGGAACATTGTTTTTGTTCAAATGCTCGCCCCTACGGGGCTGGGCGCCATCAAATTAACAGCGGCATATACGAAATGCATCGCCGTAGGGGAGGGGCTTGCTCCTCCCCCCATGGGCAGTGTCATCAACTTAAGGGCTGCCCTGTTATTGAATAGACTTCAAATGCTTTCGTAGGGGAGAACTGCGTTCGCCCGCTCCGGCTTGCAGCTATATGAAATGTCGGATGAATCGGATAGCGGGCGAACACAGTTCGCCCCTACGGGGGCTGGGCGCCATTAAATTAACAGTGGCATATACGAAATGTATCGCCGTAGGGGAGGGGCTTGCTCCTCCCCGATGGTGGGATTAGCACAGATTGGAAAGAATGCAGAAAACCAGGATTCGGGAGGGGCAAGCCCCTCCCCTACGGCATTGCCTTTGACTGTTTGCGCGAGCGGCTGCGGGGGAGAGAAACGCCCCTTGTTCCGGAATGGCATTCTGAAAAAATCACGCTTCAGGTCGTAATCCCGAAGCGTGATTTTTTTATTCATTAACATAGTCCGTAATAATGAACACCTGCTCCAGCGCGTCGAAGTCGGCGGCGGGTTCGATGACGGCGTATTTGGCGACGCCGGTGCCGTCGAGGCCGGCATCGACGATGTGGCCTAAGATCAGGCCGCGGGGGTAGAGGGTGGAGCCGGTGGAGACGACCTGGTCGTTGTTGCGGATGACGGCCTCGGTGGAGAGGTAGTCCATGCGGAGCTGGTTTTCCTTGTCGGTTTTGTACGCGCCCTGCACGATGCCGTTATAGCCGGAGGAGGACAGGGTGGCGGAGATTTGCAGGGAGGAGTCCAGAATCGTGGTGATGGTCGCCCAGTTGGAGCCGCAGTCGGTCACGATGCCGACGACCTGACCCTGCTCGCTGATGGCGCACATGCCCTCGGTGATGCCGGAGTTGGTGCCCTTGCCGATATCAAAGGTGTTGCGCCAGTTGCTGGAGTCCCAGCCGATAATATAGGCGGAGAGGAGATTATAATCCTCATGCTCCTGCAGGAGGTTAGACACGCTGCGCAGACGCTCATTTTCTCTTTGCAGAGTGTCGATGGAGCGAATTTCATCCTCCATCGTGGCGATGCGCTCCTTGAGGTAGGCGTTTTCGGCCTCCAGAGATTCATAGCGGAACACATAGTTATAGAAGCGCTCTGCTGTGCGGGTCAGGGCGGAGAGGCCGCTTTCCATGGGAGAGAGCAGGGACTTTGTGGAGTTTTTGCCTTTCGACGCGCCGGAGATGAGTGCTGAGCTGACTGCTACGGCAATGGCCAGCAGCAAGGCGATCAGCAGGATGACCTTCCGCCGCTTGGGTCTGTCTGTTTTCAAAAAATCACCTCATTGGTTGAAGTCGTTATCTGCTACAGCACCGAAATGCCGAAGGAGGGCAGCAGCTGCGCAAGGGTGCACAGGGGAAGCCCCATTACATTATAATAGTCACCGCGCAGGCTGTCCACAAAAATCGAAGCCAGCCCCTGAATTCCGTAGGCGCCCGCCTTGTCCATCGGCTCGCCGGTGGCGACATAGGCGGCAATTTCCGCCTCGCTCAGGTCGCGGAAGTGAAGGTCGGTGGTCACGGCGGTGGTTTCTGCCCGGTCTGCCTGCAACAGGCACAGGCCGCTCACCACCTGATGGCTTCTGCCGCTGAGCATGCGGAGCATGGCAGCAGCTTCGGCCTCATCTGCGGGCTTTCCCAGCCGCTTGCCGTCCACGCATACCACGGTGTCGGCGCTGATGATGAGGTCGTCCCTGCCTGCGCGGGGGGCAACGGCAAGCGCCTTTAATTTGCTGACCCGCTGGATCTCCTCGGTCAGAGGGAGGTCAGGGTTCATGGTTTCGTCAATTTCCTCGGTCATGACCGTGAAGGTCAGGCCGATTTTTTCCAGCAGCTCCTGCCGCCGGGGGGATTTGGAAGCAAGAATAATCATATCATTCCTCGGATTTCAGTTATTCCACACCGCGTGTATAAAGGCCGCGGGTGCACGCGCCGGGGTCGAAGGGCGCCCGGGTGCGCCAGCTCTCCAGAACGCGCTCCACCTCATCGGGGCTTTCCGTGGTGAAGGCGATGCGCACATAGCTCAGGCCGAGCTTCTGGAAGGATTCCGGCTTATCGAGCCAATAGAGCTTTTTGCCGTTGAGCACCACACTGCGGCAGCTGTCGCCGTCGCGGATGATGGGGAATTCCGCACCCATGCGGTCAATGAGCTTGGTGGGGCCGGAGCGGCAGGCGCATTGGCCGGTGTTGCCGCGAATGATGCAGTTTTCCGTGAGCATCAGGGGCAGTCTGCCGTAGATGATGGCCTCGGTGGGGATGGTCTTGCTCAGGTCGCGCAGCTGCGGCAGCGTCATTTCAAAGGAAGCTGTGGCGCTGACCAGACCGAGAGAGCGCAGCTCCAGCATGGTACGGGAGTTCAGGGCATTCAGGCCGAAGTCGCCGCAGAGGCTGAAGCCTCTGGAGCGGGCAACCGTCAGCTGCCCCAGATTGCCGACCAGCACCTTCCGCACACCGCGCTCATATACGGCATCCAGCCGTGCCACCAGGGCGGCGCTTTCGCTGTCGTTGGTGATGCGGGGGAGGACGGCGACCAGCTCGGTCTCCGGGCTGAGCTTTGCAAAGGCGCGGGAGCCGGCAGCGATCAGATGCAGGGGCGCGTAGACTACGGCGGCCTGCGAGAGCGCGGGAACCAGCTGATCGAGCCGGGTAATGGATACGGAGAGCCGGGGCGGTTCCTTGGGGCCGGAATAGCGGATGATGTGGGAGAAGCTTCCCAGACTGGGGGCATCCCGCCTGCCGCGCAGAGCGGTGAGGTGATCGAGCACCTCCCGGCGCATGGCATTGATCGCCGAAGCGGGCAGGGTCAGACCCGGCTCAATGACGCTTCGCACCTTGGTGCACCGGTAGGGGGTGCCGCCGGTCTTTGCCAGACGGGCGGCGAGCATTTCCTCATTGATGGGGCGGTTGATGGCCTCGGAGGGGGCGGGGCCTTCGGCCTTGCAGATGTGGCCGTCGGCATCCTGCACGGCGAGCATACTGCCCTGACGGCGGCTGATGACGGCATAGAACTGCACCGGAACCAGCGGGGCTTCGCCCGATTCATAGGTGGCGCGGGCCTTGGCAAGCAGCGCTTCGTTGGGCGCTTCGTCGCCCCGGGTGCCGAACATCTGCTGCCCGGTGCGCCCCATAAAGTAGCCCTGCGTAAAGCCCTGACGGGAGAAGGCGTCCTTGAGGTCGGCAAGCTGCTTCCTGCCGACGTGGGCACCGTCGAGAACATTGCGGTAAATCCCTGTGACAGTAGCCACATATTCCGGGCGCTTCATTCTGCCTTCAATTTTAATAGAGGCAACGCCCATCGCATTCAGGTCATGGAGCCAGTTGACAAGGCAGTTGTCCTTCAGGCTCAGGGGATAGCGGTCCTCGTGGCGGCCGTAGCCGTAGGGCAGGCGGCAGGGCTGGGCGCATTGCCCGCGGTTGCCGCTGCGCCGTCCGATGACGGAGGACATATAGCATTGCCCGGAGTAGCACATACAAAGCGCACCGTGGACAAATACTTCGATTTCCACCGGGGAATTCCGGCAGATGTAGCTGATCTGCTCCCGATCGAGCTCTCTGGCAAGCACGACACGGCTCAGCCCCATGGCGGCAGCCTGCCGCACGCCCTCGAGATTGCAGATGGTCATCTGCGTGGAGGCGTGCAGAGGAATGCCCGGCGCGATCTGGCGGCACAGGCTGATAATGCCGAGATCCTGCACAATGAAGGCATCCACATCGCAGCTTGCGGCGGTGCGGATGGTCTCAGCGACCCGCGGCAGCTCCCGGTCGGTGGCCAGGGTGTTGAGGGTCAGATGCACCTTTACGCCGCGGATGTGGCAGTACTTCACGGCTTCGCGGAGCTCATCGGCTGTAAAGTTTTTAGCGCCCTGACGGGCATTAAAGCTCCCGTGCCCCAGATAGACGGCGTCCGCACCGTTTTGAACGGCAGCGCGCAGAGCCTCCATGGAGCCGGCGGGGGACAAAAGTTCGAGCATATGTTAAAACCTCGGAAAGGTAGAAAATCTGGCAGTTTTGGCGGCAGGCCATAGTCTGCAAACATGATTATATCATATTATCCCCCAGGCATTAAAGAGCAAATTTATCTTTTTTTTTGCAGGGAAAAAAACAATTCGTCGGTTTTCACAGCCTTCACCCCGGTTGTGTGTGATTTCAGGGAAACCACAAGGTATAGTTTACTGGTAGACATAATTCTTCAATATATACGATTTTACGCAGGAGGTTTCAATGAGTTTTCCTCATCTTCAACAGGCTTTCCACAGGTAAAGCCGGGAAAAACCAAAGTATTTCGCCCATAACAAAATAGTTTACGGAAAAACCAGCCGGAAAATTTGTTTATTTTCACAGCAGCCTGTCACCATGATGAAAACAGAGCGCAGCGCCTGCCTCTGATTTTTACCATAAACCGGAAAAGAGCAATACAAAAGCTCACTTGAAAAGTATACAAAAAAGAAACTAAAGATTTATCTAATATTAATAAATATTATTTCTGATGTGATCTTTGATTGAAAATAATACCAAAACAATCTAAAATATAAAATTATCCGGCGAACCTGACGAATAGAATCAGGCAAGCCAAAAAAATAAGGAGGAAAACTATGAAGAGTACCATCAGAAAAGCTTTGGCGCTGCTTCTGTGTCTGGCACTGTGCCTGGGCATGCTGCCCGCAGGCATTGTCAGCGCAGCAGAAGAGCCGGAGCAGGCAGCAGACCCCATTGGGGAAAGCTACGTAAACCCCTATGGTGAGGATGTTGAAGTCGTCATCGACGATCCGACCATCCCCATCTACGAGAACCCCCAGTACACCTTTGCAGAACGTGCAGCCGACCTGGTTGCCCGTATGAGCCTGACCCAGAAGGGCTCCATGCTCGTCGAGAACTCTCCCGCCATTCTGGCTGAGAATCTGACCGGCGGCACCCTGAGTGTCCCCGCCACCAAGAATCTGAGCCACTACTGCTGGTGGAGCGAAGCACTCCATGGCTTCCTGCGCGACAACGAGCAGCCCCAGACCGACGGCTCCAGAGACAACGTCAGCTATGTTCAGTCCATGACCATCGCTACCACCTGGAACCCCGAGCTCTATTATGAAGGCGCCGTGCAGATCGCTGACGAGATTCGCGAGCGTGCTGTCAAGAATGAGTTTGGCAACTGCATCAACCTCGAATTCTATTCTCCCACGATCAACATGCAGCGCGACCCGCGCTGGGGCCGCAACGAAGAATCCTACTCCGAAGACCCCCTGCTGGTTGCCACCATGGCAAACCAGTTTGTCCTCGGCATGGAAGGCAAGGATCAGAATGGCGACATCATTGATCCGAGCGGCTACAAGAAGACCCTGACCACCATCAAGCACTATGTTGCCAACAACACCGAAGCCATCCGTCAGAGCGGCGGCGCAGTCTCCGATCTGCGTGCCCTGCGTGAATACTTCGCAGCACCCTACCGCGAAGTCATTCAGGCGACCAACGTCTCCTCTGTCATGACGGCCTACAGCTCCTTCAATGAAGAGCCCTGCTCCTACAGCTCTTACCTGATGGACACCCTGCTTCGTCAGACCTACGGCTTCACCGGCTTCATCACCTCCGACTGCGACTCCGTCTCCACCATCTCCAACCTGCCCTTCATCAACCCCAGAACCGGCGAAAAGCTTACCCAGGTTGAGCAGTGGGGCTGCGCACTGGCACACGGCGAAGACCTCGAATGCAACTCCGGCGGCCGTACCGACTACCGCAAGATGGCTAAGACCATCGTGGAGAGCAACCTGCAGACCGATATGGGCACCTTCACCGAGAATACCGTTGATATCTCCGCCCATCGCCTTCTGACTGCCCGTATCTCCACCGGCGAGCTCGATGAGAACAACCCCTACACCATCGCCGCCAACGAGCGCAAGGCAGATCAGGAAGCAAGAGGCCTGAACAACTACACCCCCGAGCGTATCGACATCGTTGACCGTCAGGCAAGAGAAGGCGTCGTTCTTCTGAAGAACGAGAATAACCTCCTGCCCCTCCAGATTCCCGCAGAAGGCGATGACTATAACATCGTCATCATCGGCAACTGGGCACATCAGGAAAACGACAAGGGCGACCGCAACCACAAGTTCTATCTCGGCCTCTACTCCTCCGAGCAGAGATTCGAGCAGGACGACAAGTGGAGAATTGATATCCAGACCGGTATCAACACCGCTGTCCATGCCATCAACCCCAGCATCACCCCCACCTATCTGATGAAGGATACCGTCGATGCCGCCGATGAGGAAATCCTCAAGGCAGCCGATGCCGTCATCGTTGTGGTCGGCACCAACAACAGCTACTCCGCAGAAGGCCGCGACCGTTCCTCCATCGTACTGCCCAACGGTCTGGATACCTTCATTTCCAATGTCGGCAAGCTGAATAAGAACACCATCGCCGTCATGGAGACCTGCGGCCCCATGCAGGTCACCAAGTTCGAGAATGATGTTGCAGCCATCCTGTGGTCCAGCTTCGGCGGCATCCGCAAGGGCACCGGCTTCGGTGAAGTCATCACCGGCGCTACCAACCCCTCCGGCCACCTGACCTCCACCTGGCACCAGAATGACTCCGACATGCCCGGCATCCGCGACTACAACCTCTATGCCACCAACGGCAACCACGGCCGCACCTATATGTACTATGATAACTGGGTGCCCGTATCCTATCCGTTCGGCTACGGCCTGAGCTACACCACCTTCGCATACTCCAACCTGTCTATTGACAAGACCGCTTACGATGCAAACGACACCGTGAAGGTTTCCTTCGATGTGACCAACACCGGCAAGGTTGCAGGTAAGGAGGTTGCTCAGCTCTATATTGCCCAGCCTGAGGCTCCGGCAGAAATGCTCCGCCCGATCCGCCGTCTGGAAGGCTTCGACAAGGTCGATCTTCAGCCCGGCGAAACCAAGACTGTGGAACTGGAAGTCAAGATCCCCGATCTTGCCTACTATTATGAAGAGGACGACTGCTTCAAGGTCGATACCGGCCTGTATCAGATTCAGGTTGGCGAAGACTCCGCCAGCGCAAACCTGACCACCAACTTCACCGTCAGCGGTGAAATGGACGAATATCCCGTTGCCCTGAACGTCAAGGCCAACCAGGTCGGCGACGAAGCTCTGGGCATTGAGTCCCGTATCATCTTTGATAAGGGCGCTACCATCAACCCGCAGCTGACCGTTGCCATGAATAACGAAAAGCTCTATGGCTACATCATCGCCGATCAGCAGAGCTGCGTGAAGTCCCTCACTTCCTGCCCGCTGCCCGAAGGCATGAGCTTCGAGTATCATTCCAACCGTCCCTCCGTTGCTGCTGTCACCGCTGACGGCATCAAGGCTGTGGCTCCCGGCGTTGCTACCATCACCGTCACCGGCGAAATGGATGGCCACACCGTCACCACCGACTTCGTTGTCTACGTTGAAGCCAACGCAGAGGTCGATTCCATCACGGTCGATGGCAAGCCCATCGAAGGCTTTGCAAGAGATCAGTTCACCTATGAGCTGAATTATACCGGCGAAGGCCTGCCCGTCATCGATGCAATCTCCTCCAACGACGATCTCGAAATCACCGTCAACCAGATTACCGCAATGCCCGGTGTTGCTGAGGTTATTTCCGTCAGCAAGTCCACCGGTACCACCTGCGTCTACCGCATCGGCGCCGGTCCCGCACCCATCAGCACCGACTTCGCAGAAGGCTGGGCTGCTGCACAGGCAAAGAACTGGACCAGCATCAATACCACCGAGAACGCTGTCTTCGGCGAAAACGGTCTGACCATCACCACCGAGCAGGGTGCCATCGGCGCAGAAGCCAAGAACCTCTATCTGGAGCCCGGCTTCGGCGAATGGATCGCACAGAGCCATATCACCCTTGACGCTCCCTTCAGCCAGGACGGTCCCGCAGCCGGTCTCGTTGTTTATGACGATGACAGCAACTATCTGCGCTATGTCCTTGAGCAGGTCACGACCAGCTCCTGGGGCAGAGTCACCGTCAGCCGCGTGCTGCGTGCCTACTCTGTTTCCAACGGCGAAGAGACGCAGGTCGCTTCCGTCACCCTGAGCGGTGAACCTACCGAAATGTTCCTCCAGATCGTCAAGCGCAATAAGACCTACGGCTTCAGATATTCCCTCAACGGTACGGATTGGATCGATGTTGCCGGTACCACCGCACTCAAGATGGCATATCCGAGACTGGGCGTGTACGCCAGCGGCAGCAAGGCTGAGGGTCTTACCCCTGTGGCTGTGACCTATGACGGCATCGATGTCTTCAAGGTCGGCGACCTCTACCCGCGTCTGTCCTCCATCACTGCCGACGGCGAAAAGATCGGCGGCTTTGATCCCGAGGTCTTCGTTTACAACTTCGCTCTTGACCGCGACGGCAAGACCGCTCCCGTGATCGAAGCAACGCCCGCTGATCCCGAGCACACGGTCATCGTTGACCAGATCGACGGCGACACCGGCATGGCTGTCATTACCGTTGCATCCGGCGCTGCAAGAGTGCAGTATAAGCTCGGCTACAACTACAGACCCGAAAGCGAATACTTCGCAGACGGCAGCCTCAGCAGCGATTGGGCGATCCTCCATGAGGATGCCGAAGGCTACGCCATCGAGAAGGGCGCAGGCGTTGTTCTGCCCACCCAGTATGGCGATATCCGCGCAGCCGATGCCTACACCTCCAGCTGGAAGAACCTGTTTGTTGCTCCCGCCATGGGCAATGCATGGGAAATCGTCACCAAGGTGGTCTTCCCCGTTGCACCCAAGGCCAACACCCAGATGAACCAGTTCCTGGTCTTCCAGGATGATGCCAACTATGTCTTCGCAGGCATTCAGAATCCCCTGAAGGTTACCTACGGCTCCGAGACCGACAATACCTACACCTCCAACAACTCCGGCTGGTTCTTCACCGGCCCGAACGCTGTTGCAGCAGAGGATGGTTCTCTCACCGTTTACTTCAGCATCAAGAATAAGGGCGACGCCTACACGCTCGCATGGAGCCAGGATGGCCGCACCTTCCAGTCCCTCGGCACGGTATCCGGTGTCAGCCTTGCCAACCCGATGATCGGCCTGTTCGCAACCGAGCGCAGCACGGCTGCTCCCATTGATGTACAGTATGAATATGTAGCAGTGACCTCTCTCGACACCGTCGAGCTGATGAACTACTCTCAGATGCTCTCTTGGGCAGCCGGCAACGTGGCTGAATATGTGGCCGCCGATGTGCCCGCCGAAACCGCTGAGAATATCGTATTCGATGCGATCCCCCATGGCTACACCATGGAAGTTGTCTCCAGCGATCCTGACGTGATCGCCGCCGATGGCACCGTAACGCCCGCCGCAGCGGATAAGAACGTCACCCTGACCATCACCATTGCAGAAGGTGATGTTACCGCCTCTGCCACCAAGACCGTCAAGGTCAAGGGCACCGACGCTCCTGCTCTGGAAGACATCGACTTCACTGATCCTGCTTCCGCAGACCGCTTCGCAGTTGAAAACGCAGAATCCACTGCCATCCGCGAAGGCGAAGGCCTCTACATGATCTCCACCAAGGACGTCTTCGAACCCGAAGGCACTCCCAAGGACGTTGTGAAGATCCCCGTTGGCGAAGACGATTGGACCGCTACCCTTCAGATGAAGGTCAACACCGGCTCCGGTTGGGGCTGGGGCAAGAGCGGCGAGCTGTTCGGCTTCTATGCTATGGATGATTACAACAACTTTGCAGGTATCCGCGCTGCTATGAACAACATGCAGGATATCGT
>JAZQOW010000060.1:0-2543 GCA_045628065.1 Faecousia sp.
CAGGGGATGGATCATTGAGATAGTCACGATATACCAGTCAGATTTTGCTGCCGTCTGCTTTTCAGAACTTGTATAATGGTTCTCAGTTTCGAATCTCATCTTGGGCTTCTGCGGTATAGGACAACAGCAACCCTTCGGATAGATACATCCGGTTCTTTCTCCTTTCCAGTAACGACAAAACTTGCAGGAATACAGGTAGTGTCAAGATTTATGCGCAAAATAGTTTGCAGACTCTGTTGAATGAGGTCAGCCGGCCAAGAAGGCGGTGTCATCCATCGTCTCTAAGTGCATCATGTTCATGTATTTCTTGTTTCCCCACTGTGTACCGGCCACATGACGCAGCCGAGCGCAAACCAGCATGAGGGCAGATTCGCCGTCTGGAAAACAGCCGACCACCCTTGTCCGCCGCCGGATCTCACGGTTCAGCCGCTCGATTACGTTGTTCGTGCGGATCCGTGTCCAATGCTCGGATGGGAAGTCGCAATAGGTCAGTGTCTCTTCCACACTATCTTCGATCTTCTTGGCAGCTTCCTTCAGCTTCATCGCTTTGAGTTCTGCTACGACAGCTTTTGCCTTTTCTCTGGATGCTTTCTTGCTCTCCTGTGCATGGATCGCCTTGAGCATCTTGGCAACGATCTTTACCTTGGATTTGGGTACAACGCTGAATACATTACGGTAAAAATGCACCACGCAGCGCTGGTATTTGGCTTCCGGAAATACTTCTCCCACGGCTTCCAGCATACCCATACACTTGTCACCGACGATGAGCTTGACGCCATCCAGGCCACGGCCTTTGAGCCACTGGAAGAAGCTCACCCAGCTGGCTTTGTCCTCCTTCATGCCCTCAGCAGCGCCCAAAACCTCACGGTATCCGTCCTCATTGACGGCGATTGCCACCAAAACGGATACATTTTCGTATTCTCCGCCCCAGTTTCTGCGCAGATAGATGCCATCCACATAGACATACGGATACCTGCCACCCTGCAATGGGCGGTTCCGCCAATCCCCAATATGGACGTAAGCCTTCTTGTTCAGCTCGCTGATCGTGGACGGCGATACCTTCGTGCCCCACAGCGCTTCAGTGATATCCTCCACGCGGCGAACGGAGACACCGGCGAGATACATCTCAATGAGAGCTTCTTCCACGCTGCTTTCTCTGCGGCGGTAGCGCTCGATAATGGCAGTCTCAAAGGGTATCCCCTTGAGACGCGGCATATGCAGTGTAACATCGCCGGAGGTTGTAGTAAGATTGCGGTCATAGTGACCGCTGCGGTAGCCCTGGCGAGCCTCGCTGCGCTCGTAGCGAGCAGCCTGCGTGAGGGACTCTGCCTCTTTCTCCAGCAGCTCATTCAGTGTCTCTTCGACGCTGCCTCTGACTAATTCCTTCAGTTGACCCTTGATTACTTCCTCGTTCAGTTGTACAATCTTCTCGGACATGGTTTGCTTTCTCCTTTCAGAATGGTGTGTCGCAACTTCATTCTATCAGAGTCTGCAAACCGTGTCTTTTTCATTTTTCAATTTTGCGCAACTTATTGTACCTTATCGTTTTCAAGATTTGGTACGAGATAGCTGAATTGTATTGTTTTCTCTGCTTCGGCATGTATAATAAAAAATGTAAGGACAATCAGGCAGACACAAACATTTTTGAAAGGAGCATTGAAATGATTGGAAGACAGGTAATCAAGACAAACCGGGAGTATACTTTGGAAGAACTTCATCAGTTTATGAAGGAGCATTGGGACACGGAACAGTACAACCATTTCATTATCGGACGCCCCACGGCGGCATCTGTGGAGAAATACATCCTGCTGCCGGCCACAGGACGGTTCATGGTCATCGTATTTCCCCGTAAGGCCGGTGGACTGTTCAGCAAAGACAACAAGGTAGTCCTGTCCGTCTGCAATACACCGGAGGGCGTAAAGCAGGATTTGGTTCGCTCCATTCCGTCTCACAATGCTTTCTTCGGCGCATGGAAGATCAGCACTACAATGTCGATGGAAGAGGAACGCAAGGGACCCGCTGAAGACACACTGCAAAAATACGCCGCATATATGAAAGAACTGCTTGAAGCGGCCGGCTATGCACGGTAACATGAATTATTTCTGCATCTATCCGCCAACAAGGACAACAACAGACCATAGGAATTAGAATTTTTATGAAGAATAATAGGAGGTAATCATGCTGAAAAGAGTATTCCTGTTCGTACTTGCGCTTGTGATATGCCTGAATCTGGCCGCCTGCGGCGATTACACGGAGTCCGTGAGCAATGGTGCTGCAAAAGAAGATGCCGCACAGGTATCTGCTGAAAGCAAAGAATCAGAATCGGTATTAGATGCTGATCATGCCGGAGTATCCGAAGTTGCCCCTGAAACTGATAACAGGGACGCGTCCGAAGTTGCTCTGGAGAAGGAAAGCGTGGACACAGTTTACAATTATGAGCCCGAGCGTTATGAAACCGATACGCTTACATGGGATTTTGATGCGTCTGCCGGTAGGCTTTCCATTCACGGAGAAGGTCCAATGCGCGATTATTCCGGCGAGGT
>JAZQOW010000061.1:0-3078 GCA_045628065.1 Faecousia sp.
TTCACAAAGTCTTCTCTCATTTGTGCAACCTTTTTCTCTTTCCAAGGCATTCGCGGTTCCTCCCGTTTTTGCCTTTATTTTACACCCAATGTGTAAACTATGTGGTTGCACAATCTGTAAACTATGTTACTACTCTAAACAGCTTGCCCCTCCCGAATCCGGCCTTGGTTTTCTGTACGCTTTCCAATCGGTGCTGATCCCACCATCGGGGAGGAGCAAGCCCCTCCCCTACGGCGATGCATTTCGTATATGCCTCTGTTAAGTTGATGAACTTGCTCTGGCCTTTGGATTTCTGCGTAAAACGCTGTATTTTTGACAAAATAACCGGGTTTTTTCATTGACAATTTTATGGAAGACCACTATAATATTCGTAAAGGGGACGCGATCATGAAGCAGCAAAGGATTCGCATTGTGCTGCGGCTGGGACTTCTTGCGATTATGGCGGCCGCATTTGTGCTGGGCTGCCGGTATCTTTATCTGTATGGAAGTCCGTTTGCCTGTCCGTTTTATGAGCTGACCGGGCTGTGTTGTCCGGGCTGCGGCTCGGGGCGGGCGGCTACGGCTCTTGTGCGCGGACATTTTGCCGAGGCCTTTCGGTACAATCCGCTGCTGATTCTTCTGGGGATTCCCTTCGGTTTTGTGGCGATATGGGAGCTTCTGGCCTATACGTTGCCGTGCCGCATGCGCCGTTGTATCATTCCGCAATGGCTGGCATGGACGCTTTTGGCAGTGATCGTGATATTCTGGATTCTCCGCAATATCCCTCTATTCTCATTTTTAGCACCTTATTAATCATTCTGGAGGTCAAATTATGCTTTGTAAGAAATGTGGCCAAGACGTTGAGGAAGGCAAGCTCTACTGCCCCAACTGCGGCGAACCCGTAGCTGCCGATGTGCAGCCCGCTGCACAGGCTCCCGAAAAATACAATAACGGCGGCCTGATTGCATGGTCTATCCTGTCCCTTCTGCTGTGCCTGATCGGCGGCATCATCGCTCTGGTCAAGGCCTGCGGCATCAACAACTGCACCACCGTGGAAGAACAGAAAAAGAAGATTTCTTCCGCCAAGACCTGGTGCATCATCAGCACCGTTGTTGGCGCTCTGTCCCTCATCGCCAGCATCGCTGCTCAGTCCTACCTCAATCAGCTGATTGCTTCCCTCATGTAATTCCCAAGCATAGCAAACCCCCCTGCCATCTGGCAGGGGGGTTATTGTTTATCATTTTCCCATGGGGCGCTTATTTTGCGGCCGCTGCTGCTTTCTTTGCAGCCTTGCGGTTCTCCATTGCGCTGACAATGATGGCGCAGGAGGAGTCGCCGACGATGTTGACGGTGGTGCGGCCCATATCAAAGATGCGGTCAACACCGGCAACCAGCGCAATGCCTTCGACCGGCAGGCCGACAGACTGCAGAACCATAGCCAGCATGACCATGCCCGCACCGGGAACACCGGCGGTACCGATGGAGGCCAGCGTTGCAGTCAGGACGATGGTGAGCATCTGGCCGAGGTTCAGGTCGATGCCGAAGCAGGAGGCAATGAACACGGCGCATACGCCCTGATAAATGGCGGTGCCGTCCATATTGATGGTTGCGCCCAGCGGCAGGACAAAGGAGGTGATATCCTTGTCGGCGCCGAGCTTTTCTGCGCATTCCATGTTGATGGGCAGGGTGCCAACGGAGGAAGCGGAGGAGAATGCGAACATGATGGCAGGGAGCATCCCCTTGAAGAAGGCGAGGGGACTCATCTTGCCGACGGTACGCACCGCCAGAGAATAAACGATGATGGCATGGAGGATGTAGCCGGCATAGGCCACGGCAAGCACCTTGGCAAGGGAGCCGAGGACAGCGGGGCCATTTTCTGCCACGACCGGGCAGATCAGGCAGAAGACACCGATGGGGGAGAGCTTCACGATCAGCTCCATCGCCTTGAGGAACAGATCATTGAGGGTTTCCACCAGCTTGAATTCCAGATCGTCGCGTTTTTCCTTGATGAGCAGCAGTGCAAAGCCGATGAACAGGCTGGCAACGATGATTTGCAGCATGTTAGCTTCGACAAAGGGCTTGATAAAGTTGGAGGGGAAGATGCCCACGAGGGTATCCATAAACTTGACGGGTTCGCCTGCCTCATAGGTCAGGTCAGAGGTCTGAAGGACAGGGAAGATGCCCTTGAAAAGATTTGCAAGGAGCAGGCCAATGGTGATGGCGCAGGCCGTGGTCAACAGATAGTAGACGATGGTCTTCACGCCGATCGAGCCGACCTTGCGGATGTCGCGCATGGAGATGACACCCGCCATGATGGAGAAGAATACCAGCGGGGTAACGACCCATTTAATGAGATTCAGGAAGATCGTGCCAAAGGGTTTAATGTAAGAGACTGCGATGTCCGCGTGCCTTGTCAGGAGCATACCGGCAACGATGCCGAGCACGAGGGCGATAAAGATTTGCGACGCGAGGGATAGCTTTTTCGTTTTCTTTTCTTCTTGCATAGTACCAACCTTTCTTTCTAAATCCAATTTCTTCTATTTTCAACTCCAAAGAGTTAAAAACCGGAGCTGTGTCAATATGCCGTCCCCAAGCCTTCCCCTTGAGGGGCAATGTCATCAACTTAAGACAAGGGTTTAAGATCGTCCTAATCTCATAATAGATTACATGACCCGCCGTAGGGGCGAACTGCGTTCGCCCGCCTGCCGATTCAAGCGACATTTGATGAAACTGCAAGCCAGAGCGGGCGAACACAGTTCGCCCCTACGATGGCTGGACGCCATTGAACCACCTTAAGTAGATGACAATTCAAAAGAAATCCGATGTCTATGATATGCGATGCCGTAGGGGAGGGGCTTGCCCCTCCCGAATCCGACCCTGGTTTTCTGCATTCTTTCCAAAAGGTGCTGATCCCACCATCGGGGAGGAGCAAGCCCCTCCCCCACCGCGATGCATTCCGTATATGCCTCTGTTAAGTTGATGACATTGCCCCAAGGGAAAGCCTTTTTTGCTTAATATACGCCTGCTGCGCGCAGGAGGAGGAGAAGCAGGACGAGGAGAATGATGGGGCGGGTGATGCGGACGCCGGAGCGGATGGCC
>JAZQOW010000062.1:0-37811 GCA_045628065.1 Faecousia sp.
AGCGGTCTTAGGAAGACAACAGGTCAATCCAACTCCTTGGCTCACAGAACGACATGGCTACGATCCGACTTCAAAAAACATGACAGAAGCAAAGCGAATCCTGCGGGCCGAGCTGAAGGCTGACGGGTACAAGAACATAAAGATGGAAGCCATCGAAGCTTAATAGGCGCAAAAAACAGGGGCGGAACCGCAACAGTTCCGCCCTAAAATTTGTGACACATTTGTGGCACGAGCGGGTCAAAAATGGCCGTAAATCGTCGCAAGATATGAAAAGCGACTTCCGAAAAAGTGAGTGTTTTCAAGACTTTGTCACAAGATATGAGAAGATATGATAAGTCCAAATGGGCACTCATAACCCGGAGGTCGTTGGCTCGAATCCTTCCCCCGCAACCATATCGAGTGGATGTAACGGATTTCAGTTACATCCACTTTGTTTTTTGCCGACATTGAGATTTCAAGGGTTTTGTGATATAATATCATAGAACAAAGGATGTGATTTGATGAAAGAGGAATGCCTCATCTGCAATGCACCACTGGAATATCTGAACGAAGATATCCTTATGGAGTGTGCGATCTGCCATAAAAAAGAACTCAGCAAGGCAAGATGCGTGAATGGTCACTACGTCTGCAACGAGTGCCACACCAAAGGCATCGACAGCATTTTCGGTGTTTGCCTCGCGGAAACCTCCAAAAATCCTGTAGAGATCCTCAATAAAATGATGGCACTTCCGTTCTGCCATATGCACGGCCCGGAGCACCACATCATGGTCGGTGCGGCGCTTTTGACGGCATATAAGAACGCAGGCGGTGAAATCGACCTTTCCAAAGCGCTGACCGAAATGAAGAATCGTGGGCAGAGCGTTCCCGGTGGCGCGTGCGGATTTTGGGGTGCCTGCGGTGCCGGTATCAGCACAGGTATGTTCGTTTCCATCATTTCGGGTTCTACTCCTCTTGCGGGTGAGCCTTTCGGCCTATCCAACCGTATGACCGCAAAGTCTCTTGATGCTATCGGATCGGTTGGCGGTCCTCGCTGCTGCAAGCGCGATTCCTATCTTTCCATTCTTTCTGCTATCGACTTTGTGAAAGAGCATTTCGGCGTTGAAATGGAAAAGTCGGAGATCGTCTGCGAGTTTTCCGCAAAGAACAATCAGTGTCTCGGTAAGCGTTGTCCTTTCTCAAAAGCAAATCACAATAAATAACTAAGTCCTATGTACGGAGCAGGTTTACGCCTGCTCCGTTTCTTCTTCCTCAAAATCATCATCCACACCGTACTGCGCCGGAAACAGCTCTTTCAGCCCATCTATCGGCTCGCAGGAAACATACTCCACGGCAACACCCTCACGGCGTATCTATCTGCAAAGCAGGAACGCTGTTGCCAGTGCGACGGAAAACTGACATACCACATTGGATATTTCAATCGTCCAATGCACCTTTGCATTTTTGAGGTTGGAAAGAATTCCGACAAGGCAGAGGAACACGAACAGACAGATTGCGAGCGCATACAGAATGATTGGCAGTATCACGCCGTTTCGGATCGACAGTGTGATCAGGGATGCATAGATCATCAGATAGCCGACCGCGCCGATCAGCACGGCGACGGTGTTGAATTTTCTGGTCTTATACCAAAGAAAACCGATGATGCCCGCCGCACAGAGCAAAATGATGATCAGCGTCAGCGGTTTTATTCCGACAACATGGGAAACAAGGGCGATACCGGAAAGCAGGATTCCCGTATTCACGAATGATACCAGATTGACCGGCATCTTGAACTGCATTTTTCCGAGTCCGACAATGAGCTTGACCGTCGGTATGGAAAGCCCGAAGATCAAAGAAATCACCGCGCCGACTGTAAAAAGGAAATACGTCGGAACACGCATTACGCCGAACATTTTTACCAGAATCGTAATAACGGTAACGCCGTAAAAAATCGGATTGATATAGTCGAACAAGCCGAGAGCAACGGAAAAGTGTCCGATGATCCCTGTTTCGTTTTCTTTGCCACTCATGTGTCTTTCTCCCTTTCAAATACCGCTTTCAGAATCCGGCTCGTGCCGTATTCGTCCAGCCATATTTCTTCTTCAGATACTTTCACTCCGCTTTCATACCATCCGTCGAAGCGGAAGCCCTCGGCGGGATAGGCGTAATAGCTCTGCTGCCACTGCCCGGTTTCTTTCCACTGTGCGTTGTAGATCGGATTGAATTTCAGCCCGACGCAACCGCCGTCACCGGCATACAGCTCAAGCGGCAGGTTTTCCGCTCGCTGCGGCGCAAGCGAGCGGATGCTTTTTATCGGATTCCCCGCAGCATTCAGATGCCGCAGGAGCGGATTAGCACGGGTATCAAGTTCCGATATTTGATTGTTATGGCAATAAAAATATTTGAGCTTTGGATTATGCGAAAGGTCGATTTCCGTGAATTTGTTATCGTTGATATACAGCTCGACCAGTTCGGGATTGCATGAAACGTCAATCGTTTTCAGCCTGTTTCTCCCGGCATCGATACCCTGACAGGACGGCATTTCTGAAACGTCGATAGTTTCAAGCAGATTGTCCTGCACGCCGAAGATACGCATGGATGGCATATTCTTCGATCTGACAGACGTGATTTCATTATGGTACAGATCAAGAAAAACCATGTCTGTACAGTCGGAAATATCCAGCTCGCCGATAAGATGACAGTTCCGCAGGGTAATCTCAAAGCTTTTCAGCGGATAGACGTCCTCATTATAGATGTGAATGCCGAGGCCGATGATCTTTCCATTTTCTATTATGATACCGTTCGGGATATCCCCTGCTAAGGCATCGTTTTCAACCGCTTCTACGCTTCTACTCTTGTCGGTCGTTTCGACGCGGCGTAAAATTTTCTGATATTTTTGAACTTTGTCAAGATTTGAAACGCCGTTTTCATCGACGATATCAAAGAAATCAAGCAGTTGTTTCAGCGTTTTTTCCATGGTTTATCCTTTCATAGAAGAAATAGTATTCCCGTAAATATCGCCGCCTGTGCTGCGGCATTGGTCAGCTGTTCGATCCAGTTGGAGCGCACGTCTGCCGAATCGAGCTTTGCCGCAAACACGCCCATCAGGACCATACCGATCACGCCTACCGCGAAGAACAGGACGGACGGGAGCGAAACGACTGCTGCAAAGACGGCGGGAAGATCGATTGCGTTTCGGTTCAGGATCACGGCGAGAATCATCATCGCAAATCCAACCGGCATCACGATCCGCATTTGCAGGAACATCCACCAGATGTTCTTTTCCTTTGTCACGATGATGATTTTCCACAGCACCTTTGCCGCACCTGCCCAAAAGCACAGAGCGGCACCGATCAGAAACAGCGGACTTCCGAACAGCAGCCCGATCAGTATCATACTGCCGCCGAAGAAGAGAACGGGGAGTGCATCAACGAGGGCAAGCGACAAGGTGAAGTTTTCGGGAATCGTATTCTTTGTCATTTTTGCTTTTTTTACATTACTCATTTTCTGCAATTTTCTCTGACTTGGAAAAATCGGTTTTTCTGATCTTCTTTCGCAGCATGAAGATGACGACCGCAAGCGAAAGGACATCTGCGATGGGCTGCGCCCAGATCAGACCGTCCACGCCGATGATCGCTTTCATAATGAACACGGCGGGAATGAAGATAATGCCCTGACGGAAGATCGAGGCAAGCAGCGCGGGCGTTGCCGCACCGATTGCCTGCAAGGTATTCTGACAGATAGCGAATGCACCGATGAGCCATGCAGTACTCATCAGAATCCGGGTGAAATGCACACCCGATTCAAGTGCGGTCATATCTGTCAGGAAGATTTTTACGATAGGCTCTGCAAAGATATAGCAGAGCGCGGAGATCACGGCACAGAACACAAGCCCGAACATAGCCGAGAAGCGAATGCCTCCGACAAGCCGCTGTCTTTCCCTTGCGCCGTAGCAGTAACCGAGAAACGGCTGAACGCCGCTGCCGATGCCGATACCGATGAGCGTGACGATCATAATGACCTTTGCGGTCACACCGTACCCGGCAACGAGCATATCGCCGTCAGCATATCCCGAAAGCTGAGAGTTGACAACGATGGACGACACGCTGACGAGCAGGTTGGCAAGAGATGCCGAAATACCGACCGAAAGAACGCCGGACAGGAGCTTGTCTTTCATTGAGAAATATTTCGGGCTGATGGAAAGCGCAGATTTTCCTTTGAGGAAATACAGAATATAATATCCCGCCGCAACGGCATTGCCGATCACGGTAGCGACAGCTGCACCGACGACGCCCCACTTGAAGCCGAGAATGAAGATCGGGTCGAGGATCAAATTGAGCAGGTTGCCGATGAGCGTTCCCGTCATGGCTTTCATCGCTTCGCCTTCGGTACGGACGATGGATGAGAAGCAGTTGGAAATCATCGAAAAGATGCCGCATCCGATGGCGATGGCAAGATAATCTTTTGTCAGCTTCATGCTTTCGGCGCTTGCGCCGAGCATGATTGTCACATCGTCAAGGAATATCCAAAGAACCGCCATCATAATTCCGCCGACGGCAACACACGACCACATACAGAACGAGCTGGCTTTCTTTGCATATTCTTTTTTTTCCTCACCGAGCGCGCGGGAGATGACAGAAGTGCCGCCAACACCAAACAGGGTGCCGAGCGACATAAAAATCATAAACAGCGGTGTAGCGAAAGACACCGCCGTTACAGAAAGATCATTATGCGTGAGTCCCAGAAAGAAAGTATCGGCAAGGTTATATACCATAACCATCATCATGGCGATGAGCGCCGGAATACTGTTTTTTATAACAATTTTCGGGACGGAATCGGTCTTGAAAGACTCGATAGCCGATGCTTTGTTTTCGTGATTCATCGGGCATTTCCTCCGTTGTTTGTCAGTTTTTCTGCGGCGGCAAGCAGCCGTTCACAGTAGTTTTCAAATTGTTTTTGTTCTTCTTCGGACAGGCAGGCCATAATATTGCGAAGCCAGCCATCATGAATGTCGAGAAGTTTTGTAACTTTTTCCCGTCCCGCATCGGTAAGAGACAGCCGCTTGATTCGCTTGTCGGCGGCGTCCTGCGACCGCACGACGCAGTTTTTATTTTCAAGCGATACGAGCGCTTTCCCGACGGTCGTCTTGTCGGTTTTCAGCGCCACCGAAACATCATCCTGCGAGCAGTTTTCATGCGAATAGATGTAGGAGCAGATCATACATTCCGTATCGCTTAATTCCTGCTTGCGGATTTTCTCATGGCTGAACTCTTTGTTGCAGCGAAATAGGAGATTGAGTGTCTGGTAATCCATTGCCATCCTCCGAATAGTAGAACTTTCTACTATAATATCATATTGCCGTTGGCTTCGCAACCATTTCACAATGATTTCACAGGAAAATCCGGCCCTGCCGTTATGGCAGAGCCGGATCGTGGTTTATATTTCGTTTTTCAGGTAGTCCGCGTAGGGTGCTTTTGATGTGACGAAGATACCAAGCGCAAACTGTGCGCCTGCGGGTCGATATTGCCGTAGTAGAACTCTTCAATGAAATTTGTCATGGCAGTTTTTCTTTAAATTATTGAGAAACCCGTGCGTCAGACGAAAAAATGTAGTGTTTTTAATGAATTTTATGGGAGTGCTCTCAATTCAGTTACACGCCCTATGACCACTTTAACGATCTAAGGCGATAGCTTTTGCGTTGAGTGCTTCTTTATTGTAGCAATGCGTTCAACGCAATCTTTGGTTTTGGGGCTCATTCACCGATACTTGCGAGAATTTGGTTGAGCATCTCAAAGGTTTCTATGGCAGTATCAAAGTCTTGCTTTTCGTTGGTGTAAAGCAAGCTCTCGTGCAGATGCTCATAAGTTGTGCGGATTCCTGCATCCAAGAACTGCTGCCAGTAGGAAAAATCATATGGTCCTGTGGGATCGTATTCTACAGGTATGTTGCGCCGCCCCAAATAGAAAGAATCCGTATCTTTTGTTAAGCGGATCAATCGTTTCAGCTCTTCCTTATTCTCAAGGAAATATTGAATCTCATCCATTTGGAAAAGGCGGACTACATCATAGATATGGCGAACCTTTCGGTTCAGTGTTCCGCAGATAGCATGACGCTTAACCGACATGATTTTGTCAATAAAGGTTCTTTCGATATTCAGCGTGTTTACCGGAATTGCCGCGAGACCATATTTCTCGGCATCTTCGGCGAATCCATGATCTTCCAAGTATTCCTGAATGTAGGTCTTTACAAGCATCGAACTGTACGGGTCAGGTCTTACGGTGCTTCCGATTTCGAGCTTGATCCGATCTTCCGGTGCGGCAAACCATACATACATGCTCTTGCTTCGGTTCGACCGTTCTGAATCTATTTTCTCTGTATTAGCTCCTGCGGTCATAACTTTCTCGATTGCTTTGATTGCTTTATCACAAGCCTTATCGGAAAGCTCCATTCCCAGGAATGTCAAATCAATATCTTCAGAAAATCGCTCGATAGAATTCGGATAGCACTTGCTGAGCGATGTACCGCCTTTGAAAACACACTGGTCTGAATACATGCTTTCGGAAAGCGCTTTGAGCATCATGACAATATAATAATCTCGTTCCACAGCGGATTCAGAGATGTTTTTCTCCTGTGCCACGATGGAAATCAACCCATGAAATTCGTCAGGATTTGTGTGCAGCTTCATATATTTCCTCCATAGATGGATGCTTGTATTCTGAAAGTCGTGATAGATACATGCTCAGGTTATTTGATACTCCATAATAGGATAGAACTTCTTTTAAGAAAGAAATGGTTCTTTTCTGATAGCGCTTTTCCTTAATAACTGTTGCGAATGTTTCATCACGATAGGTTTCTGCAAACTCTTTTGCATAACTCAAGAATCTTGCGTAGTTCAGATCCTGGATTCCTTCAAAGTTTTGGAGGACTTCAAGCATATGAATCATTCCGCTTATGTTAGGAGAATATGTCAGATTGCAAAACTGCAAAAGAACATTACGAATGCTTTTGGTTTGCTGGTCAATTTGAGAGGAAAAAACTTCAATCGTTTTGGATATTTGCGTTGTGAGCTTTAGATTGTTATATAAGGAATATCCTACAACAGTTCCGTTTTCCTGCTCGGTAAATGCAGAAACAATTTCTTTTTGAGAGGGCGGGATCACACCGTATCTTCCAACTTTCGGCCTGTAATATGTCCCTTTTGATATTCTGCAAAGATCACCGGACTTGCACATTCTTCCCAGCGTTTGATAATATGCTGCTTCTGATGCAACATTTTCAAGATTCGATCTGTAAAACTTGCTTGCAAATATCAATTCATTTTCCGGTACTTTATAAATCACATTGGCTATTTCTTGTGCAGCTGTCATGGTAATCCCTCCTTCGCAGCTTCAGTATTATCATTATATTCGTCAACCGGAGCTGTGTCAAGTAAAAACGGGTTTTACTTGACAGAAGCCGACATACATATTTTATGCCAATTACGCTTCTTTATTCTTAAAACAAAAGTGACTTCAAAATCGAACGAAGCTTTCATATGGGAGAGATATCATATGCGGCTCTGCCTATTGATAAGCAGAGCCGCATTTTTCTTATTGTTCGTTTTTCAGGTAGTCCGCGTAGGGTGCTTTTGACGTAACAAAGGGATCAAACGCAAACTGTGCACCACACAGAAGAGAGAATGTCTCTAAAGCCCTATAGGGGTTGCTAAAAAAGGATGAATTGTTCTCCTTACGGTCTGCATTTTACGATCGCTTCGGTAACGTCGGTCAGAACCAGTTCGCCGTGCTGGTTGTGGGCTTTAATGGTTATTTCCACAAGGCCGTTTTTCGCACTGCGCTGAACAAGCTTTGTAACGGTTGCTTTTCCGGTCAGAACATCATCGGCAAAGACCGGCTTCAGCCATTCGATTTTGGTAGACTTGCCGGCAAGCAGCTCCTTGCCGAAAAAATCTACCTCCAAATATCTTGCCCAAACCGACATAAACGACATGACGCCCGGCGCAATGAGCTTGCCAAAGGGGGTATGCTTGCAGTATTCCTCGTCGGTATGAAGCGGGATATTATCGTATTCAAGTGCGAAGGCAACCATCTTTTCCTTTTCAATCAGGGCAGGGGACGTTTCCACCGTCATGCCAAGCTGAATATCCTCAAAGTACATTCTATCACCTCGAAAGTAGTCGATCTACAAATTGTCGCGCCAATCTTGCGCTGCGGCCGCCCCGTTCCAGAGCGAAACGCTCGGCCAGCAGCTCCGGATCCTCATCCGGCATTTCGATGCCGTTTTCTGCGGCTAAATGATGCACAATGTGCAGGAAGGTTTTTTGTTCGGCTTCGAGAAGGTAATGTGGATCCCAAAGCGCTCCGAAAGGGAAATCTGCTCCTGTATGGTGTCGTTGCGATGCAAATCGTCACCCTCGCGGTCGGAGAATTTACCGGCATCTGCCATTTCATTTACCCCTTTTCTGCAATCACTTCAACCTCTATAAGCGCTCCTTTCGGAAGCTCCTTTACCGCCACACAGCTTCTGGCGGGCTTTTCGGTAAAGTACTGCGCATATACATCATTGAAGGCAGAGAAATCTGCCATGTTGCTTAAATAGCATACCGTCTTGACAGCGTTTTTCAGCGAGCTGCCTGCGGCAGTCAGGACCGCTTCCAGATTTTTGCAGACCTGATGCGCCTGTGCGGTAATGTCGGTTCCGACCAGCGTACCCGTTTCCGGATCCAGCGGGATCTGCCCGGAGGTGAAGATCAGGTTCTCCGTTACGATCGCCTGCGAATAGGGACCGATTGCTGCGGGAGCTTTTTCAGTTTGGATTTTATTGCTCATCATGCAAACTCCTTTTCGTTTTATACAATTTTAAAGCCTTCGTTACACAGGGACTTTGTGATCAGGTTGACGTGTTCAAAATCGCGTGTTTCCATCTCGATCCGCAGGAAACAGCCGTTGATGCTCTCGGTGTGACCCTTTTTCATAATGAACACCGGTCACATTGAACGAGCCGGTGATTTGCAGGTTTTCGGGCTTGAGGAATAATTCACAGTCGGGTGCAATGCCGTAGGCACGCACCAGCTTGGTTTCGCGAGATATCATAAAGAACCTCCGATTTATCTTGCTTTGGAGGGGAATGGTTCTTGAGCGAAAAAACACCCGTCTCAAAGCTGAACCATTGCTTTGAGACGAGTGCTTGTAAAATACCCGCGGTACCACTCAAATTGCGGATCAATGCTCCGCCACCTCTTTGAAGTCTAACAACTTCTATGCACTAACGTAGCATGCACGGAACACCCTAATGACAAAACTGCGTTCGGGTGATCAGCTCAGAAGGGAGAAGGCAATGCGCAGCATACCGATTCGCACCAATCATCGGCTCTCTGAAATGAAGGATGCAGTGCCTATTCTTCATCATCGCTTTTCTTGTTCAATTTTTCTGCATTCTATCATATTGGATAAGAGCTGTCAAGTAAATTGTTTGACTAATGATTATTTTTTTGCTAAAAAGTATCGAAATTTGCGTTGTTTATGCAAAATATAGTAAAAAATATGTAATGTTCGCATCTTTTTTGTCTGAAGCAGAGAGGGATTTACTACAGGAATCGACCAATAGCCCATAAAAAATGCATACGGCTTTAGAAGTGCGTACAATACTACGGCACAAGCCATCGCATTTATCCCCGACAGCTTGTGTATCTGCCGGACGAAAGGATTCAATGTATCGCCCGAGACGCAAGGCGAACCGGAAAGGACACCGGAGGATCAGAAATTCATCCGATATGGATGGATGTGGGATATCTTTTATTCCGCAGAATATATTGAAGCATAAATCCCTTCCGGCTTGGATTTTTTGCAACACAACAAACAGAAATAAATTCCATAGTTCAATTTCATTGACAATGTGCTTGAAGTATAGTATACTCAAGAAAAAGGGGAGCTTGCTAGAGCAGGCTGAGAGTGGACTGAAGTCCAGACCCATAACCTGATTTGGGTAATGCCAACGTAGGGAATATCAACTGATACCGTTATAGTATTTCGTGAGGTATGCCGCTGCGGAGGCATACCTCAATTTTTATTATCGGAGGGACACTTATGCTTGGAAATTGTTTGGAAAATGTCAGAAAATTTGGACCGTTGGTGCATAACATCACCAATTATGTTACCGTCAACGATGTGGCCAACATGCTGCTGGCCTGTGGCGGCAGCCCCATTATGTCGGACGAGCCGGACGATGTGGTGGACATCACAACCATCTGCAATGGCCTGAATATCAATATCGGCACCCTGAACAAGCAAAGCATTCAGGGAATGCTGCTCGCAGGCGAGCGTGCCAACGAGCTGAACCACCCCGTGCTGCTCGATCCGGTGGGAGCAGGTGCCTCTGCTCTGCGCACCAATACAGCGCTTGAGCTGATGAGACGCATTCGTTTTACTGTGATCCGGGGCAATATCTCTGAAATCAAGACGCTGGCGCTGGGCAGCGGTACGACCAAGGGCGTGGATGCCGATCTGGCAGACGCCGTTACGGAGCAGACTCTGGACAGTGCAGTTGCCTTTGCCAAGGAGTTTGCAAAGAAGACCGGTGCCATTATTGCCATCACCGGCGCCATTGATCTGGTGGCTGACAGCGAAGTCTGCTATGTCATACGCAACGGCCGCAGGGAGATGGGCCGCATCACCGGAACGGGCTGTCAGCTCTCCGGCATGATGACCGCCTTCCTGGTTGCGAACCCCGATGAGCCTACGCGGGCTGCCGCTGCTGCTGTCTGCGCCATGGGACTTGCCGGAGAGCTCGCATGGGAACGGATGCAGGAGGGGGAGGGAAACTCTACCTACCGCAATCGTATCATCGATGCCATCTACTGCATGGATGGAGCTGCTTTGGAGAAAGGAGCCAAATATGAAGTGCGATAAGAAAGCTTTGCTGCTGTACGCCGTTACCGACAGGCATTGGCTCAACGGAAGATCGCTGCATGAAGTGGTGAAGGAAAGTCTGGACGGCGGCGCAACCTTTATCCAACTGCGGGAAAAGAACCTGAACGAGGCAGACTTTCTGGCTGAGGCAATGGATTTGCAGGCCCTTTGCCGGGAATACGGTGTGCCCTTCGTGGTCAACGACAATGTGGATATCGCCATCGCCATGAATGCAGACGGCGTCCATGTGGGGCAAAGTGATATGGAAGCGGGCAATGTGCGTGAGAAGCTGGGCCCGGATAAGATCATTGGCGTGTCAGCACAGACCGTGGAACAGGCCATTCGGGCGGAGCAGCGCGGCGCAGACTATCTGGGCGTAGGCGCTGTATTCCCCACCGGCTCCAAGGACGATGCCGAAGAGGTTTCCTTCGAGACCCTTAAGGCCATCTGTGAGGCCGTGTCCATTCCTGTGATCGCCATCGGCGGCATCACGCAGCAGAATGTATCCCAGCTGGGCGGCAGCGGCATCTGCGGCGTTGCGGTGATCAGCGCCATTTATGGGCAAGCCGATATTCCTGATGCTGCCCGCAAGCTCAGACTGGCCACCGAGGATATGGTAAAGGCATGATTCGAGGAGCGATTTTTGATATGGACGGCGTTGTGCTGGACTCTATGGCCGTTTGGCACGATCTGGGCGCCCGATATTTACAGAGCCGACAGCTCTGCCCTGAAGAAGGGCTCAATGAAAAACTCTTCTCCATGAGCATGGAACAGGGCGCCGCCTACCTGAAGGCGCACTATCGCCTTCCATACAGTGAGGAAGACATTCTCCGCCAGTTAAGTGAGATGGTAGAGGCCTTTTACCGCGATGAGGTGCGGGAAAAGGCTGGCATCCGTGAGCTGCTGGAGGCGCTGCATCGCCGCAGGCTTCCAGTGGTGGTGGCTACCTCCAGTCCCCGCGGTCATATCGAGGCGGCGCTGCGTCGTCTGGGGCTGTTGGACTATTTTCAGCGGCTCTATACCACCACCGAGGTGGGGAGCAGCAAGCACTCTCCGGAGATTTACCGCCTGTGTGCAGCATATCTGCACACGAAGAAAGAGGAGACCCTTGTTTTTGAGGATTCCCTCTATGCGCTGGAGACGGCCGCAGACGATGGCTTCCCCACGGTCGGTGTTTGCGACCGGCAGGGAGAAGTCAATCAGCAGGGCTTGCGGCAGCGAGCTGACTACTACCTGGAAAATTTATCAGAATATTCCGTCATCCCTTTGGACTAAATAGCTTAGCTATGTGTCAGGCGGCAGATTGGGGGCACCACCTTCTGTCGCCCTATAAAATTATTGCTGTCAGGAAAGGAAGTTTGAACATGAAAACAGCATTAACAATCGCCGGAAGTGATTCCAGCGGAGGCGCCGGCATTCAGGCAGATATTAAGACCATGATCGCCAATGGTGTTTACGCCATGAGCGCAATCACGGCATTGACTGCCCAGAACACAACCGGCGTGAGCGCAATTTTCCCCGTAAGCCCTGCGTTTCTGGCGCAGGAAATGGACAGTATCTTTACGGACATTGTCCCCGATGCCGTGAAGATCGGCATGGTTGCCGACAAGGAGCTGATTTGCACCATTGCCGAAAAGCTCCGTCAGTATGAGGCAAAGAATATTGTGGTGGATCCTGTGATGGTGGCCACCAGCGGTGCGCGGCTCATCAGTGATGACGCCATCGACACGCTGAAAAGTAAGCTGTTCCCGCTTGCGGCTGTGCTGACCCCCAACATCCCCGAGGCCGAGGAGCTGACCGGCATGACGATCCGCTCTGCGCAGGACATGATTCTGGCTGCTGAAGCGATCTCTAAGAAGTATGATTGTGCCGTGCTGTGCAAGGGCGGTCATCAGCTCAATGATGCCAACGATCTGCTGTATCGAAACGGTGAATACCGCTGGTTTAATGGCCGGCGCATTGATAACCCCAACACCCACGGTACCGGCTGCACACTCTCCAGCGCCATTGCCTCCAATCTGGCCAAGAATTACTCGCTGGATGAATCCGTAGAGCGCGCCAAGGCGTATATCTCCGGGGCCTTGGCTGCCATGCTGGATTTGGGGCATGGCAGTGGTCCTATGGATCACGGCTTTGCGATGGAAAGTCCGTTCACGGCGGAAAAGGAGGTGCAGTAATGGAAAAGCGTACCTCTCTTTTCGACAACGGCCTCATCTGGTTTGGCGCCGGTGTGTCTATTGCAGAAATCCTCACAGGTACATATTTCTCCGGGCTTGGCTTCAAGCGCGGTCTCGCGGCCATTCTGATTGGCCATATCATCGGCGGTATTATGATGTTTCTGGCAGGCGTGATCGGCGGCAAGACCCGCCTGAGCGCTATGGAAACCGTGAAGAGCAGCTTCGGCAGACAAGGCGGCCTGTTTTTCGCTCTTCTGAATGTACTGCAGCTTTTGGGCTGGACAGCCATCATGATCTATGACGGCGCGCTGGCTGCCAGCGGTATCTTCGCCTCTTCCAGCTGGATCTGGTGTCTGGTCATCGGCGGCCTCATAGTGCTGTGGATCCTCATCGACATCACCAATCTGGGAAAAATCAACACCGTTTCCATGGCCGCCCTCTTTGTGCTGACGCTGATCCTCTGCAAGGTGATCTTCTTTGGAGATCATACGGTTATCAGCATTGGCGATGACGCCATGAGCTTTGGAGCAGCTGTAGAGCTTGCTGTGGCCATGCCGCTTTCCTGGCTGCCTCTGATCAGCGACTATACCCGCGAAGCAGAGAAGCCGGTCAAGGCCACCGCAGTCAGCGTGATCGTATACGGCCTTGTCAGCTGCTGGATGTACATGATCGGTATGGGCGCTGCCCTCTTTACCGGGGAGGGCGACATTGCGCAGATCCTCCTGAAGGCAGGTCTGGGTATTGTGGGCCTTCTGATTGTGGTATTCTCCACGGTGACCACCACCTTCCTGGATGCGTGGTCTGCCGGTATCTCCAGCGAGTCCATTTATTCCCGCGTGAAGGGAAAGTACATTGCCATTGGTGCCACGGTACTGGGCACCGTAGGCGCGGTCTTCTTTCCCATGGACGATATTACCGATTTCCTCTATCTCATCGGCTCGGTGTTCGCCCCCATGATTGCCATCCAGATTGTTGACTATTTCCTGTTGAAGCGCCAATGCGCCCATAAGAAGCTGGATGTGCGCAATGCCATCATCTGGATTCTCGGCTTTGTCGGCTACCGCCTGCTGATGACGGTGGATATCCCCGTGGGCAATACGCTGCCGGATATGCTTTTGACCATGCTGCTGTGTGTCATAGCCTCCAAGCTGCTGCCCACGGAACAGAGAACGGAAACCGCTTAAGAAAAAAGGACTGCATACCAAGCTGCTGCGATTGTTACAATCGCATTATCCCCATTGGGAGATGGGTTCCTATCGGCATAGGAGTATTGGCACTCATCCTGATATTGTTTTATATCGTCCGGTGCTGAAAGCGGTGATTTCGTGTCCCAAAGTCGTTGACACGCGGAGCTTTCCTATGATATAATCGATAAAAATGGTCGGAAGAATCCGACTGATGTTGGCTGAAGCTGACACGCCTGACCCCGCGCTTATTATTGCTTGAAACAGATAGTCAGAAGGCTGTTATGATCCGTCAGAAGATGGATGATGACAGCTTTTTTGCGCGCTTCAGAAGGAGCTTTCGTATGACGATACAGGAATTCTTCGGGAAAAATCCACGCGCTGCGCTTGCCTTTTCGGGCGGTGTGGATTCTGCGTACCTTCTGTATGCCGGTGTTGCCTATGGGCAGGATATTACAGCCTACTATGTAAGGTCGGAATTTCAGCCGCAGTTTGAGCTGGATGATGCAAAACGCATCGCGCAGCAGCTTGGAGCGAAGCTGAAGGTGATCGAGCTGTCCGTTCTTGCAAATCCCGATGTGAGGAGCAACGGGCCGCGCCGCTGCTATTACTGCAAACGAATGATTTTCTCTCTGATTGCAGAGCAGGCGCGGCAGGACGGCTATTTCCTTCTGATCGACGGAACCAATGCCTCCGATGACGCGGACGATCGCCCCGGTATGCAGGCACTGAAGGAGCTTTCGGTCAGTTCGCCGCTCAGGGAATGCGGCCTGACGAAAGAGGAGATACGCACCCTGTCCCGCGAAGCCGGGCTTTTTACCTGGAGCAAACCGGCCTACGCCTGCCTTGCCACAAGGCTCCCGACCGGAACAGAAATCACGGAACATGATCTGCATATCACGGAGTGCGCCGAAGCAGAGCTTTTCCGGCTGGGCTTTTCTGATGTCCGCGTCAGAAAGCTTGGCGATACGGCAAGGATTCAGCTGCCCGAAGCGCAGATGAAATACCTTCCGGAGCGCCGTGCAGAGATCATAGAAAGGCTGAAACCGTACTATAAGAACATTACACTGGATCTGGAGGCTCGACCATGAGCGAAAATATACGCGACATTCTTGAAAAAGTCAGAGGCGGAGAGATTTCGGTGGACGAAGCGCTGCTGAATATCAAAAAAGCGCCTTTTGAGGATATTGATTATGCAAAGGTAGATTTGCACCGCAGGGTACGTCAGGGAGCGGCAGAGGTGATCTACGGCGCCGGAAAAACGCCGGAACAGATGATCGGAATCGCAGATGTCATGCTGAAAAACGGACAGCAGACGATCCTGATCACCAGACTTTCCCCGGACGCGGCTGCTGCAATTGCAAAAGTGCATAGGCTTACCTATTACGAGCAGGCAAGGCTTGGCGTGATCGGTGAATTTCCGGAGCAGGACGGAAACGGCAGGATCGTTGTTGCCACCGGAGGCACCAGCGATATCCCGGTAGCGGAAGAAGCGGCGCTGACCGCAGAAGCCTTCGGCAATGATGTGCTGCGCCTGTACGATGTGGGCGTAGCGGGGCTGCATCGCCTGCTTACGCATATTGATGAGATTATGAGTGCAAACGTGATCATCGCGATTGCAGGAATGGAAGGCGCGCTTGCCAGTGTGATCGGCGGGCTTGTGAATTGCCCTGTGATCGCCGTGCCGACCAGCGTGGGCTACGGAGCGTCCTTCGGCGGCGTTTCCGCGCTGCTTTCCATGCTGAATTCCTGTGCAAGCGGCGTATCTGTCGTAAACATTGATAATGGCTTCGGGGCAGGCTTCCTTGCCAGCCGAATCAACCATATGGAGATGAAAAAATGAGAACACTGTATTTCAATCTTGGAATGGGAGCTGCCGGGGATATGCTGACGGCGGCGCTTCTGGAATTGCTGCCGGAGCCGGATGCGTTTCTTGAAAAGCTGAATGCGCTTCACATTCCCGGCGTAATTTTCGAAAAAGAAGCAGCTGAAAAGTGCGGCATTCGAGGAACGCACATGACGGTGAAGGTGAACGGACAGGAGGAAGGAAGCGGGGCGCACCATGCGCACGGTCACGACCATGACCACGACCATGACCACGAACATGGGCATCATCATTCGCACAGCAGTCTGCATGATATCGAGCATATCGTCTGCGGGCATCTGAAGCTCCCGGAAAAGGTGCAGGCGGATGTCATGGCGGTATACACAAGAATAGCGGAAGCGGAGAGCGCCGCGCATGGCGTTCCCGTCACGCAGATTCATTTCCATGAGGTCGGAACGATGGATGCCATTGCAGATATCACGGCGGTGTGTATGCTGATGCATGAGCTGTCGCCGGATGCGGTGATCGCGTCGCCTGTCCATGTCGGAAGCGGCCATGTGCACTGCGCCCATGGGATTCTCCCGGTTCCGGCACCTGCGACGGCGTATATATTAAAAGGCGTGCCGATGTACGGCGGCAGCATACAGGGAGAGCTTTGCACCCCGACAGGCGCTGCACTGCTCCGCCATTTTGTAACAGAATTCGGGGATATGCCGGTCATGACGGTCTCCGCCGTTGGTTACGGAATGGGCAAAAAGGATTTTGAAAGAGCCAACTGCGTCCGCGTTATGCTTGGCGAAACGCAGGACAGCAGCGATGAGATCATTGAGCTTTCCTGCAACATGGATGATATGACCGGCGAGAAAATCGGCTTTGCCATGGAGCAGCTCTTTCAGGCCGGTGCCTTGGATGTTTACACGCTGCCCATCGGAATGAAGAAAAACCGCCCGGGAATTCTGCTTCGGGTCATGTGCCGCGAAGCCGATCAGGAAGCCATGCTTCGGCTCATCTTCAGGCACACAACGACCATCGGCATCCGCGAGCAGAAGCTGCAGCGCTATATCCTCCAAAGGAGCATGGAAGAAGTCCGGACGCCGCTCGGAACGGTTCGGAGAAAAAACACCTGCGGCTACGGCGCAAAGCACAGCAAATGGGAGTATGAAGACCTCAGAAAAATCGCCTGCGAAACGGGACTTTCCATCGCTGAGGTTGAAAAGGAAATTGAAAAAAACCGGCCGGCTGGCACAGCTCTTTAAACGCCAGTCTGCCGAAAAAAAGCAAAGGAGATAACAATATGCACATGGCTGATGCGCTGCTGGCTCCTGCCGTAGCAGCAACAATGTATGTAGCTTCCGGAACAGCGGCAGGCAGCTCGGTTTTGAAGCTCAAAAAAGACGAGAACACGCAGAAGCTCCCCACGATGGCAGTAACGGCTGCGCTGGTTTTTGCCGGGCAGATGATCAACTACACGATCCCCGGCACCGGCTCCTCCGGACATATGTGCGGCGGCATGATGCTCTCTGCACTTCTGGGGCCGCAGGCAGGATTCCTGTCGATGGTGGTCATCCTTGCGGTACAGTGCCTGTTCTTTGCCGACGGCGGATTGATGGCGCTGGGAGCGAACTGCTGGAATATGGCCTTCTACGGCTGCTTTGTCGGATACTATCTGATATGGCGGCCAATCATGCGAAGTAACTGGTTCGGTAAGCTGGAAGCTAAAGCCGCGCTCAGAATGAAGATCATTTCCGCATCTGTGATCGGCTGTATTGTCACGCTCCAGCTCGGCGCATTTTCCGTGGTGCTCGAAACAAGCCTCTCCGGCATTACCGAGCTTCCCTTTGGCGCATTCTGTGCGCTGATGCAGCCGATCCATCTGGCAATCGGACTTGTTGAGGGTCTGATCACCTCGGCGGTGCTGGTGTTCGTGTTTGAATCCCGCCCGGAGCTTGTGCAGGATGCAGCTCCCGAGGAAAAAGGAATTACCGGAAAGCGTTCTCTCAGGACGACGGTGATCGTGATCGCCGTTGCGGCTCTGCTGGTCGGCGGCGCCCTGTCTCTGTTCGCAAGCTCCAACCCGGACGGTCTGGAATGGGCACTATTCGGAAATGCCGAAGCGGGCTACAGCGAAAATATGGCACTCGATGAGGAGAGCTTCGGCGTGGAAAGCGGCGCTGCCAATGCAGCCGCTGCCGTCCAGGAGAAGACGGCCTTCCTGCCGGATTACGCCTTCTCGAACAGCGACAGTGCCGCCGGTACGACGGTATCCGGCATCGTCGGCTCGGCCATCGTTGCCGCATTGGCGGCAGGCATCTGCCTGCTTGGCGGATTCTTCCGTAAAAAGAAAATGGCAGCATAATAATCAGTATAAACAAGCTGACGGGGCATCCGCTGCGGGTGCTCCGTTCCGCAGCTAAAGGAGTACCATGGACAGGATCGACCGTGCGGCTTCGGAGCTGAGGGAAATGGATGCGCTTGCGGCATTATCGTCGCCAATGCATACTCTTCATCCGCTGGCGAAGCTGATCGTGACAATTTCATATATTTTTCTGACCGTATCCTTCAATAAATATGATCTGAGCGGTCTGATTGTCATGCTGCTGTACCCTGTCCTTGCCTTTTCCGTCAGCGGGGTGCCGATCAGAACCTGCTTTTATAAGCTGCGGATCGTTTTGCCTCTGGTCTGTGCCGTTGGTCTGTTCAATCCGTTTTTCGACAGAGCGCCGCTTCTGTACATCGGGCAGCTTGCCGTTTCCGGCGGCGTGATCTCCATGCTCACGCTGATGCTCAAGGGCGTTTTCTGCCTGATGGCTTCGTTTATTCTGGCAGCAACGACCACAATCGATGCAATCTGTGCGGCGCTTCGCAAGCTCCGCGTTCCGAATATGATCGTCACGCTGCTGCTCCTGACCTACCGCTATATTTCCGTCATGGTGGATGAGGTGTCTGTTATGACGACGGCCTACCGGCTGCGGGCGCCGGGGCAGAAGGGGATTCACTATTCTGCCTGGGGTTCGTTCCTCGGTCAGCTTCTGCTCCGCAGCATGGACAGGGCGGAGGAGCTGTATTCCGGCATGCAGCTGCGCGGTTTTACCGGCGAATTCCGCTATGCGGATGTCGCTCCGGCAAAGCCGAAGGATTATCTTTATACCGTGTTTGCCGTTGGCGCGTTTTTCCTGTGCAGGATGATCAATATCGCAGCGCTGTTCGGCGGCATCGCATTGGGAGGCTCATTATGATACGATTTGAACATGTATCCTGTGAATATGAAAAAGGGCAGACGATTCTGGATGATCTGTCTCTTGAAATCAGGGACGGCGATTCTGTTGGCCTGATCGGCGCAAACGGCGCGGGAAAAACAACGCTGATGAAGGTGCTGCTTGGCCTTCTGCCGTATCAGGGGCGGATCACCGTGGATAATCTTGAGGTGAATAAGCAGAATATCAGAGAGATTCGCCGGAAGCTCGGCTTTGTTCTGCAAAACTCCGATAATCAGATGTTCATGCCAACGGTATATGAAGATGTGATGTTCGCGCCGCTGAACTACGGAATGAGCCGGGAAGAGGCGGAGAAGCGGACGGACGCGGCGCTGGCGCAGCTCGGCTTAATGGCGCTGAAGCACAGGCACAATCACAAGATTTCCGGCGGCGAGAAAAGACTTGCCGCCATTGCGACGGTGCTTGCCATGGAGCCGGACGTGCTTCTTATGGATGAGCCGACCTCTGCGCTGGACCCCTATCATCGCCGCATCGTGATCCATACGATCAACGCGCTGCCGAACACCAGAATCATCACCTCACACGATCTGGACATGATTCTGGATACCTGCCAGAGGGTGATCCTCCTCTCGGAGGGAAGAATCGCCGCGCAGGGAGCGGCAGAGGAAATCCTGACGAACAAAGAACTTCTGGAAGCAAACCATATGGAGCTTCCGCTCTGCTTTTCGGGGAAAAGGTAAGCTGCCTCGGAAAATGTACAAAAGAATCATGACATAAGCGAAGCATCCCCGGGACAATACAGATTGTCCCGGGGATGCAATGTTTTTTATGGAGTTTTCCGGTGCCATGCGGCGCGCCGAAAAAGATCAGCCTTTCATAATGAGCGCAATAAGGAGTGCACAGATGGCAACGATAATCAGAACAACAGAATGGATCATATTAAGCCGCTTCAGGGATTGGATTTCCCTGTCCTGCCGCTCCATTTCCTGCATATGCGATTTTTTAATTTCTCCTACACTGTGATCATAATGGGCTTTTAGTTTATTTTCATTTTCCGACATCTGCGCAATTTGCTCTTTATATCGCTGCTGAATCTGCTCGACATAATGCAGGTGTGTTGCGCGGAAACGGTCAAGCTGTTTTTCGTGATCTTCATTCAGTTCTTTCACTCTCGCGCAGCAGTCATGAATGTCTGTTGCTTCTGCATTGGAGGGACAGCTTTTTGTAGGTTCTGCACGGGGAGTAGCCTCTTTTGCAGAAAACAGGTATTTTGTAAACTCATCTGTGATATCTGCATCCTGCGGCAGGGCATCTGCTGTCTCAAGAAATCCTGACAGTTCTGCGATGCTGTATCCGGTTGCCTTGACCAGAGCGGTGATATCAAGGTAACTCGGCTTCAGAAGTCTTGCATAAAACAGGTTATTTATTGTATCTACGGTCAAATTCGTTTCTTCGGACAGCTGCATGAGCGTTTTTCCGCTCAGTTTATACATGGCTTTTATCGTTTTTCCAAGCAAAACAATGTCCATAGTAAACTCCTTTTTTGCGCTTTAAAAATACATTTTTTTTGTATCAGGCACTATTGCACTACATTTTTTTACTGCTACAATGAAAGCACAGAGAAGAAATTCGCGTATAAATATTATAGCATATGATGGCGAAAAATCAAGAAATGAAAAGAGTGATTCCCATGAACTTTGATATACGCTCAAAAGAAAAATAACCCAAAAATCAAAACAGAGGGGAATTGAAAATGAATAAAATTGTTTTTTACAAATGTCCTGTTTGCGGCAATCTGGCCGTCATGATCAAGCACCTGGGCTTAAATCCGCTTTGCTGCGGAGAACCGATGAAGACCCTGCTTCCAAATCAGCAGGCTGCTGCCGTTGATAAGCATATTCCCGTTATTCCACCGCAGGCGCACGCTTCGCTCCGAATCAATGAAGCTCTGGAGGGCTGGGAAGAAGCATTCTGCCCGATCTATGAGAAGACAGCGTAGAGCGCTTCGGTCACAGGCTCCGGGCAGACAGCCGATACCTTTTCCTGACAGCCAGAGCAGAAATCGCCAGAACGATCGGGAAGCCGATTCCGGCAAGAACACCGATCTGAAGATTTTCTCCGGCTCTCTGCGATATCGTTCCGATAATGGCAGGGCCGACAGCGCCGCCCAGATCTCCGGCAAGCGCAAGGAGGGCAAACATTGCGGTGCCGCCCTTCGGCAGGATTCTGGAGGAAATGCTGATGGAACCCGGCCACATGATGCCGACAGAGAATCCGCAGAGGGCACAGCCGATGAGGCCGAAAATCGGCATTCCCGCAAGACCGGCCAGCAGATAGCAGCCCAGACACAGGATTCCCGAGCCGGCCATGAATACGGTAAGATCAATCTTTTCTCCGTACTTTCCGTACAGCAGTCTGCTGATGCCCATGAGCATCGCAAATCCGCAGGGGCCTGCGAGATCACCGACGGCCTTGGACACATGCAGCGCAGATTCGGCAAATGCCGATGCCCACTGCGCCATGGCGATTTCGGAAGAGCCGGCACAGACCATCAGCACGATAAACAGCCAGAACAGCTTGCTGCGAACCAGCTGCCGGATGGACATGCCCTCCCCATCCTCGACCAGATTCTCAATGGGACAGGTCAGGAAGTTATAAATGTTGTAAAGAGGAATGACCGACCAGATGGCAGCCAGAATTCTCCAATGCGCGATTCCAAACACGGAAAAGAAAACGGTAGAGCCGAGTATGACCGCAACAGAGCCCCAGCAGTAGAACGAATGCAGCAGGCTCATCATGCCTTCCTTGTTTTCAAAGGGGCAGGCTTCAATGATGGGGCTTGCCAGCACCTCCGTCAGTCCGCTTCCGATGGCATAGATGATGACGCAAATCAGAATGCCGGAAAACGGCGTTGGCATCAGATCGGGCAGGAAAGCTAAGCCCAGCAGTCCCAGACCGGAGGTAATTTCCGCGGCAACAATGCAGGGTCGGTAGCCAAGCTTGTCCACCGCCTTTGCGCAGAAGAAATCCACGACCAGCTGCGTGAAAAAGAAGACGGTCGAAATCAGCGCCAGCCTGTCAAAGGAGATGCCGTAGGCGCGATAAAAGGTGATGTACAGCAGCGGCGCAAAGTTTGCGCAGATGGCCTGCGTGATAAAGCCCAGATAGCAGGCAAGCTGGGTTCGTCTGTAATTCTTCATTTCCTCACCTCCATCGTATCTCCGGCGGCGCGCTCCGCGCAGATGGCGCCGGGCTGGAGGATCGGGTTTCTGATTTTGCCTGAATGCTCTTTCATGCAAGCGATCTCCTCTCTTTTTTTCTAATTAGATTATATTCCAAAAAAGAAGAATTGCAATAGCAAATGTTCCGTATTTATGCTATGATATTCCCGGACAGGGAAATAACGCAGAATAATGCGCATGCAAGCGCGAACGGAAAAACGGGAGGGATCGATTTGCTGCATCATGTTTTTTTGACCGGCGAAAAGCGCGTCGGCAAATCCACCCTGCTGAAAAAGGTGCTTGCCCGCTATCCCGGCCATGCGGGCGGTTTTCTCACCATCCGCTCGAACGTCTGGCTGGGGAATGCCGATTCCGTTCATATGTTCGGCCTGCATGATGCCGCTATTCCGGATGAAAACAATCTCCTGTTCGTATGCGGCGCAGCCAAAGAACAGGATGCAGAGCGCTTCGACCGTCTGGGCTGTGAAATTCTTGCCGGAGCCTCCGACTGCGGCCTGCTTGTCATGGACGAATTAGGCCCCCATGAAGCGGGTGCAGCACTTTTTCGCCAGGCCGTCCTGCAATCGCTGGACAGAACGCCCGTCCTCGGTGTCCTGCAAGCGCCTTATGTCTCCTTCTGGCCGGAAATCGCGGGCAATCCTCATGCGGAAATCATTGAGCTTACAAAGGATAACAGAGACGATGAAAGCTTAATTGCGCATATCCTCTCTGCGCTCAGCGGTTGAGGCTCGGATGCAAGCTGCCATATGAAGCAGAACAAACAGCAGGCCGGCTGTTTGTTCTGCTTTTTTCTTTCGCTGGTTCAAATTTCCTTGCTCCTGCGCTGATGAAGGAGTATAATGGCAGCAGGTCAGGCGATTTTGCCTGACTGCGGCATTTCGCAAGCAGAAAGAAGAGGGATCGCCTATGAAGAAAGAATTCATCCGCACGATCAAGTACGCGCTCATCGCGGCCTCAGCGGGACTGATCCAGCTTGGGTCGTTCACGCTGATGAACGAGATCCTGCACCTGAACTACTGGGTCAGCTATCTGATCGCGCTGGTTCTGAGCGTGGTCTGGAACTTCACCTTCAACCGGCGCTATACCTTTAAGAGCGCCTCCAATGTGCAGAAGGCGATGCTCCTTGTTTTCGCGTATTACCTCGTCTTCACCCCGACAAGCACCTGGCTTGAGCACTACCTCACCACGGTGCGCGGCTGGAACGAATATCTGGTCACCATTATGAATATGCTCCTGAATTTTGTCACCGAGTTCCTCTATCAGCGCTTCGTCGTTTTCCGCGACTCCATTGATACCAATGCGCTGGCGAAGAAGGAAACGAAAGGAGCAATGTGAGATACATATGGAGCTTTTTGATGTTGTAGACAGGCACGGCAACCCGACAGGGGAGATCATCGAGCGCGGCAGGGCACACACGGAAGGGGTCATGCACAGGACAGCGCATGTCTGGCTGGTTCGGCGGAAAGAAGGGCGGGTGCAGCTTCTTCTGCAAAAGCGCTGCAATACAAAGGAATCCTTCCCCGGCTGCTATGATATTTCAAGCGCCGGGCATATCCCAGCCGGGTGCGGCTATAAGCAATCCGCCCTCCGGGAGCTGGAGGAGGAGCTCGGCATCCGCATTCAGGAAAACGAGCTGATCTTCTGCGGCGACAGAACGGTGATTTGCGATGACAGCTTTCACGGAAAGCCCTTCCATGACCGTCAGTATTCCAGAGTATTCTGCGTCTGGAAGGATATGGACGAAGCAGCCTTCACGCTGCAAAAAGAGGAAGTGGACAGCGTCCTCTGGATGGATCTGGACAGCTGCATGGAAAAAGTGAAAGACAACCAAATCCCCCACTGCATTTCCCCCGGCGAGCTGGATATGGTCAGCGCCGCAATTCTCCGCAGGGAAGGCGAAGGGCACATCTGAGTTTCTCCAAATCGTAATAGAATCAAAAGCGGCTCGTTATTTTTCTATGGCTTATGATAAAAATAAGTACTATAATGAGAACGCTTATTGACACAAAAAATGTTCCATAATAAGGAGGTTATAATATGGCAATTTCATTTAACAAAGAATCTGCTTTTAATCTTAAACCCATTGATCTCGATTCCGTCAGAAAAGACGTTCACGCGCTGCTCGTAGACGGCGAAGTTCCCGTCATGGCCTTTAAAACCATCAGGGATCAGCTGGTATTTACCAACAAACGCATTATTGCTATTGATGTTCAGGGCTTGACCGGCACACGCAAATCATTTGCTTCCATGCCGTATTCTAAGATTCAGTTCTTCACAATTCAAACCCCGAGCGTTGCCGAGATTCTTGTTCCGGATTCTGAACTGTTTCTTGTGTTTGCAAACGGCTATACCGCTAAATTTGAATTTAAAGGCAACACCGATATTGCTCAAATTGGAAGAATGATTTCAGAATATGTTTTGATCTGATTGATCTGCGTGAGGACTCTATGCAGCCCAGAGGACGCTTCAGTGTATTATTCAACACAGAACCGTCCTCTGGGCTGCTTTTTTCTACTTGAAATCATCTAAAAAATGTGCTAACATAATCTTGTAGACAAGGTGATATAATCTAAAATATAGGAAGTGACTAAAATGAAGAGAACAAAGCTTATAGATCGTTTGCTTCCGGATTATACCAGAGGCGAAGAAATCACCAACATGGTCACGCACATTGTCGGGGCTGCATTTGGTGTTGTGGCGCTGGTGCTGTGTGTGGTGTTTGCGGCGCTGCGTGGGAGTGCATTCCGTGTGGTCGGCGGCGCGATTTATGGGGCGTCGCTCATTGTGCTCTATACCATGTCCAGCGTCTATCACGGCCTGCGGCCCGGGATGGGGAAAAAGGTGCTGCAGGTGCTTGACCACTGCACGATTTATTTCCTGATCGCCGGAACCTATACCCCCATCCTGTTTGGCCCCCTTCGGGAGCAAAGCCCCGGCGTTGCCTGGACGATCTTCGGTCTGGTGTGGGGCATCAGTGCGTTTGCCACGGTTTTTACTGCGATCGACCACAACAAATACGGCATTCTTTCCATGATTTGCTATATCGGCATCGGCTGGACGGTGATCTTCTTCCTAAAGCCGACCATCCGCGCCTTGACGTGGAATGGCTTCGTGCTCCTGCTTGCCGGCGGCATTGCCTATACCGTCG
Organism: Faecousia sp.; assembly: GCA_045628065.1. Classification (GTDB taxonomy): domain Bacteria; phylum Bacillota; class Clostridia; order Oscillospirales; family Oscillospiraceae; genus SVMC01. Next base: position 25,675 of record JAZQOW010000062.1, read on the forward strand.
GGGCAGTCCTCTACGGCATCGGCGGGAAAAAGGGCAAGCGGTATATGCACTCTGCGTTTCATGTGTTCGTCCTGATCGGCAGCGCCCTGCAATTCTGGGCGGTGTTTGCGTACTGCATCCTGTGATATTCGTATGTTCAAGCTCCCGATTCTGTGATATAATGGAAGCACACAGATGCTTGGGGAGGCAGAAATCGTATGTTTTATGAGATACGCAATGAACTGGTAGAGACAGACGGCAAGCACATCGACCCGGAGGTGCTGACGGTGGGCTGCGTTTCCAGCGAAGAGCTCTTGTCCTGCGGCAAGCGCTTCGGCTTTGACGAGGAGACCATCTTAGCCAGTCAGACCATGAACCCGATCTATCAGACGGGTGTCGATGTGCACGGAGACTACACCTTTGCCACGCTGCGCATCATCAACCGAGACGGGCACGATGACGCGGTTTCCCTGTATATCAAGCACAATTTCCTTCTCATCGTGGATATTGACGATACGGACAGCTCCACGATCAACAGCTTTTTCAGCGCCATCCGAAAATATCCCTGCGCCAAAATCTATGAGGAGCGCTTCCTTTCCTGCTTTGTGGAGTCGCTTCTTTCCGGCAGCCGAACGGTATCGGAGGAAATCCGAAACCAGCTGACGGAAATGGAGGAATCCATCGTCCATGGAGATGACGATGCGCAGCTGAATGTGGAGCTGCTGAATGTCAAGAGAAGAATCGGGCGGTATTACAGCTTCTACGGTCAGATCATGGATATCGCGGAAACGCTTTCGGACAATGAAAACGAGATTCTGGATGAAGACCACCTGATCTACATCTCCAACCTCATCAGCAAGCTCACCCGCCTGCGCGATGATATGACCCTGATGCTGACTATCGCCGACCACATTCAGGATGCCTACGCCTCCCTGCTTGACCAGCGGATGAACAGCACGATGAAGACCCTGACCATCCTGACCACGATTTTTTTCCCGCTCACCATCATCGTTGGCTGGTATGGCATGAACTTCAAATATATGCCCGAGCTTTCGTGGCGCTTCGGCTACCTGTTTGTGACCCTCCTGTCCGTGGCGGTTGTTGTGCTGTTTGTTATCATCGGCAAAAAGAAAAAATGGTTCTGAGCGTGATCATATCGGCAAAAAACATAATGGAAACTATTTTCTGTTTTGTTTTTTGCCGATACGCATGATTTCTCATACTGCCTGTCATAAAGAGGGAACAATACTATGAAAAAAGCCATTCTTTTTCTCCTGATGCTGACCTCCTGTGCAGTGCGCAGGCCGGGGCGGGATATCGGCATTTTACAGTATATGAGGATTTCTTCGGCTGGAGGGGCGAATAGCCATATTGTGTCATAACTGTTTTTGATGTATAATACGTAAGAAAGAACGCACCATCGTCCTATGCGCAGGAGGATCATATGAAAGTCGTAATTATTGACGGTCAGGGCGGCCGATTGGGGCAGCTTCTGGCGGAAGAAATCGTAAAAGCAAATCTGAACTGCGACCTGCTCGCAGTTGGGACCAACGGCATCGCCACCAGCGCCATGCTCAAGGGCGGCGCAAAGTGGGGCGCTACCGGGGAGAACCCGGTGATCGTTGCCTGCCGGGATGCGGATGTCATCATCGGGCCGATCGGCATTCTCTCTGCCGATTCTCTGTTCGGGGAAATTACCCCTTCCATGGCAGTAGCCATCGGTCAGAGCAGAGCGGTCAAGCTGCTTCTCCCGGTCAGCCATTGCTCCAATCAGGTCGTGGGCGTGAAAAGCCTGACGATGAATGAGCTGGTCGCCGAAGCCGTGGAGGCATTAAAAAAGCGCCTGAACGAGGCGCAATAATCGGCTCGCGTCCGAAAACACGCTTGCCGAAAAGCTGCACAAAACCGCAGATGCTTTCAAGAGGTATCTGCGGTTTTTGCTATTGAAAATTCCCTTAACCGGGTATACAATGAAATTATCCACAAAAAAAGGAGTGAATTCTATGAAAAGAAAAACCAGAATTTTTGCTATTGCAATTTGCCTTTTGCTGCTTGCAGGCTGCACAAAAAATAAGGCGGTCGAAGTGACCGGCAGCGTAAGCAGAGATACGAAGTATAATTCGGCAACCGTTTCCCTCTCGCCGGAGGCATTTGAAGAGGCGGGATTCCATCTGGGCGACAGCTGCGATATCGCGTTTGAAAACGGTTATACCATTTCGGATGTGCCCTTCTATAACGGCTACTATGTGAAGAACAATGCGCCTGTCATTGTTGCATATCCGGGCTTTTCGAACATCAGCATTACCTATAATAATATGGGTATCTGGGAGCAGGCAAAGCTCTCGGAAGAGGATGCTGTGACGATCACTTTAAAGGAAGCCGGAAAATATTTTGCCGTGCAGGATGCGCTTGGTCAGGTGTATTCCTTCGAGTATGCGGATTATGACAGCAGCGAGGAATTCTGCAATTTCCGCGCATTGTCCGGCGGAAATATGAAGGAAGATTTCCTGTTCCGGGGCACCTCCCCTGTCGATAACAGCCGCGGACGAGCTGCTTATACGGATGCACTTCTGGAGAAAACCGGCATCCGTTTTGTGATCGACCTGGCAGACTCCGATGAGGACATGGCAGGATATCAGGCCGATGCGGATTTTGCATCCCCCTACGCCGCCGACCTCTATGCAGGCGGTCAGATGGTCCTGCTGGACATGGGCTCTGCTTATCAGTCCGAGGAATATCAGCAGAAGCTTGCCGCAGGACTGAAGGAGCTGCTGAACGCATCCGGGCCTGTATATATCCACTGCATGGAGGGCAAGGATCGCACGGGCTTTGTATGTATGCTCCTGGAGGCTCTGGCAGGTGCAACCTATGAAGAAATGCGCGTGGATTATATGAAAACCTATGCAAATTATTATGATGTAACTTCCGAGACGACCCCGGAAAAATACGAAGCGATCTCCGCGCTGTACTTTGATCCCTTTGTATCGTATCTGCACGGCACGGAGGATATGAACGTGCTGAAAAGCGCAGATTATGTTCAGGATGCCGCGAATTACCTTCGCGCAGGCGGCATGAGCGAGCTCGAGGTGGAACAGCTGCGCTCGTTTATCACAAAGTAAGAGCTGCGAGAGAATGCTCGGAACAGCGGCAGAGGATACACACAGCGTGCGTAAAGGGCGAAGGGGGCAAAGAGCCCCCTTCGCGCTGTATTCGGATGTTTTTTCTGTTGTACTTAGATAATAATCAGTTCCTTCGGGCTGCCGGTAATGTTTTCGCAGCCGGATTCGGTGACGATGACCACATCCTCGATGCGCACGCCGAGCTCACCCGGGAGGTAGATGCCGGGTTCGGCGGAGATGACCGCGCCTGCGGGCAGGGGGAGGTGGTTGGCGGGGCTGCAATTGGGTGCCTCATGAATTTCCAGACCCAGACTGTGGCCGTAGCTGTGGCAGAAAAAGGCGCCGTAGCCTGCGGCTGCGATCACTTCTCTGGCGGCAGCATCGACCTGCGCGCCGCTCACGCCTGCGCGGGTGGCGGCGATTCCGGCTTCCTGTGCGCGCAATACGGTGTCATAAACCTTGCGCATTTTTTCCGTTGCATGGCCTAGGGCAACGGTGCGGGTCATATCCGAGCAATAGCCGTTTTTGATGATGCCGAAATCCATGGTGATGAAGTCGCCGGCTTGCAGCCTGCGGCTGCCCGCCTTGCCGTGGGGCAGGGAGCCGTTGGGGCCGGAGACCACGATGGGCGGGAAGCTCAGGTCTTCCGCACCGGCGCGGTAAAGGCGGTAAATCAGCTCTGCCTCCAGCTCCTTCTCTGTCATGCCCTCGCGGATCGCGGAGAGTATTTCCGAAAACACGCCGTCTGTCAAGGCCTGCGCCTGCCGCATGAGGGTTTGCTCCCACGCTGCTTTGGAATGGCGGAGGGCATCGAGCTTCTTCTGGCAGGGGATCAGGGAGGCCGGGAGGGAGGATGCCAGACGGGAATACGCGCCGTAGGTCATATTTTCTTCTTCAATCCCGACCTTGTCGATTCCGCAGCTCTCCAGCACCTCGCTGATGCGCATGGAATAGGTATGGCTGCCTGTGACGCGCAGAACCTCCATGCGCTCTTGCAGCTGATTTTGCGCCGTCTCCAGATATCTGCCGTCGGTAAAATACCAGGCTTTTTCTGCGCTGATCAGGCACATGCCCTCGTCTACATCCACTCCGGATGCATAGCGGCGGCTGGCCTCCCCGGTGAGCAGGACGGCGGTCAGGTCATCGGATAAAAGCGAACGGATTTTTTCCAGATTGTCCATGCTCAAGCCCTCCTGCCTCTGGCCAGATAGATAAAGGGCAGCTCTGCCACATGGCGAAGCTTCAGCCAGATATTGTGATTATGTATGGCGGGAATCAGAAGCGAACGCACGCCGGTGCAGTTTGCGCCTAGCACATCGGTAAAAATCTGGTCGCCCACCAGCGCGGCGTTCTCTGCCGCCGTATGGTATTTTGTCAGACACTCCCGAATGCCGCGGGAGAAGGGCTTTTTTGCCCGGGTGATGCAGTCAATCGCATTTTCCCGGCAGAAATCCACCACGCGCCCGTTTTTGCTGTTGGAAACCACGCAAAGCTGCACAGGGGAAGCCTGTGCTTTTTGAAGCCACTGCGCCATTTCGGGGGTGGGGGTATTGGTGGTATAGGGCACAATGGTATTATCAAAATCCAGCATAAGAAGCTGCACGCCGTCCCGGCAGAGTGCTTCGGGGTCAATAGCGGTCAGCGAAGGATAAATTCGGCGGGGAAGAAAGGAAAAAGGCATTGTTCCAAATCTCCTTGCATATGTTCTATAAGGTAATCTCATTATACATAACGGGAGGAGGTTTGTCCATGCCTTTGCCCCTCTATTTTATTCCCGCGCCGGGTTCGGACGAGCCGGAGGGAAAAACTGCCGCGTGCGGATGGTTCGCGCTGCCGGATGGGCAGGTGCATCGCCCGGAGGGATCGGGCAGGGTGGATGCGCTGGTGTTTGATGACCGGGGCGGTCTGCCAAATAGCTGGGAGGCGGTAGCCCGGGAGGCAGAGCGGTGGGGCGCATCCGTGCTGGTTCTGGATTTCGAGCGCCCGGTATGCCCGGAAGCGGTTGCGTTTACGGCGGCGCTGTCCGCCCGCTTTCCCACGGCGGCACCGGAAGCCTTCTGCGATGGCAGTGCAGCAATTCCCATTTCCTGCTATCACCCGGCGAAGGAGACCTTCCCGGAATTCCTCTCTCATTTAGAAGGCTGGGCAGAGCTTCGCCCGGTGGAGGAAACGGTGGCATTTCCCTTGGAGAGCGTTTTGGAAGCGCCCGCTTCCCCCGCGTTCTTCTCTGAGGTGCTCCAGTGCTGCTATCAGGCGATCACGGAGGAAAACCGGCTGCTTCTGCACCTGTTTGATACGCCGGAAAGCTTTCAGGGGCGGCTGAAGCGCCTCTCGTCCCATGCCAAAGCCGCCATTGCCCTTTGGGAGGAATGGGCGAAATTCCGATAAAAAGCACAAGTTCTGCCTTGGCAAAGCCTCCATTTTCTCTTTTCTCCTTGGTTGACCTTCCTCCCAAGCTGTGCTATTCTATGGTTAATGACTATTGGGAGATGAAGAGAAATGAAATCCCCGCTTGCTTCCATGAGGGCAACCTTTCAGGAAAAATCGAGCTATGTCCCGCTGCTGGCTTCGATGGCACTGATCGGGCTGTCCTATGGGCTTTATAAAGGCGTGATCGACAATTATCTGGCGGAAATTGTCTCTATGGGCGAATTTGACCGCGGCGTGACGGAGTTTTTCCGGGAGCTGCCGGGACTTCTGCTGGTCGGCATTCTGGCCGCGCTTTATACCTTCTCCGCCGAGACGATTTACAAAATCGGCGCGTTCGTGATGATCATCGGCATGGCGCTGCACGGCCTGATCCCCCCGAACCGGGTATGGCTCACGGTGGTTATTTTTATCTATTCTATCGGCGAGCATATCCAGCTGAGCCTGCGAACCTCTCTTGCTCTGGTCTATGCCAGACCCCAGAAGGGCGGCGCGGCACTGGGGCTTCTCAATGCGGCAAACCAGATCGGCACGCTGGCCGGATTTGTGGTGGTCATCATCGCATTCCTGTTTATCTCCGGCGCAAGGGCTTTCCGCGCCTTCTTCTTTGCGGCCACCGTGGCGACCGCCCTCGGCGCGTTCATTTCGCTGCGCATGAAGGGCAACAGCAAGGCGGATGAAAACGGTCATCGCTTCTATTTTGACAGGAAATTCAGGAAATTCTACTGGCTGGAGGTCTTCTACGGTGCAAGAAAGCAGGTTTTCTTCACCTTCGGCCCCTATGTGCTCATCCTGTTCTACGGCGCAAGCACGGCAGTCATCAGCCTGCTCTTTGCCGTCTCCGCGATTTGCTGCTTCCTTGCCTCCCCGCTGGTGGGAAAAATCATCGACCGCCTTGGCTACCGGGTGGTGATGATCTCCGATACTCTGATTCTCGTGATCGTGTGCTTCTTCTACGGCTTTGCGCACCACATTTTCCCGAAGGATATCGCCTTTGTGATCTGCTGCGTCAACTATATTCTCGACTCCGTCATTTCCCTTGCCTCCATGGCCTCCAATGTCTATGTGCAGGACCTGTCGGACGATGAGGAGGAGATCCGCGCCACCATCTCCACCGGCGTCTCGGTCAACCATCTGATTACCATTTTAATTGCCCTCTTCGGCGGCTGGATCTGGAAGGTCCTCGGCATCGAAACCCTCTTCTGCCTCTCCGCTTTCCTCGGCCTGTGCAACAGCGCCTACGCGGCATCCATCCCGCGCAAAAAGAAAGAACGGAATACAATATAATATTAAGGTGCTGCCTCAAAATAATTCTGAGACAGCACCTTTGTTTTTTCAATTGCATGGGACTGCCGTAGGGGCGAGCATTGCTCGCCCGCCATCCGATTCAACCGACATCAAATTAAGATATATGCGCTATTCAGGCCTCTCGTATCATAGATTTCGGATGTTACAATGATTGTGCGAATAATTTGTCTTCGCTCCATTTGGCAGGATTTTCGTCAATATACTGCCATTTGCTCCGATAATCGTTCTCATCGCGAATGACATGGTCATAAAATGATTTTTGCCAGATTGGCTTCCCGCATTGCTTTGTTACATAGCCCTTAAATTGCTGAATGATTCGGGATACGGTTGTAGAAGTAAGCATTGAACGCCCACGTTCGTTATCCACGCGAATAATCAGATGAATGTGATTGGGCATGATAACATAGTTATCAACGGACACAATTTCATAGCAGGAAGATATGGATTGAATCCCATGTTCTGCAATCATCCCGATTTCTGTTAATTTCGGGTTCAACAGACAATCCGCTTCGGGAGTGCCATTGATTGCTGAAAGGATGGGCAGCTTGTCTTTGACGCAAATTGTAATAAAATACGCCCCGTTTTTCCCATAATCATAGTTATCCAGCCGATTTGGTTTACGCTTTGCAAACATATTGATATATCCTTTACTAAAAGATGCAATGTGTCGCCGTAGGGGCGAGCATTGCTCGCCAGTCTATCTTGCATCTATAGAAAAAGTCGGTTAAATCGGATAGCGGGCGAGCGATGCTCGCCCCTACGGGAGGATGTTCTATCAAGATAGTATCAATAAAAGCTCCTCCGCGCTCATATCTCCGGGGATGGAGGTGCGGGCGAGGGCGTAGAGGGACTGGGGGAGGCCGCGAACCAGGGTGTTGGTGCCGCCGTCGGAGGTGAAGGTCATGCGGAAGCCCTGCTCGCGGGCGATGGCCTGGGTCAGGTCGCTATAGATGCCGGTGGGATAGGACAGGGCATAGGGGGTCTGGCCGGTGATGGCGGAGAGCTGATTCTGGCTCTTTGAGAAATCATCCCGCATTGCCGTGATGAATGCTTCCTCGGTCTCGCCTTCCAGCATCCGGACGCAGGTGCGGGCGTTTTCACCGTCCAGCTCCGTGCTCTGGTGCATGTCAAAGGTGTGGCTTTGGATGGAAATCAGGCCGGAATCGACCATTTCCTTTGCCTGCTGCGCGTTGAAATGGGGGTGGATGGAGACGCCGGTATCCTTATAGGTATCCGCGCCCAAGGTAGCGCCAATGACAAAAATTGTGGCGCACATCTGATATTTCTGTAGAATGGGGTAGGCCAGCGTGTAGTTGCTCTCGTAGCCATCGTCAAAGGTGATGACCACGGGCTTTTCGGGCAGGTCTTTGCCATGAAGGACATAGTCCTCCAGCTGCCGGAGGCTGACGGCGGTATAGCCAGCGTCCAGAAGCGCCTGCATATGCGCCTCGAAATTCTCCGGGGTGATGGTCGCGGCACCCGAGGTATCGTCCAGATGGTGATAGGTCAGGATGGAAACCTGCGCGCTGATCTCCTCCTCGGGCAGGGCGGCAGCGGAGAAGCTGGATGCAAAATGCTCGGCGGCATTCTCCTTTGTCACATAGAAGCCGAAGTCCTCCGGCACATAGCGCTCGGTGTCCCCGCCGAGTCTGGCAGCGATCATATCCCCCACCGCATTGCGGAAATGGGTGCCGTCATAGAAATAGCGTGGCTCAAAGCTGACAGAGCTGTAGGAAAAATCCCAGAAATCCGTCACCTGTGCCAGCTCGGTGTAGAAGAGCTGCACGGCGGCGGTGTCGAAATTGTTCAGATAATCGCAGTACAGCGGCGCTGCTGCGACGATCAGCTCGGCACCGTGCTGCTCGCACAGCTCCCGAATGCGCGCAACACTTTCCATGCACTGTGTTTTCGTGTTCAGGTTCATGAACGTCTGCGGGTAATCGGTAAACACAGGATAGCTCTCCAGATACTTGTCCAGTGCGCCGATGTGCTCAATATCCCGCTTTCGCTTGTCGTATTCGCCGGTTTCCGGGAGGAAAACATCGAAGGACTGCTGAAGCCAGGTATCGGCCTTTCGCGCCTTCAGTTTGGCGATCCCATAGGAGGGACTGGCGAAGGCAAAGCGGCTGTAAAAGCGCAGGGGAGAGCTGCCGTCCATATAGCACGGCATGGAATAGGTATAGGGGTTGCTCTCGTTGTCATAGCTCAGGCCGTTGTCGATATAGACATTGAGGAAAATATAGCGGACATCATCATGCTCTAATAGCCACTTTGCCATCTGCTCGGTATCGAGCATGTCTGCGCCGTATACAATATAATTGTAGAAGCTGGCATTATAGAGCTCATTCAGCGCCGCTACCGGATAGGAGCTGGTGGAGGAGCAGCCGAGAATATAGGAATCGTAATCGTCCAAGTGCCCCCGCAGATATTGTCCCTTGGCAGCTCTGGGGTTGTTGGTCTCGTCATAGCTGTACCAGTTCAGCAGGCGGTCACCGAATACGCCGAAGGGATCGGTGAGCACATTGAATACCGCCAGAGCGGATGCCAGCAGCAGTGCCGTCAAAATAAAAGTAACGAGCCATTTTTTCGCGCTCATAGTTCCTCCAAAAACAGACGTTAAAAGGCTCCCCCTGGAAGGGGGAGCCTTCCTAAATGTTTTACTGTCTGGTGCTTTCCACGGTGATCTCACCGGAGACGATCTTCTGGGTCATAACCTCGATCTGATCCTTGAGGGGGTTGGGGACCTGCTGCTCCATCTCGGGGGTGCCGTAGCCGATACCGACATAGCCGTCGGAGAGACCGGTGACCCAGGTGGTGCCGAAGCGGGAGGCATCGCCGTTCAGGTAATCCTTGACGGCCTGATAAATGGACTGGCCGACTTCCTTCTTCATGGAGCATATAATATATTCGGGGTCAATATACTTCTGGTCGCAGTCTACGCCGATGGCATAGAAGTTTTCTTCTCTGGCGGCCTCAAAGACGCCTGCGCCTGCTGCGGAAGCGATCTGGAAGATGATGTCTGCACTCTGATCGTGGAGGGCAAGGGCACATTCCTTGCCGACGGCGGCATCGTCATAGGTGCCGGTGTAGTTGACTTCGACTCTCACTTCGGGGTTGTAGGCGGCAGCGCCCTGCTTGTAGCCAACGATAAAGTCGTTGATGGTGTCGCTGTCCTCACCGCCGACCGCACCGATGCAGCCGTTGGTGGACAGGGCGGCGGCAATGTAACCGGCGAGGAAGGAGCCTTCGTTCTGGGCATAGGTGATGTTCAGCACATTGTCGATGGGTTCGCTGGTGGCGTTGTCGATCCAGATGAACTTGACATCGGGATAATCGGGAGCGACGGTCTCAATATCATAGAATTCCCAGCCGACGCAGACCACAATATCATTATGGTCGGCGGCGTTGCGCATCTGGGGCTCATGGTTTTCGTTGTTGCATTCGATGGTGGTCACCTTGATGTTGCAATCCTGCGCCAGCTGATTCACGCCCTCGCGGGAGGAATCATAGAAGGAGCGGTCGCCAAAGGAGCCCGCAACGACCAGCGCCAGCGTGGCGGGGCCTTCCTGCGGTTCGGCAGAGTTGGGTTCGGCGGGGGTCTTGGACTTGCAGCCGGAGAGCATGCAGGCCAGCAGGCAGAATACCAGCACAAGAGCGGTCAGTTTTTTCATATCGTAATCCTTTCTCATTGTTTTTGCCCGAGGATGAAGGCTCTCGGACATGATTATGCAAAATAAGTTTTTCACACCGGGAAAAAGGAGAATTTTTCCCGGGAAAAACCGAAAAAAGTATAGCCGTATTATACAGTCAACCCGGAAGAATTGCAAGCGTCCGCATTCTTTTTTTGATCTATAATTTTATGCCTATCGCATCGGTTTAGAAAATTTGACAGATTAGCTTCATGAAAGGGCGTGTTTTCCTGTCAGAGCGCTGTGAATCAATCTTTTTATACGGAATGGAGGGGATGTATCTGAAAAAACTTTGGAAATCCTCTCTTTTTTTTCAAAAAAAGGATTGCGTTTACAGACGGTTTATGATAATATTTCAAGTTGTAACTAATGTCATCATGAAAAAATGAAGGAAATCATTCATGGAAATGATTCTGCACTAGAAAGGGGTAACAATACTATGGCACACAAGTATGTATATGCCTTCCGTGAAGGCAACGCAACCATGCGCGAACTGCTTGGCGGCAAGGGCGCTAATCTGGCAGAGATGAGCATTATCGGACTGCCCGTCCCCCAGGGCTTTACCATCTCCACTGAGGCTTGCACCCAGTATTACGAAGATGGCCGCCAGATCAATGAAGATATTCAGGCACAGATTATGGATGCCATTGAAGAAATGGAGAAGGTCAACGAGAAGAAATTTGGCGACAAGGAAAATCCGCTTCTGGTTTCCGTGCGCTCCGGCGCAAGAGCCTCCATGCCCGGTATGATGGATACCATCCTGAATCTTGGCCTGAACGAAGAAGTTGTCAATACCATCGCGGCAAAGTCCGGCAACCCCCGCTGGGCATGGGACTGCTATCGCCGCTTTATTCAGATGTTCTCCGACGTTGTCATGGAGGTTGGCAAGAAGTATTTCGAGCAGCTCATTGACAAGATGAAGGAAGAAAAGGGCATCACCTATGACGTAGACCTCACCGCTGAGGACCTGCACATCCTGGCTGACCAGTTCAAGGCTGAGTATAAGTCCAAGATCGGCGCAGACTTCCCCGATGATCCCAAGGTTCAGCTGTTCGAGGCCATCAAGGCCGTCTTCCGCAGCTGGGATAACCCCCGCGCTAATGTTTACCGCCGCGATAACGACATCCCCTACTCCTGGGGCACTGCCGTTAACGTCATGCCCATGGTCTTCGGCAATATGGGCAATACCTCCGGCACCGGCGTCGCCTTCACCCGCGACCCCGCTACCGGCGAAAAGAAGCTGATGGGCGAATTCCTGGTCAATGCACAGGGCGAAGACGTTGTCGCCGGTGTCCGCACCCCGATGCCCATCGCACAGATGGAAGAGCTCTTCCCTGAGGCTTATGCCCAGTTTAAAGAGACCTGCTCCATTCTGGAAGATCACTACCGCGACATGCAGGACATGGAGTACACCGTAGAAGACGGCAAGCTCTATATGCTCCAGTGCCGCAACGGCAAGCGTACCGCACAGGCTGCTCTGCGCATCGCCTGCGATCTGGTTGACGAAGGCATGATCTCCGAGAAGCAGGCCGTCTCCATGATCGACCCCAGAAATCTCGACACGCTGCTGCATCCCCAGTTCGATACCAAGGCTCTCAAGGCTGCTACCCCCATG
>JAZQOW010000063.1:0-8421 GCA_045628065.1 Faecousia sp.
TAAGTAATGACTCCTTTGGAATCAATGTGATTTGTGCTCCTTCCAAAGAACAGCGGCATATACGGAATGTATCGCCGCAGGGGAGGGGCTTGCTCCTCCCCGCGTCCCCAATTACAAGACCCGCCGTAGGGGCGAACTGCGTTCGCCCGCTTGCCGATTTAGGCGACATTTGATTATGCTGCAAGCCGGAGCGGGCGAACACAGTTCGCCCCTACGGGGGTGCCTGCCACCGAACAGCAAAGCGTTGTCTTAAGTTGATGACATTGCCTTCCGGGGGGAGCCTTTGACTGGCGCTGACTTTGGAAAAAACGGAGCTGCTTATCATAGGCAGCTCCGTTTGAGATTATGGTTAACCGGCGCTTTGCGCCTGCACTTTGTCGGGGGTTTCGATGCGGCGAATGTCCGCGCCCAGAGACTGGAGCTTATCGATGAAGCATTCGTAGCCGCGCTCGATGAAGTGGGCATCCTCGATGATGGTCTCGCCATCGGCGGCAAGGCCGGCAATGACCATGGCCGCACCGGCGCGCAGGTCACAGGCCTTGACGGCACAGCCGTGCAGCTGCTCGACACCTTCAATGACCGCCAGCTTGGTATCCACCTGAATGGAGGCACCCATGCGGACGAGCTCGCCGCAATAGCGGAAGCGGGTATCGTAAATGCCCTCGGAGATGATGCTCGTGCCCCTTGCCAGCGCGGCACATACGCCGAGCTGCGGCTGCATATCGGTGGGGAAGCCGGGGTAGGGCATGGTTTTGATATTGGCTCTGCGCAGGCGGCGGGTTTTTTCGACCAGAATGGCGTCGTCATATTCCACCACATGGGCGCCCATCTCGCGCAGCTTGGCGCTGATGCAGTCCATATGCTTGGGGATGACGTTCTGCACGAGCACGCTGCCGCCGACTGCGGCAACGGCGGCCATATAGGTACCGGCCTCGATCTGGTCGGGAATGATAGAATAGAAACCGCCATGCAGGCTGTGCACGCCGCGCACCTTGATCACATCGGTGCCTGCGCCGGAGATTTTCGCGCCCATGGCGTTGAGGAAGTTGGCAAGGTCCACGATATGCGGCTCCTTGGCGGCATTCTCGATGATGGTATTGCCGTTGGCCAGAACCGCGCCGATCATGATGTTCATGGTCGCGCCAACGCTGACAACGTCCAGATTCACACGTCCGCCGGAGAGATAGCCCTCGGGAGCGGCGGCAATGACAAAATCGCCGTCCTGATAGACCTCGGCGCCCATGGCCTCAAAGCCCTTGATGTGCTGATCGATGGGGCGGGGCCCGAAATCGCAGCCGCCGGGGAGGGAGACCTTGGCATGACGGAAGCGGCCAAGCTGCGCACCGATGAGGTAGTAGGAAGCGCGGATGCGGCGCACCATATCGGCAGGGGCGATCCCATCATGGACGTGGGTGCAGTCGATTTCCAGCGTATTGGGCGAAAGTCGGCGAATACCGGCGCCCATGACCTCCAGAATTTCAAGCAGCAGCCGCACATCGGAAATATCCGGCACATTTTCAATTCTGCAAACGCCGTTGACCAGCAAGGTGGCGGGCAGGATGCCCACTGCGGCGTTCTTGGCGCCGCTGATCGTCACACGGCCTTCCAGCGGCTTTCCGCCGCGAACTAAATATTTTATCACGAAATAATACCCTCTTTGGTAGGAGTATGTGCATTTTCTGCAACTTTTACGATGGAAAATGTCACCACCGCAAAAGCTAACACCGTGTAATATACCACAATGTGGACGAAAAGTAAAGTGCATTTTTCCACGGAATTGTATATTTTAAGTAAAAAAATTCCCTTTCTTGACCTTTTGCCCGTTATAGTGTATAAATTAGAGTGGATTCCAACAGAAATTCTCAATGAACGAAACGGAAAAAAGGAGCGGGAGCGAATATGGAGCCTGATTTACTGCGCCGTGCCATGGATTTGGCAGGCCGCGCGGAAAAATATGCCGCGCCGACCAATACTTCCTTCCTGACCCTTGCCGAGCAGGCAGAGCTGAGCCGGTGCATCAAGGCGGAGCCGCAGATCACCATGGAGCTTTTCGGGGGCGATCCCGATTGCGACCGCAAATGCGCATTTTTCCTACCCTCATGGCAGGAGGAGCTGGGCGAGCCGGAGGCCATCGGCGCTGTGCACATCACGGCTGCCTTCGGCACCCCCGGCCACCGGGATTACCTCGGCTCGCTTATGGCGCTCGGGGTCAAGCGGGAGAGCCTCGGGGATATCCGCATGGTCGATGGCGGTGCGTATCTTTATTGTCTGCGCAGTGTGCAGGATTATATTTGCCAAAATCTGGAAAAAATCGGCCATTGCGGGGTCAGGGTCGCGCAGGTTGGGCTGAGTGAAGTACCTCCCATGGTCAGGGAATACAAGTCCGTCACCTTCACGGTGCAGAGCCTGCGGCTCGACAGCGTATGCGGCGGCATCTTCGGCCTGTCGCGCACGGCAGCGCAGGGGAAAATCATACAGGGCAGCGTATTCGTCAACGACCTGCCCTGCCTCAAGCCGGACGCGATCCTCCACCCCGGCGACATCATCACCCTCCGCGGCAGCGGCAAAGCCACCCTCCAAGACCCCGGCGGCACCTCCAGAAAAGGGCGCACCTTTATCCGGGCAGATATATGGAAATAGCACAGATGCTCTAAGCCTTCTCCTTGAGGAGAAGGTGCTGAACGAAGTAAAGCGGATGAGGTGGAGCTGCCGGAACAGAGCGGCTACCTCGGTCGGTGGGGGCACACCTCATCCGTCCGGCTGCGCCGTCCACCTTCCCTTCGAAGGCAATGTCATCAACTTAAGGGCTGAAATTTCAAAATAGAGCCAGTGTCTATGTTATGCGATGCCGTAGGGGAGGGGCTTGCCCCTCCCGAATCCGACCTTGGTTTTCTGAACGCTTTCCAGAAGGTGCTGATTCTACCATCGGGGAGGAGCAAGTCCCTCCCCTACGGCGATGCATTTCGTATATGCTGCTGTAAAGTTGATGACATTGCCCTCAAGGGGAAGGCTTTTTTATCGCGCAAAAAACCAGCGTGTCAGGGTTTTCTTGACACGCTGGCTGTTTTTATGGATTACTTCTTCAGCAGGTCGCGGATTTCGGTGAGGAGCTTTTCTTCCTTGGTGGGTTCGGGGGGAGCGGCGGGCTCTTCGTCCTTCTTGCCGAGGTCGCGGAGGCGGTTGATGGCCTTGACCATGAGGAAGACAACAAAGGCCATGATCAGGAAATTGATGATCGCGCTGATGAAGTCGCCGTAGAGCAGCTCGTTGGCAACCTCTTCGCCGTCTACGACCTTCGTGCCGAGTGCGATCTTCCACTGGGAGAAGTTCACGTTGCCGGTGAAGACGGAGATGACGGGCATGATGATGTTGTTGGTGAGGGAATCCACCAGACCCTTGAAGGCGCCGCCGATGATGACACCAACGGCCATGTCGAACATGTTGCCTTTAATGGCGAATTCCTTGAATTCCTGAAGGATCTTGCTCTTTTTCTTTGCCATTTTTTGTCTCCTTATTTTTCAATGATTTCCAGACCGCCAAGATACTTTCTGAGAACCTCAGGCACCACGATGGAGCCGTCTGCTCTCTGGTTCTGCTCGACCATGGCCGGGAAAATACGGGAGGTAGCCAGACCGGAGCCATTGAGCGTGTGGACGAATTCGGGCTTGCCGGTGGCTTCTCTGCGGAAGCGGATGTTGCCGCGGCGTGCCTGATAATCGCGTGCATTGGATACGGAGGATACTTCTTTATAGCCGTTCATGGACGGGATCTGGATTTCAATGTCATAGGTGCGGGCCATGGAGGCAGAGCAGTCACCGGCAGCCAGCTTCACGGTGCGGAAGTGGAAGCCCAGTCCCTTGACCAGGTTTTCTGCCTTGGCTACCAGCTCTTCGAAAGCCTCATCGGACTTTTCGGGCAGGGTGTACTGGAACATCTCGATCTTATTGAACTGATGGCCGCGCACCATGCCGCGCTCGTCGGCTCTGTGGGAGCCGGCCTCTCTGCGGAAGCAGGGGGTATAGGCAAAGAGCTTATGGGGCAGGTCGCTTTCCTTCATGATTTCATCGCGGTGCAGGGAGGCCAGTGCGGTCTCGGCGGTGGGGAGCATGAAGTGGGTGCGGTCATCGGTGGGGTTCTCAATTTTATAAACCTCGCCGGCAAACTTGGGGAACTGACCGGCAGTTTCGCCGCAGCGGTACTCCAGCATATGGGGCAGCATGACCATCTCATAGCCGTCGGCCAGATGGCAGTCCATGAAGTAGTTCAGCAGAGCCCACTCCAGACGTGCGCCCAGACCGCGATAGATCCAGAAGCCGGAGCCTGCCAGATTGGCGCCGCGCTCATAGTCGATCAGACCCAGATTGGTGCACAGATCGACATGGTGCTGGGGTTCGAAGTCGAATTTGTGGGGTTCGCCGTAGTAGCGCAGGGGCTCGTTGTTTTCCTTGCCGCCGGGCTTCAGGTCGGGATCGGGCAGGTTGGGCAGGCAGAGCATATTGGTGCGGTACTCGGCCTCGATATCGGAAAGAGCGGCATCATTCTGGGCAATTTCTGCCTTTAATTCGCTCATGCGGGCAAAAATGGGAGCCACATCCTCGCCGGCCTTCTTCAGTCTGGGGATGTCCTTGGAAACCTTGTTCTGCTCGGCCTTCTTGGCCTCCGTGGAGGCAATCAGGTTGCGGCGCTCGACGTCCAGCTCCAGAATGCGATCGACCAGTGCATCACAGTCTACTTCTTTGGCGCGGAAACCGGCCTTGACTGCTTCGGGATTGTCCTTAATGCGTTTAATATCCAGCATTTTATTCACCTCATATTGTACTTTATCATTAGTTCTCGTTCAGGAGCTGCTCATAGAGCTTCAGCCCCTGCTCGGAAAGATATTCTTTTTCCTGCTTCAAAGCCTCAAGCGCACGCGCCTTCTCTTCCTCGCTTGCTGCATTGCTTGCGATGAGGAGCAGATCATAGGCCTTCTGCACGGCTTCGGTGGCGGCCAGCTTCGCCTCATCGGCGGCAGCCTTGCTTTCGGCGTTTATGGATTCCTGATATTCCAGGATGGATGCACGGGCATCGTCCAGCTCATCATTCAGGTTTTTGTTTTCCTGCGTCAGCTCACGGTTGGTCTCCTGAAGGCTCACGGCATTTTGCAGGGCGCTTGCCGAGGTTATGTTCAGCTTGTCAATCGTGGACTGGGAGTGGAAGGCCTGTATGAGATAGGACAGCAGCACCAGCAGAAAGGCTACCGCAAACAGGATCGCAAGGTATCTGAGCAGTGCCGTCCGCTTTTCGGAGCTGACCGGTGCATTCTTTTTCTCTTCGTTCATTTTGTTCCTCCAAGGGTTTGCAGGGCATCCAGCAGGCGCTGGAGATCGTCCTGATCGTAGTATTCAAGCTCAATGCGACCCTTTTTCTTGCCCGTGACGATACGGGTGCCGCGTCCGAGGGTTTGGGAAAGGCTGCGGGCGCACTCGGCATAGTAATCCACCTGCGGCGGGGTTTTTGGCTCTTCCTCTTTTTCCGGCTCCTGCAAGAGCTTTTTGCAGAGCGCTTCGGTCTGCCGGACGGACAGGCGCAGTGCCAGCACGCGCTGGGCGGCAGACTGCTGAAGTCTGCTGCCGGGCAGGGCAACAATGGCTCTGGCATGACCGGCGGAGAGGCTTCCTTCCTCCACCATGGCAAGAACCTCGGGGCAAAGCTGCAGCAGGCGCAGGCTGTTTGCCACCGCGGGGCGCGATTTGCCGACCTGCTTCGCGCAGGTCTCCTGTGAAAGGCCGTATTCGTCCATGAGGACGCGGTAGCCTTTTGCCTCTTCAATAGGATTCAAATCCTCTCGCTGGAGGTTTTCCACCAGCGCAAGCTCCATCACCTTGCGGTCGTCTGCCTCGATGACCACAATGGGCACCTCGGAAAGTCCTGCCAGTCGGGCGGCTCTCCAGCGGCGTTCCCCGGCGATGATCTGGTAATAGCCGTTGGGCAGCTCCCGTACCGTGAGAGGCTGGACAATGCCGTGCGCCGTGATGGAATCGGCCAGCGTTTGCAGAGCCTCTTCATCAAAGCTGCGGCGGGGCTGATCGGGATTCGGCTCGACCTTATAGATCGAGACACTGGTCACGCCTTCGGACGGCTGGGGTGCATCGAAGTCGCCGAGCAGAGCGCCAAGCCCTTTTCCAAGACCTTTTGCCATATCATGGCCTCCTGTTCAGAATTTCCTGCACAAGCATCTCGTATGCCTTTGCGCCGCGGCTGTGGCGGTCGTAGGTGAAGACGCTCATGCCGTGGCTGGGAGCTTCGGCAATGCGCACGTTCCGGGGGATCACACTTGAAAACACTTTTCCCGGGAAATGGCGGCGCACCTCCTGCGCGACCTGCATGGAGAAGTTCGTGCGCCCGTCAAACATCGTGAGCAGGACACCGAAGATGGAAAGTGTCGGATTCAGCCGCGCTTTCACCGCACGCAATGTCGCCATCAGATCGGACAGCCCTTCCAGCGCATAGTATTCGCACTGCACCGGCACCAGAATCGACTGGGCAGCGCACAGACCGTTGAGGGTCAGCAGCTCCAGTGAGGGCGGGCAGTCGATGAAGATATAGTCATAGTCCCCGGTCAGCGGTGCTATTGCCTCGCGCAGGACATATTCGCGCTTTTCCACACCGGTCAGCTCAATGCCCGCGCCAGCCAGCGCGGAGGTTGCCGGGATGATATCGCCGTTATCGGTATGGACGATGGTATCCTTTGCGCTTGCGCTGCCGGTCAGAATGTCATAAACCGAGCGCTTGAGCTTGCGCTTCTCCACGCCAAAGCCGGAGGTCGCATTGGCCTGCGGGTCAAAATCGACCAGCAGCACCCGTTTTCCGGCGCGGTAAAGCCCCGCAGAGAGATTGACCGCCGTGGTCGTTTTCCCTACGCCGCCTTTTTGGTTGACTATCGCAACAATCTGTCCCATCCCGCGCCTCCTTCCAGCGTCTGTCAGCATGCTATATTATAGCATACTTTTTGCGGTTTTCAATCCATAATTCCTCTTTTTTCCGTTTCACGTGAAACAATTCTGCCTTCCCCTCAAGGCAATGTCATCAACTTAAGAGTTGAATAGATTTCCTGTAAGCTCGTAGGGGCGAACTGCGTTCGCCCGTGCTTTCTTGCAGTTTCATCAGCAGTCGGTTAAATCGGATAGCGGGCGAACACAGTTCGCCCCTACGGCATCGCATAACATCGACATTTGCTTTCTTTTGAAACGTCTGCCTTAGTTTGATGACATTGCCTCAAGGTGGAAGGCTTTTGTTTCACGTGAAACAAAAAAGGTGCTGCCTCTGGGAGGCAGCACCTTGGGGGAACGATATTAGTATGCCAGCTTTTCAGCGAGCCATGCTTTCAGCTCGGAGATGGGGACGCGAACCTGCTCCATGGTGTCGCGGTCGCGGATGGTGACGGCGTTGTCGGCCTCGATGCCCTTGTCGGGATCGCCGATGGTTTCGAAGTCCACGGTGATGCAGTAGGGGGTGCCGATCTCGTCTTCTCTGCGGTAGCGCTTGCCGATGGAACCGGCATCGTCGAAGTCCACCATGAAGTCCTTCTGGAGCATATGGTAGATTTCCTCTGCCTTGGGGGAGAGCTTCTTGCTCAGGGGCAGGACGGCTGCCTTGAAGGGAGCCAGTGCCGGATGCAGGTGCATGACCACACGCACATCGTCCTTGCCGTTCTTGTCCTGACCGACAACCTCTTCGTCGTAGGCTTCGACGAGGAATGCCAGAACCACGCGGTCAGCACCGAGGGACGGCTCAACAACGTAGGGGATATAGTGCTCGTTCTTGGCCTGATCGTAGTAGGTCATATCCACGCCGGAGACCTTCTGATGCTGGCTCAGGTCATAGTCGGTACGGTCAGCCACGCCCCAGAGCTCGCCCCAGCCGAAGGGGAACATAAACTCGAAGTCGGTGGTTGCCTTGGAGTAGAAGCACAGCTCTTCGGGATCATGGTCGCGCAGGCGGAGGTTCTCGGACTTCATGTTGAGACCCAGCAGCCAGTCGCGGCAGAAGGCGCGCCAATACTGGAACCATTCAAGGTCGGTGCCCGGCTCGCAGAAGAACTCAAGCTCCATCTGCTCGAATTCGCGGGTGCGGAAGGTGAAGTTGCCCGTGGTGATCTCGTTGCGGAAGGACTTACCGATCTGGCAAACGCCGAAGGGCAGCTTGCGGCGGGTGGTACGCTGGAGATTATTGAAGTTGACAAAGATGCCCTGTGCGGTCTCAGGACGCAGATACACGGTGTTCTTGGCATCCTCGGTAACGCCCTGGAAAGTCTTGAACATCAGGTTGAACTGACGGATATCGGTAAAGTTGTGCTTGCCGCAGGTGGGGCAGGGGATGTTGTTATCCTCAATAAAGGCAGCCATTTCTGCCTGAGAGAAAGCGTCGATGGGCTTGGGG
>JAZQOW010000064.1:0-11149 GCA_045628065.1 Faecousia sp.
ATCAACTGTATCAGCATTAGAAATCGGAAGTTCTTCTCTTGCTTTTTTTATCAATTCACTTATTCCGTGATAGGTTTTAGAGCATCCTACAAGACCAAAACAAAGCAAGAAAATCAGAATAATACTTGTGATTCTTCTCAATCAAAACACCTCCACAAATTCTAATATGTCTGTCTAAATAGACGATAATTTTTCATCAAAGTTCCAGACAGCCCCTATTATAAACAATATGATATTTATTGTCTATGCCCACTTGATATATGTGTGGGTTTTAAATGTATCCTTTTTAGAATCAACGATAATTTTTGCCTTTTAGACGGATGGTGTGGTGTAGACATTGAAACACAAAGGGTTTTAACGGATATCCTCCACGCTAGAATATATAAGGTTTCATATATTTCGCTTGCATTTTTTCCCCTTGTATGCTATGATTACTCACACGGTGATCAGGGGCCTTTAGCTCAGTTGGTCAGAGCAGCCGGCTCATAACCGGTCGGTCCTGGGTTCGAGTCCCCGAAGGCCCACCAAATAGGGGTATAGCTCAATTGGTAGAGCGGCGGTCTCCAAAACCGTAGGCTCAGGGTTCAAGTCCTTGTGCCCCTGCCACAAAAACACCGAGTTTCTTCATGAAACCCGGTGTTTTTTGAACTTTCTGAAGCATTTTTGATTTTGCTGCATTATGGTTTGTCCGTTATTTGTCCGTTATGCCCGTTTTTTTGCCGGAGCCAAGAGATTATCGAGCATTTCAGCAGAGGCAGCAGCGGCGCTTTGGATGGCATGAGCGTACACCCTTGAAGTTGTCCCAGAGTTGCTATGACCGAGCGTTCCGGCAACTGTGGTCACGGCTACACCGTTTGCAATCTGGAGGGTGGCATTTGTGTGCCGGAGGCTGTGAATATGTATCTGCGGCAAATTGGTGGTTTTGATAAACTTGCCGAACCAGCTTGTTATAGTGTCCGGGTGCATGGGCTTTCCTTCGGAGGTTACAAACACCTGACCGGCTTCATTCCATGAGTTACCCAGTCGCAGGGCATTTTCCATCTGCCACACCCGGTACAGCTTCAAAGAGTGAATAGCAGCAGCTGGGGCTTTAATTACCCGGTGGCTGGCTTTGGTTTTGGTATCGTCTACAAACACACCCTTTTCCGGGAGGTATTGCAATGATCGCTGAATCACGATGGTATTATTTTCAAAGTCTATATCCTGCCATGTCAGCCCCATCAACTCACCCCGGCGCATTCCTGTGAACAGCAGAACAGTAACAGCGGTGCGGTAATGAATCGGCTGATCCTCCAGCAGCTCCAGCAGATGGATTGCCTGCTTATCGTCAAGATAGCCCGCTTCATTCGCTTCGGCCTTTGGCGGCTTTACTCTCTCAGCTGCATTTGCCGGGATATACTGCCATTCTACGGCGGTCTGAAGGATAACGGAAATCAGCCTGTGATAATGCAGGATCGTCTGCCCTGAAAGTGTCTGCGGCTCCCCTGCCGGTTGGAACAGCCTGTCGAAGTCAATGGGCAGAGCATCAGCTATTTTGTGCGCCGTTTCCGCATTGGCAGCATTCCCAACAATGATAGACCGTATTGTAGCTGTACACATCCCTGAACTTTCAGAAAGCTTGACCTGGGTGATTTTCTTCTCTTTCAGAAATGCTTTCAGGTCAATTCGGGCTATGTAACGCTGTGCCTTTTCTACCTGTGACAGTTCCCGGTAAAAGGCTGTCAGATGCGTGGGACGCAGCTTGTCAAGATAGATGTGCCCCAAAGCTGGCTTGATGCGCTCCAGCAGATCACGGTAACGCCTGA
The DNA here is from genome assembly GCA_045628065.1 of Faecousia sp. GTDB lineage: Bacteria > Bacillota > Clostridia > Oscillospirales > Oscillospiraceae > SVMC01. Next base: position 1,806 of record JAZQOW010000064.1, read on the forward strand.
TGGTTTTAGGCCGTAACTGCGTTTCGGCATAGTCTTTCATCCACAGATCACAGAAATCGGCAAACTTGGTTTTCCTCTCTGCGCTTTGCCCAGTGCGTACCTTTTCTTCAAAGAGAGCTGCTTGATAGCTCGCTTCCTTCTCTGCCTTTTTCTCCGACATTCCCTCTGGTATTTTCCAAGTCATGGTCTTTTCAATCTGCTTGCCCTTCTGGTCGTACCCGGCATAGCAGCGGAACAGGAAGGAATTTCCGCGTCTTTTGATTGTTGCCATAAATATTCCCCTTTCACTTGATGTTTCGGAGAAATCCTGATATAATGGCCTTGCAGTTGGTTATATCTGGATTTGTCCTGATTTACCTTGCAGACCGTTCCCGGCTCCACCCGGGGCGGTCATTTTTTTATCTTATCGCTGCACTCTGGATTCTGCCATTTGTTGGATTATTTCCCGCATGGCATCTGTGGCACGCTGTACTGCATAATACGCTGTTTCATCCAAATCCAAAGTGTAAGACCATTCGTGATTTTCTTCCTTTATCCGATTTTCTGCTGAAATTGATGCAAGATTGCGAAGAACTTCTTCTCCAGATTCTGGTCGATATGATTTTGCGCCTCTTTCGATAATTGAAAAAGCGTTTGTGAGGTCAGCTATCCAAAACACAAATTTTCTATTCGTGATGATCTCATTCAAGGTTGACAGTATTGAAGGCACATCGCAATTTAGATTGTGCAAATTTATAACAGTATTCTCAGAAAACCCAGTGTATTCACAAACTCCCTGTACGTCGATTGACGGAGAACGAATATCCGATAATCCAAGAAGCCAATCCGTAGAAACGCCATAGAAATCGGCTAAGGCAAATAGATTTTTTATGCTCATTCCTGCGTTTTTCATGAATCGGGGATGATTTTTTTCCTGAATTTCATAATTAATCAGCGAGTCTCTTGATATTTCGGCGCTGCATTTGAGTTTCAATTGCTCAGAAAGTCTATCATGGGATAATCCTTGTTCTTCTCTGCATTGCCTTAACCTTTTAGCTATGGTAACTGTGTCAAATTGCACTCTACATCTCTCCTTCGTTGAATAGAATCCACTATACACGATTATACAGTGAAAATAAAAGACTTTGTTCCTCTTGCGCACTTGTCATGGAAAAGATATAATATCGTCATCCACATCATCAGTATAGGTGATTTTAATCAACTTGTCAAGGAGGAATTATTTATGCAGCATTCACAGGAAAACAACAAAATTAGAGAATCGGCCAAGCGTGCAAACGTGCCGCTCTGGAAAATTGCCGATGCTCTCGGCGTGTCTGAAGCTACCATGACCAGGAGCCTGCGCCGGGAGCTTTCTGCACAGAAGGAGGCTGAAATTCTGTCAATCATTGAACGGCTGTCTCTGGACAGCAAGAAAGGAGAATAGTCTATGCCGAAGATGGTCACGCTGCGGGAAGCCGCTGCACAAACAGGCCTGTCCTATTCCTGCTTGCGCCGCTGGATTCTTGAAGGGAAATTCACCGGCTTTGTAAAGTCCGGCACGAAGTACTTTGTCAATCTGGCGAAGTTGGAAGCGTTTCTTGATAACCCGTCATGATCAGTGTCCGGGCAGGCACAAAGGAGGAGCCAAGAATGACATTGCAAAATTCTTTTATCGTTTACTCCAGCTGGCGCGAGCAGGTCGAGGCTTTATCCGATGAAGCGGCAGGAAAACTGTTCAAGGCTGCCTTTCGCTTCAATGACCGCGGCGAGCTGCCGAATGATCTTCCTGGGGATGCAAATATCTTATTTATCGGGATGCGGCAGGTGTTTGACGAAAATGCAACCAAATGGGAAGCGGTGCGATCTGCAAGGATAGCAGCAGGTACAAAAGGCGGCAAAGTAAGCGGTGAGCGCAGAAGAAATAACATCGAAGCAAAGGAAGCAAATGCTTCATTTGCTAAGCAAAATGAAGCAAACGAAGCTGTATCTGGTTCTGTATCTGTTGCTGTATCTGATTCTGTATCTATACCTCCTTACGGAGGTAGTAATGATCTATCTCCTGCGGAGATAGATTGTCGCGGTCATGCTGACCCGCGACCCGTTATTTCTGCATGGAATAGCCTTGGTTTGGCACAAGTGCAAAAGGTTACGCAGAATACACAGCGAGGGAAAATGTTTTTCGCCCGGCTGAATGAGTACGGAGTGGACACCATGCTTGATGCAATTGAGAAGGTCAGACAGTCCGATTTTCTCAAAGGGCAAAATAGGTCAGGCTGGACAATTACCTTTGATTGGTTTGTCAAGCCAAGCAATTTTCAAAAGGTTTTGGAAGGAAACTATGCCAACAAAGCCGGCTGCACGTCCGGAATACCGGGCACAGAATCCGGTATTGACAGAACGGCAAGAATGATTCAAGGAGGGGAATTCAATGACTGGAAATGAGTTGGCAGCTTGCTTCGGCCTTTTGCAGACTGCATACCCGGATAAATTCAAAGGCGTGTCGGATGAAGCCCAAAAAACCACTATGCGTCTTTGGTTTGAAAACTTCAAGAACGAACCCGCAGGCCTTTTCACTGCGGTCATCCAGAAGCACATAAGCACCAGCGCAGACCACTTTTTCCCGGATATCGGTACTATCGCGGAGGAGTTGCGTCAGGCGAAGGAACCACAAGAACCTACCTTCGCGCAAGAGTGGGAATCCGTCAAGATTGCTATGTGCAACAGTACTTACAACAGCCAAGAGGAATTTAAAAAGCTCTCTCCAACAATGCGTAAAGCCATTGGAAGTGCTTCCAGACTTAGGGAGTTTGCAATGATGGGAGAAAGTGATCTCCAGTATGCCCGGCATGATTTGGAACAAGCTTTCACTGAAGCTCAGCGGCGCGAACATGAGGCAGCAAAGACACCGCAGAGTGTCTGGGCGGTATTGGAATCCTATACCCCTGTCAAGGAGCTGGGTACACCGAGTATTATGAACAACCCCATTGTTTCCACAGGCAATGCTTCACAACCTGACAAAAAGCCGGAAGCGGATAAGCCAGATTCGCGGAAGCACATCGAACAGTGCAAGGAGGTTGTTCGTGAAAGTATGCGAACGCCTTGTCCTTCAAGATCAGGATTCATCACACAGGAGCAGAAAGCGGCAGCATTGGAGAAGCTGCGGGGCTACAAGCAATAAAAAATCCGGCTTCCCTCTGACACAGGGAGGCCGGAACGCAGGAACAATATGCACTTCGCATTCAGTCTATCACCTATTCGATGATAAATCAACCAGAATTTGGACAATGCGGAGGGAAAGCACATGAGCTTCGGATATTCAAACCGGGTATATAGGTGCCCATACTTCTACTGGGACAGGAAGAATACAAAAACAGGTGTATATGAGATTCACTGTACCGGTGGGAGCCGGGTATGCTTTCCAGATAGGAAGTCTTTCAGTGACTTTGCAGACAAATACTGCGGGTCGTTTGATTCTGACAAATGCCCTATAGCCCAGATGCTAACTGAGGTCTACGAGAGGAGCGAATAGACATGATTCACGAATATCTTCACAAGGGAGCAGAGAACGCCCAAAGCACCAGTGAGCTGTGCGCCCTTCTGGGCATGGAACCCCGCGAATTAAGAACAGCCATAGAGCGAGAGCGCCGAAATCATGTTCCGATATGCGCCACCACCAGAGGAAAGCGCCGAGGGTATTACATTGCAGCCAACAAGGAAGAAATGAGGCGCTATTGCTCCAGCCTTTTTCGCAGAGCTGGAGAGATTCACAAGACCCGCCGCGCTTGCATGGAAACAATAGACAGCCTGCCGGGGGAATGATTCTTTCCCACGTTGGGATGTAGCCCTTCGCGCGCGTAAGGGGTGCCGAAAAAGCCGGATATCGTTTACACGCGCGCGAGTGCCGCCGACAGGGCCGAATGCGACGAGTGTATGCTGTCCTTTTACGCACGCGTAAGGGGGTACGAAAGCGCCAAGTGCGACGGTGTTTCCCCATTTTTCCACTGCATCATATAACCGGCAAAGCCGGATAACATAGCAAAGCCCGGAGGGTGTATATATCATCCTTCGGGCTTTCTGTTATTCTTCGTTGTCGCGCACCATGGTTTCAGAGATAGCGCGATTAATAAAGCCGTTCACGCTCTCCCCTCTGGCCTCTGCGTGGCTTTTTATGGCATCCTTTTGACCCGTCTTCACCTTCAGAGGGATTTGCTCATAGTGAGCTGAATTATACTTTGCTACAGCTCTTTTCTGTGCTTCACTTTTTATGGTCATGTGAAACCATCCCTTCACAGAGAATTGAAGAACCGTCTATATGACATTCTTACAGAATGATTATAGCAGAATAATATACTGGTATCAATAGACGCAATGCACAATGATACCAGTATATTCTTGTGTAATTTTCCATATTGCAAATATACTTATATCAGTATACAATGGCAGCAGAAAGGAGGTGAAAATATGAGCTTATCTGCACGCATCAAGGCATATCTTGACGACAACGGAATCAAAACTTCGTTCCTCGTCGAGAATACCGGCCTTTCTCGAATTGCTGTCGATGGGATTGTCAGCGGCAAGAGAAAGATTACTGCCGAAGAGTTCCTTTGCATCTGCGACGTTCTTAATGTAGACCCTCGCATTTTCAAAGCAACCGCATGATGCAGAACAAGGACAGTCCTTCCGGGGGCTGTCCTTGTTTCATCTGGAGCAGCCACCAGAGCAGCGGGGTATAGCGCGACAGAAGCGGGCAGAAATGTCCTGCCTTTCTTCTGTTTCCTGCCACACAGCCCACAGGAAGCCCACAGAAGGGCGCAATATTTCCGGCACCAAATTATACCAAAAGCAGCAGAACACCGTGCAGACCGATTTGCTCAGGTTTGCTCAAGGAGAAATTGCATGAATAAGATTTCATCCTTGAAGCAGCTGTATCATATCACAGGATATTTTCTGTCCGTTGGTTGTCCGTTATTTGTCCGTTAAAATTTCACGCCGGTAGAAACAAAGGAAACAAACGGAAAGATATGCACCTATTTTGGGGTTAAAAGTGTGAATTAGAGTAAGCTAAAAAAGTTTGAAAAACACAAGTAAAATAGTTATTCTCACTCCAAAACCGTAGGCTCAGGGTTCAAGTCCTTGTGCCCCTGCCAAAAATCGACAAGCTTCGTCAGAAGCTTGTCGATTTTTACTTATTCACTCTTCACTATTCACTATTCACTATTACTTTTTTGAAAGGGTCGATTTTTGGAAAGTGATAAGTAGGAGTGAATAGAGAATAAGTAAACAGAAAATGCCTCAGTGGCCTTTGAAGGAAGCCACTGGGGCATTTTGCGCTTTAGTTCAGTTCCAGCACTTCGCCATTGAGTTCGATGGCGCATACCTGACGAAGATCGAGCATCTGGGACAGGATGTGCTGCACCCGGCCTGTGGAAGGCTCGCCGTCTGCAAAGACCCAGGCGGATGCCCAGGGGGATGCCAGTTGGGCAATGTTCTGCTCTGTACCGTCGGCAAAGCGGAGTGTGGCACCTGCCAGGGCAGCGGTGATGGCCTCCTGCTGTGCTAAAGTGACGGTATGTGCCTTGTCCGGATCTGTTCCGGGGGCTTCCATGCCCGCCAAGGTGATCTCCACAAATCCTGCGCCCACCTGAACCTCTGTGACCGTGCCGCAGGAAAGCTGTACTGATCCGGTGGCACAGAGAATTTCAGATTCCGTCACAGGGACTTCAACGGGACCAAGAATATGCTCATATCGGGGAAGTACCCGGGAATAGATGTCCTCCATGTATTCATCCAGACCCACGATCTCGCCTTCTTCATTGGTCGGAAGCTTCCGGATGCCGGCATAGATATCCTCTTCCGGCTCCTCGTGCCAGACAAGCCCGATGTTCACGGCTTGCGCCTGCTCCAAAGCCCGCCCCATAACCGTGAAACGAACCAGAGATGTTTTGTTTTCTGCATTGTAATCGGCACGGGTGATGAGGGTCGTCACGGGGCTTTCTGCTGTAGATTCGTCATTTCCCCGGAATTCCAGAGTTTTCAGTTCAATCTCCTGATCCTCGGGTACATCGGTCAGAGCAAAGTAGGCATCCATCTGTCTGCCGCTGCACACCGATGCCAGCAGGTTCATGTTCCTTTGGAGTTTTTCGCTGCTTTCATACTCCGTATATTCGGCAATGGGATTCTCGTCTTCGATACCCAGATTCGAGCGAATCGTCTGTTTCCATGAGGCCACGGCTGCCAAGGCACTTGCGCCGAGCACCACGACCAGACATGCGGCAATGAATCCCAGACGAATGGTTTTTTTCGTATGCTCCATTGGATACCTTCCCTTTCGTTCCTGCCAGGCTGTCACCGCACGGCGTGCAGCACGCAGGGACGCTTCGGGATCAAAACCAGCATCATTGATTTCCTTGCGATAGTCATTCCAGTCCATCGTATTCTCCTTTCAGCATTTCTCGCAGCTTCGCCTTTCCCCGAGCCAGACGGGTTCCGACCGTTGGCAGCGGTAAGTCAAGCAGCTTTGCAATTTCTTTCAGACTGTAGCCCTCATAATAATGTAAATGAATGGGAGCCGCGTATTTGTCCGGCAATGCCCGGACAGCAAAAAGGAGACTCGGTTCCTCCGGTGCGGCCTGCTCCGGAATATCCTCCAGTGGCAGGAAGCGGCCTGCTGTTTTCTTTCGCAGATTGGCTGCTCGGTTGATGGTTGCCCGAATCAGCCATGCCTTTTCGTGGGTCGGATTCCGGAAAACCGGCTGCTTGTCCAGCAGGGTCACAAACACCTCCTGCACGCAGTCCTCTGCATCCTCCCGTGAACCGAGACGGCTGTAGGCCAGATTCAGAAGCATCTTGCCGTAATCCCGGGCAATCCGACACATAAAAACATTGGCGCCTTCCGTCATCATGTGTCTGTCATCTCCTTTCATATATAATACAGATGAGCCCCGGATTATTTTTCACGGCAATGAAATAATTTTACCATGGTCTGCGCTGTTTGACTACCTATCTATAAATTAAGGAGCTGTGCAATAGCTTTGCACAGCTCCTCTGATTTGCTTTCAAGTGTTATTTGGATTTGCCAAGGTAAGCTTCCTTGATTTGCTCGTTTTCATAAAGCTCCATGCCGGTGCCCTGCATGGTGATGGAGCCGGTCTCCATGACGTAGCCCCAATGGGCTGTCTTGAGTGCCATGTTGGCATTCTGCTCGTTGAGCAGAACCGTAATGCCCTTGCGGTTGATCGTGCGGATGATATCAAAGATGCCCTTCACGACCAGCGGGGCAAGACCCAGAGAGGGCTCATCCATCATGATCAGCTTCGGCTTTGCCATCAGGGCTCTGCCGACTGCAAGCATCTGCTGTTCGCCGCCGGAGAGTGTACCGGCCAGCTGCCATTCGCGCTCGCGCAGGCGGGGGAACAGCTCATAGACATAGTCCAAATCGGCGCGCAGATCATCCTTGCGGAGGTAACCGCCGATGCGCAGATTCTCCTTAACCGTCAGGTTGGGGAATACTCTGCGGCCTTCGGGCACCATGATAATGCCCAGAGACACGATCTGGTCGGGGGTCATGCCAACGATCTCCTTGCCTTCAAAGAGGATGGATGCCGTCTTCGGCTTGACAAGACCGGAAACAGCCTTCATGGTGGTGGATTTGCCCGCACCGTTGGCGCCGATGAGGGTCACGATTTTGCCTTCTTCAATGTCCAGATCAATTCCCTTGACGGCTTCAATGCCGCCATAGGAAACCACCAGATTACGAATTTCCAGAATGTTACTCATCTTCGTCCACCCCCAGATATGCGTCGATGACCTTTTGATTCTTCTGAATTTCCGCAGGCACACCCTCGGCGATCTTCTTGCCGAAATCAATGACGTAGATGCGGTCCGAGATATCCATAACAAGGTTCATATGGTGCTCAATCAGGAAAATGGTCAGGTCAAATTTCTCACGGACCCAGCGGATAAAGGCCGTCAGCTCTTCCGTCTCCTGCGGATTCATACCGGCTGCCGGTTCATCCAGAAGCAGAAGCGTCGGCTTTGTTGCCAGTGCGCGGGCAATCTCCAGCTTGCGCTGCTTGCCATAGGGCAAAGAGGTTGCCATCTCGTCCTTGACATCGTACAGATCCACAATTTTCAGGAGTTCTTCCGTATCTTCGCGCATTTGGGCTTCTTCTTTTCGATTGGCGCGGAAGGCCGCCGAGAACAAATTGCTGGTTCTGCGCAGATGCATGGCGGTGAGAACATTTTCAAACACCGTCATGGACTTAAACAGGCGGATATTCTGGAAGGTACGGGCGATGCCGAGAGAAGTGATATAGTCGGGCGTGTGGGTAACCGCGTGAGTATAAGTCCCGAAATTTTCGCCCGCGTACAGCTTCTTCATCTTGCCCTGGGGATAATTGCTGACCAGAAGGCGGTCATGGAAGTAGACCGCGCCATTGGTCGGCTCATAAACGCCGGTAATGGCGTTGAAGGCGGTGGTTTTACCTGCACCGTTGGGGCCGATGAGCGCCACGATCTCACCGCGGTTGATCTCCATGGAGAGGTTATTGACAGCAATGACGCCGCCAAACTGCATGGTCACATTTTCAAGTCGGAGGACATTCTCAGCCATTGTTTTCTGCCTCCTTTGCTTCGTTCTTTTTCTTCTTTCGTTGCAGAAGGCCGGAGAAGGACAGCTCCTTATCGCCCATGATGCCGCGGCTGAAGAACAGCACAATGATCATGATGATGACGGAGAAGACCACCTTGCGGAAGCCGTCACGGAAGAAGGGTACGGAAATACCGAACAGGGAGCCGCTGTCGAGGAAGCGGAGCCACCATTCAGAGCACGCGATATACAGGAACGCTGCAATGCAGCTGCCGGAGATGGAGCCGATACCACCGATGACCACCATGAGCAGAATCTCATAGGTCATGGAGGAGCGGAAGGGCGCTGCCTGCACGGTGGTCTGGAACATGGCCAGCAGAGCGCCGCCCACACCGGCAAAGAAGCTGGAGATGATGAAGGACATCATCTTGTGCTTAAAGAGGTTGATGCCCATAGCCTCCGCCGCCACCTCGTCGTCACGGATAGCCTTAAAGGCCCGGCCGTAAGAGGAGTTCACCAGCAGAACGATGATGAGGATACTCAGGGTGGCAATGAAGAAGGGGAACATCGTGGCAAAGTGGTAGACGGTGTTGCCGATCTGCACGTTGATGTCGTTGAAGTTCACATACTTACGCAGCAGGTTGGATCCGTTCGTGATGCGGCCCAGACCGTTCCACTGGAACCCGGCGCTGGTGAACACGGGTTAATCAAGGGTGGCAATGGCGAGATAGTCGCGCTTGAGCCGCAGAACGGGGATGCCAATGAGGGCGGCAAAGAT
>JAZQOW010000065.1:0-17619 GCA_045628065.1 Faecousia sp.
CATGGTCAGCCGTGTTTCTCCCGTGGTCAAGACATGGAAAAAGCCTATTACCATCGCCCGTCATGCCTATGGCGATATCTATAAGAATGTGGAATTCCGCGTACCCTGCGCCGGTAAGGCCGAGCTTCTGTTCACCGATACCGAGGGCAAGGAGCTCTACCGCGAAACCGTACATGATTTCAAAAACTCCGGTGTGTTGCAGGGTCTGCACAACCGCGATGAGAGTATTATCTCCTTTGCCCGCTCCTGCTTCTCCTATGGCCTGAGTACCCATCAGGACGTGTGGTTCTCCACCAAGGACACCATCTCCAAGCAGTATGACCAGACCTTCAAGATTCTGGTGCAGAAGGTGTTTGACGAGGAGTACGCCAAGCAGTACGAAGAAGCCGGCCTTACCTACTTCTACACGCTGATCGACGATGCCGTGGCTCGCGTGATCCGCAGCGAGGGCGGCTTCGTGTGGGCCTGCAAGAACTATGACGGCGATGTGATGAGCGACATGGTCTCCACAGCCTTCGGCTCTCTTGCCATGATGACCTCCGTGCTGGTCTGCCCCGACGGCACCACCGAATTTGAGGCTGCCCACGGCACCGTGACCCGCCACTATTACCGCTACTTACAGGGAGAAGAGACCTCCACCAACCCCATGGCTACCATCTTTGCATGGAGCGGCGCGCTGAGAAAGCGCGGCGAGCTGGACGGCAATGCAGCGCTTTCCGCCTTTGCCGACCGTCTGGAGAAGGCCTGCATCGACACCCTCTCCGCCGGCATCATGACGAAGGATCTTGTCCACCTCGTAGATGAGACTGTGACCCCGAAGGCTGTCAACAGCCGCGAATTCCTTGCTGCAATCCGTTCCCGCATGGAGGCGATGGAATGATCCGTCGGCTTTTGGCCTGTGTCAGAGAGTACAAAAAACAAGCACTCTTATCCCCCATTTATATTGCTCTTGAAGTTATACTTGAATGCATCATTCCCCTGATTACGGCAAACCTCATCAATGAGATCACCGCAGGCTGCGGCATGGGTGTGATCACCCGCTACGGCCTGATTCTGGTGGTTCTCGCGCTGCTGTCGCTGAGCTGCGGCGTACTGGCGGGCAAGTCCTCTGCCACGGCGGCGGCAGGCTTTGCGAAGAATCTTCGCCATGACCTGTTCTACCGGGTGCAGGAGTTCTCCTTCTCCAATATTGACCGCTTCTCTACCGCGTCTCTTGTCACCCGCCTGACCACGGACGTGACCAATGTGCAGAATGCTTTTATGATGATCATCCGCATTGCTGTCCGTGCACCCCTGATGCTGGTGTTTGCCTTCTTCATGGCTTATGTCTCCGGCGGCAATCTCGCCTTTGTGTTTGCGCTCATCATTCCCGTGCTGGCGGCAGCCTTCTTCCTGATCATCCGGCGCGTCATGCCCATGTTCCGCCGCGTATTCCGGAAGTACGATAACCTGAATGCCTCCGTACAGGAGAATATCAAAGGCATTCGCGTGGTCAAGAGCTTTGTCCGCGAAGAATATGAGCAGAAGCGCTTCGGCGATGCCTCCGAGACCCTGCGCAAGGACTTCACCGACGCCGAGAAAATTCTTGCCCTCAACCAGCCCATTATGCAGGCAGCCATTTACGTCTGCAATCTGGCCATTGCCTTCTTCGGCGCAAAGCTGATCATCCGGAGCGGCGGCACCACGCTCGCGCTGGGCAATATGGTCAGCCTCCTGACCTACGCCATTCAGATTCTCATGTCTCTGATGATGCTGTCCATGATTTTTGTCATGATCACGCTGTCACTGGAATCGGCGCGGCGTATCTGCGAGGTGCTCGATGCGTCCTCGGATATCACCACCCCGGAAAACCCCGTGACTGCGGTCGCCGACGGCAGCATTGATTTCGATCATGTCAGCTTCCGCTATTCCAAACAGGCAAAGCGGGATGCCCTTTCCGATATTCAGCTCCATATCCCCTCCGGCGCTACGGTCGGTATCATCGGCGGCACCGGCGCGGGAAAAACCTCTCTGGTGCAGCTGATCTGCCGCCTTTATGATGTCAATGAAGGCTCGATTCAGGTCGGCGGCGTGGATGTGCGGCGCTATGATCTGTCCATCCTGCGCGATCAGGTGGCGATGGTGCTGCAAAAGAATGTGCTCTTCTCCGGCACGGTTGCCTCCAATCTCCGCTGGGGCAAGGCCGATGCCACGGAGGAAGAGCTGTGGGAGGTCTGCCGCATTGCGCAGGCAGCAGAATTTGTCGAAGGCTTCCCCGCCAAGCTCGATGAGCATATCGAGCAGGGCGGCACCAATGTTTCGGGCGGTCAGAAGCAGCGCCTCTGCATTGCAAGAGCCCTGCTGAAGAATCCCAAGATCCTCATTATGGACGATTCCACCTCCGCCGTCGATACCCGTACCGATGCCCTTCTGCGTGAGGGTCTGCGCAATACCAAGCCGGACACCACGAAAATCATCATTGCCCAGCGAATCAGCTCGGTGCAGGATGCGGATATGATCGTGGTCATGGACGGCGGCAGGATCAATGCCTGCGGCACCCATGAAGAGCTGATGGAAAGCTGCGCCATCTATCGTGAAATTGCCCAGACGCAGCAGAAAGCAGGTGATCCGGATGAAAAATGAGCAGCAGCGTCCGAAGCTCAACCTGAAATCTCTGGGTCGTGTGGTTCGTGTTTTGGTAAAAACCTTCCCAAAGCAGCTGACTGTTGTGGTCATTTGCATTATTCTCAGCGCATTGGTGGGTGTTGTACCTGCCGTGTTTGTTGAGCGGCTGTCCGCGATCGTTCTCGACGGCTTGAAAATCGGCTGGGCGGGTATTATTCCGCAGTTTATCCGGCTTCTGATTCCCGTGATCAGCCTGTATCTTCTGGGACTGGCTGCCGCTACGGTGCAGAACCAGATCATGGCCAGAGTGACGCAGGGCTTCCTGCATACCCTCCGCACCGGACTGTTTGACCGGATGCAGGAGCTGCCCATTTCCTATTTCGACAGCCATAACCACGGCGACGTGATGAGCTGCTATACCAACGATGTGGATACCCTGCGGCAGCTGGTCTCTCAGACGCTGCCCCATCTGCTTTCCTCGGCGCTTGTGGTCTTCTTCCTGCTGTGTGCCATGATTTATTTCAGCATTCCGCTGATGCTGCTGGTGCTGCTGGGCGTGTTTGCCATGGCGCAGGTGACCCGCACCGTCGGCGGACGCTCGGCAAGCTTCTTCATCCGCCAGCAGCGTTCCCTCGGTCAGGTCGAAGGCTATGTGGAGGAGCTGATCCACGGGCAGAAGGTCGTCAAGGTATTCTGCCACGAGCAGGCCACCAAGGAAGAATTTGACGAGAACAACGAGAAGCTGTTCCGCGATGTCGAAAGCGCCAACCGCTTCGGCAACATTTTCGGGCCGATCATTATGAACATCGGCAATATTCTCTATGTGCTCATGGCCTTTGCCGGCGGTTTGCTTGTCACGAGCGGCGGCAAAATTCCCAACATCTCTCTGCAAAGTCTTTTTACCACCGGTGCGATCGTCGGTGCCCTGTCGATCCCTGTTGTGACCGCCTATCTGAACATGGTCAAGCAGTTCACAGCCAATATCAATCAGGTTTCGCAGCAGATCAACGCCGTAGCTATGGCTATGGCGGGCGCAGAGCGAATCTTCAGCCTTCTGGACGAAGCGCCTGAGCAGGATCGCGGCAATGTAACGCTTGTGAATTGCCGCAAGGATGGCAGCCATCTGGTCGAATGTCCGGAGCATACCGGCATTTGGGCATGGAAGGTGCCGGAGGGCGGTGAAGTCAAGCTGATCCCCCTCAAGGGCGATGTGCGCTTTGACAGCGTGGATTTCGCCTATGTGCCCGGTAAGGTCGTGCTCCATGATATTACGCTCTATGCCAAGCCCGGCCAGAAGCTGGCCTTTGTCGGCGCGACCGGCGCAGGCAAAACCACGATCACGAACCTGTTGAACCGCTTCTATGACATTGCCGACGGCTCCATTACCTATGACGGCATTGATATTCGCCGCATCCGCAAGGATGATCTGCGCCATTCTCTGGGCATTGTCCTGCAGGATGTGAACCTCTTTACCGGCACCGTGATGGACAATATCCGCTATGGCCGCCTGGATGCCACGGATGAGGACTGCATCAAGGCAGCAAAGCTGGCCAATGCCCATGACTTCATCACCCGTCTGCCGGAGGGCTATCAGACCGTCCTCACCGGCAACGGCGCAAGCCTCTCGCAGGGTCAGCGGCAGCTCATTTCCATTGCCAGAGCGGCGGTTGCCGATCCCCCGGTCATGATTCTTGATGAGGCCACCTCGTCCATCGACACCAGAACGGAGCTTCTTGTGCAGCAGGGCATGGATGCACTGATGGAAAACCGCACGGTTTTCGTCATTGCCCACCGCCTGTCCACGGTTCGCAACAGCAATGCCATCATGGTTCTCGATCACGGCCGCATCATTGAACGCGGCGACCATGACGATCTGATCCGTCAAAAGGGTGTCTACTACGGACTGTATACCGGCGCCTTTGAAATGGAATGAGCCAATCCTCACAGTCTGAGTTGACAGTTTAATATCTTAAAAAATCTGCGGCAAAAGCAATAAATACTTGCCGCAGATTTATTTATGTTATACAAAAAAACGAAGAAAAGTATCGCTTCTTGTTGACACATATTAAAAATTACGATATAATCCTATATGATATAATATATTGCAAGGAGGCAAATTATGAAGTCGGAACGGACAAAGCAGCTTATTATTACAGAGGCACTCCGGCTCTTTGCCAGCAATGGCTATGATGCAACCACAATGGAGCAAATCGCCCGCGCAGCCAACATGAAGACGCCATCCTTGTATAACCATTTCCCCGGCAAGCAGGCTATTTTTGAGGCGGTCGTGGATTACTGCAAGGAGGAGTGTGCCCGTCTGGTTGAGAACTCTCACCTGTATCTGAAACACGGTTCGGCAGAGCAGCGTATTCTCTCCATGACGGTTGAGGATCAGATCAACGATGTGAAGCGTCTGTTCCGCTTCACGCTGCACAGTGAATTTCCCAGCCTCTTCCATCGGCTGCTGGTCGTAGAGCAGTACCGCCATACCCGGCTTGCTGTGGAGTATAACCGCTATATCGTGGAAAAGCAGCTTCAGATTTTTACCGATCTGGCCCGTATTATGATAGCAAACGGACGTATCGTTTCGGGTGACCCCGAGGCTATCGCTCTGCAATATGTGTCGCCGATCTCTCTTCTTCTGGAGCTTTGCTTCCGTCAGCCGGAGAAGGAGCAGCTTGCATTGGAGCTTCTCGAAGAGCATATTCGCCAGTTTAACCGCGTATATGTGGTGAAACCGTCATAATTGTATAACATAAAGCCGCAGCGGAACCGCTGCGGCTTTGCATTTTATTTGAGATGTGCGAGAAGGTACTTGATGTACAGCTTGGGGTTAAGCGCCCCAACTTTTTTTGCCTTTTGGAATTGTTCCTTCATTTTTTCCCTGTTGCCGGAGGCGATGGCAAGATGCAGGCAATCGCCGTAGAGCCTTTTCCGGCTCAGGCGGTCATATTTTTCCGCATCAGGAATCTGCATTTGCATCAGGGTATTGTGAATGGTGACATCCTGTGCTTCAAATGCCGTGATTTTTTTCTCAAAATTTGTAAGATTGGCGGTGTAGCTGTCCCCACGGACAAGATATTCTCCCAGAGGCTCCTGCATCAGACCCGGCTTTTTATAATAAAGAAGAGGAAGAAGAATCTGATAATTCTCACCGAAACGGGTCTCATAAACACGCATACCGTGGTTCGCCTTCCGGAAGCCTTCTGTGCGCACCATGTAGCCAATGGGCGTATAAATCATATTGCGTGAAAACAGGCAGTCAAGGAAATGCTCCTGCACGGTCTGGCGAGGCTCCATTTTCATGATGCCGGTATGCTTGCCGGTGTTCTCGTTGAGTATGTGGAGCTGACAGAATGCAAGGTCGGTCTCCGGATGGGCTTCGAGATATTGCACCATCTTTTCCACATGATCTGCGGACATGATATCGTCGCTGTCAACGCCGAGGAAGTATTTTCCTTTCAGTTGCCGGAGTCCTTTGGCTTTCAGGGCAGCGGTTGGCTGGTTGCGCTCGTAGTGTTCAATCGATACGCGGGAGAATTTCTTTTCCAGAAGCGGCCGATAGGATTCGGCAATTTCACCCGTTGCATCAATAGAACCGTTGTTGAAAAAGAACAGCTCCAGATTGGTGTACGTCTGCGCAAGCAGGGCTTCAAAATAGGTTTTGAGAAAGCGTTCGCCATTGAAGCAGTAAGTAATCAGGCTGACCAGCGGTTTTTCGTGTTCCATTTTAGCACTCTTTCATCGTTTTATTTTTTAAGCGCACGGTTGATCTGCGCAGACATACAGTCAAGCAGGGATGCGCCGGATTGCCAGACCTTTGTCCATTCCACGGTCAGCTCGACCGCATCGGAGACGGAGATGGACGGCTTCCAGCCGAATTTTTCCTTTAAAAGGGCGCAGTCGAGCTTGAGGAAGCTGGCCTCGTGCGGGCCGTTGTCGGGCTGTACCCGGACGGACATGCCGCCGTAGGCATTGCAGAACAGCTCGGCAAGCTCGCCGGTGGTCACGCAGCCTTCGGCATCCGGACCGACATTGTAGCTTCCGGCAAGGGTGGGGTCTTCCCACTGCTTCATTGCAATCGTCAGGTAGACCAGAAGCGGCTCCAGCACATGCTGATAGGGACGAATGGAATAGGGATTGCGCAGGACGATATCCTCTCCTGCGATTGCAGCGCGCACGCAATCGGGGATGATCCGGTTCGGCGCGAAGTCCCCTCCGCCGATGACGTTGCCGGCGCGGGCGGTAGAGACCGGGAGCTTCTCTAAAAAGCTGCGGCGGTAGCATGCTGTGACCAGCTCAGAGCAGGATTTGCTGTTGGCATAGGGGTCGAAGCCATCGAGCGTATCGCCCTCCTGATAGCCGGAGGCCTTGCCGGTTTCGGCATAGACCTTATCGGTCGTGACATTGACAACAGAGAGCACACTCGGGCAGGCGCGGATGCAGTCCATGACATGGACGGTACCCATGACATTCGTATGATACGTTCCCACGGGATCGCGGTAGCCTTCCTTTACGATGGGCTGCGCCGCAAGGTGGAATACCACCTCGGGCTTTGCTGCATCAAAGCACTTTTTCAGGCTCTCATAATCGCAGATATCCCCGATCACGCTGTTCATGCGCCCGGCCATGCCGGTCAGCGTGAAGAGGTCAGGCTCGGTATTCGGAGCTAAAGCATAGCCCGTAACCTCTGCACCAAGCTGGAGAAGGATTTCGCACAGCCATGTCCCCTTGAAGCCGGTATGCCCGGTGACAAGGACACGCTTGCCCTGATAAAATTCATGTAATGTCATCTTTACCACCTCACCCAAGGCGCCTGACCGGAGGCAAGCAGCTCTTCCAGCTTGGTTTTTTCACGCAGGGTATCCATGCACTGCCAGAAGCCGTTGTGCTGATAGGCCATCAGCTGTCCTTCAGCGGCCAGCTGCTCCAGCGGGCCCTTTTCAAAGACGGTAGCGGGGCCTTCGATGTAATCAAATACCGCAGGCTCCAGAACCATGTAGCCGCCGTTGATCCAGCCGGAATCTGCGATTTCTTTTTCGCGGAAGGCCTCGATCCGGTGGTCGGCTTGAATATCGAGCATGCCGAAGCGCACGTTGGGCTGCACAGCCGTCAGGGTGGCATACTTTCCATGCGCCTTGTGGAAGGCAAGCAGCGCGGAGATATCCACATCGGATACGCCATCGCCGTAGGTCATGAAGAAGGGTTCATCTCCCACATAATCGCGGATGGCCTTGATTCTGCCGCCGGTCATGGTGTTCAGACCCGTATCCACAACGGAAACCGTCCACGGTTCGGATACATTGTTGTGAACCGTCATTTTTCCGCCGTTGCTAAAATCAAAGGTCACATCACTGCGGTGAAGGTAGTAGTTTGCAAAATATTCCTTAATGACATTTTGCTTATATCCGGCACAGATGATGAAGTCATTTACGCCATAGGACGAATATATCTTCATAATATGCCAAAGAATGGGCTGTCCGCCGATCTCCACCATGGGCTTTGGCTTCAAATGGCTTTCCTCAGAAATTCTGGTGCCGAAGCCGCCGGCAAGAAGTACACATTTCATGTTTTTTCACCTTTCTGGTATGAGTATATTTCTCAAATCACGAAAACCGCTTGGAAAAAGGAAAAAAAGTCGATTTCTTCCTCAAAACTACCATATTGCGGGACGCAAGTCAAGGCCACTTTCCAGATTACATCAAACTAATTTCATCACTTGTGCGATCAAGCAAAATACTTCTGGCTGGCACAAGGACGCTGCATTCCGCGATATCCTTTGAGACATAGGAAGCCGCCCCGATGAGTGCGCGATCATTAATGGTAATGCTGTTTTTCGTAATGGTGCCCGAACCCAAGAAGCAATTGTTCTTTATTGTAGTTCTTCCGGACAGAATGACATTCGGAGCCAGATAATTGAAGCTACCGATGGATGAGTGGTGGCTAAGCCGACAGCCCTCCCAAACGATGTTGCTATTGCCGACTTTTACAAAAGGCTGAATGATGGCGCCCTCCAAAACAATATTACCGGTGCCCATAACAGCGGACGAATCAATAACGGCGGTAGGATGTATGTAGGATTTAATTTGAATCTGTTCCTGTATCAGCCATTCAAAAACCGTCTTCCGGATATCGTTCATTTTATTGTAGCCAATAGCAAGATAAATCGCTATATTTTCTTTCCCAAATTGCTCACATATAGATTCAATGGAGCGTATCGGAAGCGGCAGCGTATTGGAGTTTGGAAGGTACTTTTCGTTTAAGCAATAACCTTCAACATCTATGCCGTCATTTGTCAAATATTGTAACAGCATTTCCGATAAGGGATTATTCCCAAAAATAAAAAAGTGCATATCAAAGTCTCATAATGTAGTAGCCATGCCGCATGGAGCCATCGATTACTTCTTTATCAAAGTTGGTCTCAAATTCACTTCTTCTGATGAGCTTTTCCGGGTCCATGGAATGGAAGTCATCTAAATCCTTTTGGTTCATGATGAATTTGACAGCAGTCGGCGATGGCGGTGTTACGATCTCCATGCAGGGTGGATTGCCGCAGGCAACGTCAATCACCATGCGGATGTAATCTTGCCCTGTAGCGCGTGGCGTCAAATCCGTTCCGATACAGCCGCCGCCCATGCGGGCACCGATTTCCATGAAGCCGATCTCGCCATTATCCAGAATCCTGAACTCGGCATGTGCTGCGCTGTCAGTAATATCCAGTGCCTTGAGCGCTCTTTTGAGCACTTTTTTGATTTCTTCCTGCTTTTCCTCTGGAATATCAGATGGCTGCCGATGGCCGGTTTCGATATAGTGCGGATAATCTGTGGTGATTTTTTTCGTAAACGCAAGGACTTCGGCTTCTCCGTGGTATACGATGCATTCTGCGCTGTATTCTGGGCCAGTCATAAATTCTTCGACAATTGCTTTTTTATCGAAGGACTCACTGACTGCAAAATCAATGGCAGCCTTCAAGCCCTCCATCGAATCGACTCTGGTGATGCCTTTGCTGCTCCATCGGTCGGTTGGTTTGACAATGACAGGGAAACGGAAGGATTTTACGTATTCCAGATCAGAATCTTTCCCGACCTCGGTAAATTGCGGGCAGTAGATGCCGCCGTATTCTTTGAAGGCTTTTCTCATCTGGTATTTGTTGCGTGCAACAAGATCGGTTCTCTCGGGATTTCCGGGAAGTCCCAGATTCCTTGCAACATAGGCAACCGCGGGTGCAGCAAAATCAGAGGTGATGGAGCAGATGCCGCAAATTCCGATTTCTCTGCATTTTTCCAAGATTAGCTCTTTATCTGCGAGACTAATCGGATAAAAATAGTCGGCAGCTTTTTCTCCGGGAGCACCGCATTGCCAGGCGAAGACATGCGTTTCATAACCCAATGATTTTGCTTTTTCAATCAGCATGGTAATTGCTTCATTCGCACCAAGAATTGCAAGCTTTTTCTTTTCCATTGCAGTTCTCCCTTTCTCTATTATACGAATTCGTTTACCTTTGCAATGATTTCACGAACCTCTTCATCCGTAAGCCACATATGCAGCGGCATGGTAATCAGATGCTGGCTGATCTCATGTGCCTTGGGGCAGGTGCCCTGACCGAAGGCATAGACGCTGTACTCGGTATTGTCACGGTAGTGCACGCCGCAGTTGATGCCGATGTTGGAGAGCTTGCTCAGCAGGTCTTCGCGGTCGGGGACGACAAGCTCATAGAGGTGGTAGGCGCATTCATCTTCATACGGTGCAGGAATGATTTTGATCTTCGGATTGTTCTTGAAGCCCTCGGTGTACATCTTCACGATTTCACGGCGGCGGGCATTTTCCTCATCCAGATAAGGAAGCTGCGTCAGCGCGATGGCTGCCATGATGGCGTTGCCGTTATACTTGTAGCCAACATAGTCGATGTCGTATTTCCATGCGTAGGTGCCCTTGTTGGAGCGGGCATAGGTATCCTTGTCGATGCCGCACCATGCCAGCTTCTTGGTGAGCAGGGCGGATTCTTCATCGGCCCAGCAGATGCAGCCGCTGTCGCCGGTGGCGAGATTCTTGACTGCCTGATAGGAATAGACGGTCACATCAATGCCGTCCCAGGTGCCGGGGCAGACGCCGTTGACCTTCGTGCCGGACATATGGGCGGCATCAAGGATCAGGCGCAGGCCGTGCTTCTTGCAGATTTCGATGATCTTATCCAGTTGACCGACACGTCCGCCGTAGCCGACAAAGATGACAGCCTTTGTTTTTTCGGTGATCTTCTTCTCTACATCGACCGGGTCAAGGCAGAGGTATTCATCCACATCGGCAAATACCGGCTGCAAATTTTCATACATGATCGCATGGTTGGTGGAAACAAAGGTGATGGGGGTGGTAATGACCTCGTCGCCATCGTTCCAGCCGTATTTCATCTTCAGGATTTTGACAGCCAGATGCAGTCCGACGGTGTTGGAGTTGAGATAATAGGCATATTTATGCCCGGTATATTTTTTCCATGCCTCTTCAAATTCTACGGTCTTGAAGCCCATGCCGGTCCAGCCCTTTTCGAGGCATTCGCGGACGGCGTCCAGACATTCTTCCACATGGAATTTCGGCTTTAATACTTGAATGGCCATAATGATTTCTCCTTTTTATTGCCTTTTCGTATGAATCAATGCGAAGGTTTTCGGTGCAATTCCGAAAAACATAAATTTTATTTTCTCTTTGGAGGTCAGGAAGGAAGCGGGGACCTCTTTCCTTGCATTGCAGAAGCAGCGGTAGGCGCGTTTTTGCTCCTGCGAATAATTCTTTTTATCTGCATACATATCGCAGTAAAGGGATACGCAAAGATGCAGATGCTGCCTGAGATGATACGGAAGAAGCTCCGGATAGTTCTCACGGTAAAACCGATCGGTTTTTGGCTCATTATCCAGAATAGACAGCTGGCTTATCCGGAACACACCGCGGACGGCGCTCTCGTCACTCTGGACATAATGGAGCAGCGGCTGATCGGCATAATAAACGGTATCCGCATTGTGGATCGCCAACCTTGCAAACTCTCCGTCTTCGCCGCGTGCCAGCCCGACCTGAAAGCGCAGGCTGCCAATGACCTTCTTTGAAAACAGCTTGGTGCACGCAAACGGTACGCCGGTGGTCTGCTCTTTGACGGCCTGTGCTCTGGTTTTTAAACCGTAGCGGCTTTTATCCCGAAATGTATGCTGGATTTCACGGCTGGGGAAGGTCGTGAAATATTCAAAGCAGACCACATCAGCTTTTTCTTTTTGCGCGGTATCGAGAAGGAATTCGTAGGTGTTTTCCTCCAGATAATCATCGCTGTCAATGAAGGAGTACCAGTCGCCTGTAGCGATTTCTATTCCGCGGTTTCTTGCCACGGAAACACCGGCATTTTCCTGGGTGAGCACCTGAATACGGCTGTCCTTTTCGGCATAGCTTCTGCATACGTTCAGGCTGTCATCGGTGGAGCCGTCATTGACGAGGATAATTTCAAGATTCCGATAGGTTTGATGGATCATGGAATCCAGACAGTGGTAAAGATACTTTCCCGGATTGTAAACCGGGATGATCACGCTGATGAGAGGTGCTGTGTTGGGCATTATGTCATCTCCTTTTCATTGAATTGCGCATCAACGAAATGCAGGAAGTCAGAAGGTGCAATATGGATATCTGCTTCACGGAAGGCCGAATAAGGAATCGGCTTCTTTAATGCGTCAATGTCAATGTTCTCCGGCTCATGGAAGGAGAACATGGTATTGGGAATGTAGTAGCCGGAATTTTCAACGTCGCAATTTGTCAGAAGCAGGCGGTGGTATGTGATGGATTCGGGAAGGCGCATGGTGCAGGATTTACTGCCGCGCTGCGAAATCTCCAGCACACATTTTGCCTCGCACAGCCGCTTCAGGCTTTCGGCATAGGGAATTTTCGACACATAGCAAATGCCGGGAAGTGACTGCTGCTGCTCCTCGGGAACGCCAACCAGATCAAAGCGGCAGGTCAGGCCGTTCTGCGTCAGCTTGCGGTAAACGTGCAGGATGGTGTCCAGCCGATCCTTGGCGTAGCCGATATAATACACATCGGCGGCAAAGGACTCCGGCTCGGTGACCTCGAGCAATCTGGAGTAGGTTCGGTTTCCGTAATAAGTGATCGCGTATTTTTCAGACTCGTCCTTATCGTAGGTGATCAGCAAATCTGCGCTGTTTCTCACGCGCTCAAAATCGCGGTAATGCTTTTTCGCAATCAGGTCGGCATATTTGATGACCACCTTGTTGTCCTTGTTCAGACTGTAAATATATTCTCTCAGCTCCGGGCATCCGGCAATGTATTGGCCGCCCATAAAAATATAGCAGGTTGGCTTATCGTTGTGAAAATCATGCCTGCACATCTTCCGGAACCATATTTTTTTCAGCGGAAGCTTCCGCCTCGCATTGACCTTGGCAGACCAGTGCAGCTTAAACAGCGCATTCGTCAAAGGATTCTTACTGCCGCAGGTATGCGCGGGCATATAAACCTGCTTTTCCGTCAGCAATTCGCCGTATGCCTGCCGGATGAAGTCATCCACTGCGCCGATGATTACATAATTATAAAGAAAGCTGTGTTCTTCGCTGCTGCATTCTCTCATAATATCTTTTGGAATTCTCCTTAAAAATAATAGCTCATGTCTGCAATCCATATGGATTCCGAATTCGGAGAATCAAATTTCTGCTTTTTGATTCCTATTCTCCCAAGCTAAGTATACCAGAAAATGGCGCATACGGCAAGATGAATTTCCTTATTTCCCAAAGCTTCGAGAGAATTTGCGAAAAATTTGTTGTTACAACAGAAAAAGCCAATATGCAAATTGCATTTTTCTGGCAATTTCAGGATTGACTTTTTCTGCAAAAAGGTATTGGAATTTCCGGAAAGAAATCATATAATAGCTGCAAGAAAATACATCGGGCGGCTGCGCCCGCGTATGGGAGGGATTCTCTTGCAGAATATAGAGCAAATCAAGGAACAAATCTGCGATGTCTGCCACAAAATGTGGCAGCTTGGCTGGGTAGCCTCCAATGACGGGAATGTGAGCGCCCGTCTGGAGGATGGCAGAATTCTGGCAACGCCTACCGGCATGAGCAAGGCCTACATCACCCCCGAAACGCTGATCCTGATGGATTTGGCGGGCAATGTGCTGGAGGCCGGGGAAGGTTACCGTCCCTCCAGCGAGATCAAAATGCATCTGCGCTGCTATCAGAAGCGGGACGATGTATTCGGCGTGGTGCATGCCCATCCCCCCGGCGCCACCGGCTTTGCCGTTGCCCACAAGGCAATGGATATGTACAATATGATTGAGTCCGTGGTTACGGTCGGCTCTGTGCCGCTGACACCCTACGGCACGCCCTCCACAATGGAGGTGCCGGATGCTATTGAACCCTATCTGGAGGAGCATGATGTGATGCTTCTGGAAAACCACGGCGCTCTGGCGGTCGGCACCAGTCTTCTCACAGCCTTCTACCGCATGGAAAGTCTGGAGCTTTGGGCAAAGACCACCATCAATGCGGTCATTCTGGGCGGCAGCTGCGATATCAGCCGCGAGAATATCGAAAAAATTCTGAATCTCCGCTCTTACTATCATGTCACCGGCAGACATCCCGGCTACAAGCTCTATCAGGATGATCCGATGCTGCACAAAACAGAGTAATCCGATATCCGGCAGGCCATCACGGTCTGCCGGATTTTTCGTCCATACCTCTTGACAATAAATACTATGCGTAGTATAGTATTATGCATAAGGAGGTGTCATATGGACACACAGCTAAAGCGCGGCCTTCTGGATGTGTGCGTACTGCGCGCCATCCGGGACGATGAATCCTACGGCTACCAAATTGTCAAGGATATTAAGCCCTTTATCGAAATTTCCGAATCCACCTTATATCCCATCCTGCGCCGCCTGGAAACGGCGGGGTTACTGACGGTTCGTTCGGTCGAGCACAATGGACGTCTGCGGAAATACTACCGCATCACACAGGCCGGGATCGAAAAGATCGAGGAATTCAAGCAGGACTGGGCAGAGCTCCAGTCGATTTACCGTTATATTGCAGGGGGTATAGCAGAATGACGCAAGCAGAATTTACCCGGGCGCTGTTGGACAGGCTATCGGGCATTCCCGAAAATGACCAGCAAAAGGCGCTGGATTATTATAGCGAAATGATCGCAGATGGGATGGAGGACGGCCTTTCGGAATGCGAGGCTGTGGCAAGACTTGGCTCGCCGCAGAGCATTGCAGATACCATTCTGACCGAAACGCCGATCACAAAAATCGTTAAGGAGCGTCTGCGCCCCAAGAGAAGAATCAGCGCATGGGAATGGATTTTGCTCATTCTCGGCTCACCTGTCTGGGTTTCCGTATTGATTGCACTTGCCGCCGTGCTCTTCTCGGTCTATGCGACCCTTTGGGCAGTCGTGATTTCCCTCTTCGCTGCAACACTCGGCATTGCAGCGGGTGCTTTGGGTGCCCTGGCTCTGGCCATTCGTGGTGCGGTAATCGGCAATTTTGCGCAGTGTGCGCTGTATATCGGAGCAGCCCTTATTTGTGCAGGGCTGAGTATTGTTCTTTTTGGGCTTAGCTGCCTGATTACGAAGGGCATCGTGATTCTCAGTAAAAAAATGCTGCTTGGCATGAAGCTGGCCTTTGCAGGAAAGGGGGATATAGAATGAAAAAATCACTGACCGTTGCGGGAATTCTGATCGTTGCCGGCTTGGCAATTGCCCTGTGTGCCCTGATGCAGTGCAATTTTGATTGGAATCTTTTCAGCACAGAACAGACTCACACGGAAGAAATTCGGATAAATGAGACAATACATTCCATCATTGTGGACGGCACAAGCTGTGATGTTCAATTCCTCCCCGGCGAAAGCTGCATAATCAAATATCGCGGTGGGAAGCCTTCTGCTGTAGAAAACAGTGTGGACAACGGTAAGCTTACCATACATTGCCGGGAGCGCGCAGAGTGCAAAAAATGGTATGAACAAATCGCTGTCGTGACTGTAAGCCCGAAAATCACTGTCTGTCTTCCCGCAGACAGTCCATATGCTCTTGCCGTCAGTCTGGAGAGCGGCACAATCTCCCTGGATAAGGGCTTGCAGCTGAGCGGCACAACGCTGTCCACCGCAAGCGGAGATATTCTGATCACAGATGTCTCCTGCAAATCACTTCTGGCAAAAACGGAAAGCGGCAAAATCCTTCTGGATACCATCAGCTGTGAGAAGGCGGATTTGCAGTCGCATTCCGGTGATGTAAGCCTGCAAAGTCTGCTTGCAGAGCAGCTGATTTCCGTAAAAACCTCCAGCGGAGAGGTCAGCCTTTCCCGGTGTGATTCTCATCACATTGAGGTGCAAACCTCCAGCGGCGATGTTTTCGGAAGCTTCCTTTCCCCCAAATGCTTTGTCACCGCATCGTCCTCCGGCGAGGTCCATGTTCCCAAAACGCAGGCAGAGGAGCAATGCCTGATCTTCACAGACAGCGGAGATATTGATTTTTCTTAAGACCAACATCATTGCAATACAAAATTCGGCTGGGTATGCACCTTTTTACGGGTGCATACCCAGCCGTTTGTTCAGGTATCAGGATTCACATTGCTGTGGCTCAGTCTGCAATTGCGCGCTGGAGGAAGGTAACAGCCTGAGCACGGGTGCAATCATCCATGGGCTTGAAGGTGCCATCGGGATAGCCTTCGGTGACAGAGGCTTCGAGTGCCCATGCAATAGCGTCTGTGTAGTATTCATCGGCGGGAACATCGGTGAATTCAGCGGCAGCGCTTGCGGCGGGCTTGCCCATATATCTCCACAGGAAGGTCACGATCTGACCGCGGGTGCAGATATCGTTGGGGCCAAACATGTTCTTGCCAATACCGTTGGTAATGCCATTTTCTACTGCCCATGCGATAGCATCAACATAGTATTCGTTGGCCTTGAGATCCTTGAAGGTTGCTTTGGTGGTGGGTGCGGGGCAACCGGCGGCTCTCCACAGCATGGTCACGATCTGAGCACGGGTGACAGCAGTATCAAGGGAGAACAGGTCAGGCTCGAAGCCGTTGGTGATGCCGTTGTCAACAGCCCACTTCACGACATCGTAGTAGGGCGTGCCGGGATTGACATCCTTGAACGGAACTTCCTTCTTATAGAATGCCTCGGGCTTGAATGCATAGTTCTCTGCGAAGTCGGTGAACATCTGGCACCAGGTGTTGAAGTCGTGAGCGCCAGCGAACTGGGTGAAGTGATAGGAAGCGCCGGTGTCGACCAGAGCCTGGTTGTAGGGGTTGCCTTCGTACAGACCGGAGCCAACATAGTAGCAGCTATCCAGCAGATACGGAGAGGTCAGAGCGTTGGAGGGGTTGCCGCCGGAGAAGAAGCCGTAGTAGCCGAAGGTTGCGCCGTCACGCTTCTTGTCATCGTTCAGGAGGCTGTTGATCATCATGCCGCCCATGGACAGGCCGCAGATTGCGCGATCCATACGATCGGCAGAAACGTTGTAGTTCTTCTCAACAAATGCGAAGGTAGCTTCCAGGTTGCCGGCACCCAGACGGGTGTTTCTGGGAACGATCAGAACGGGAGCATCCTCGATGCGGCCGTCAGCATACAGGTTGTCGATGATGTTCTGGACGGAGCCGATGCCCAGCCAGTCGGACTCATCCTGTCCGCCGCCATGGAGGACGTAGATGGTCTTGTAGGGTTCTTCGCGATCTGCATCGTAGCCGTAGGGCAGATAGACGCCCATGTAGTAATCATCGGCCTGCTCTTCGCTCAGCTTGTAGGGTACGTAGCTCCAGGTACCGTTGTTCTGGCCTTCTCTGGGATTCTCGATCACACGAGCGGCGAGAACTTCGTTATCCTGAACGTCTGCGTAAGGAACATAGATTGCGTTGTAGGCATTCTTGGTGTTCCAGTTGGAAGCGGGGCTCCACTGCGGGTGGTTAGCGGGGTCGGGCTGCATGCGGCTGGAGCCGGGCAGGTTGAACCAGTACTGGTTTGCACCTGCGGTCAGAGGCAGCTC
>JAZQOW010000066.1:0-45299 GCA_045628065.1 Faecousia sp.
ACTTCATAAATCTTAACTATTTTCCCGAATTAGTTATAAAAAAGCAAACTATTCTACTCAGGACAGAGAACCGTCCCCCGTCCTACCCTAGAAGGTTTCAAACAAGACTGCAATAACAAAAAAACAAAGGACAATAACCTCCATAATAAATGCGTTGCGGATAATAGTTTTTTCTAAATATTTATCTAGTATTTTGCTCGTACCATAATCAATATACCGAATGGCTTTCAAATTCTGCGTGTAAAAGCATCGGTACTCCAACCATTCTCGCTCAATTCCCTTGTGTTGCAGCGGTGAGGAGGGAATAAGTGCAAGCATATGCTGGTTTAAATGTAGGTGAAAGGAATTACCTACAACACAGCTTAAAAGAATTATACTGTCATTATTCGGAGGCGGTGCAACAAAAGAAGACGAACGAATGCTCAGGTCAATCCGCTCTTCATCTGTGAGCTGCCTTTTTGAGAAATAAAGAACTGTGGCTTCCTGCGATGTCCCATGAAACGGTCGAATGATACCGTGTTCTTGAATTTGTGCCCAGGAAAAGGACTGACATGCGCTGCCAAAGCGGGTTACCTGCACGCCGCTTGAATCAATCGTGACACGATCCAGACTCCAAATTGCTCTGCGAAGCAGATGAAATAATATGACAATCAGAGGAATATATAACCATGCTCTGCGTGCGAAAAAAAGAAAGAGAGGGCTATTGTTTTTATTAGATAAGGATAATTGGAGATATGCCATACCTCCAGCTAAAGTAATAGGTATAGCCAGCATGGCTGCAATAGATATAAATAATTGAGACTTACTTCTGGCAAATATGTTTTTCATCTCAGGACTCCCCTCCGATACACTCGTCTGCGACTACCAGTTCTGTGTCTATTCATTCTGCTTTGTGCTTTTCTCTTCCTAATACGAGCTGTAGATTGGTTCGTATTTTTGTTAGATGTTTTAGTGCGAAAAACTTGATTGATAAGCAAACCACCGCCTAGGACAGGGGACGGTTCTCTGTCCTCAACTTTTTTGCAAAGATTAACGTTGGTTTACTCAACAAATCAAATGATTTCCGATCCAATTTACTCAGGACGGAGAACCGTCCCCTGTCCTAAGAACCGTCCCCTGTCCTATGTGTGTCCTTGTGTCCTTGCTCCCCTGTCCTTGCTACGTTCTGTGTTTAATAGATAAAAATGGAGCGGTGGGAGTTCATATTTCATTATTTCCTTTGTAATAGCAGCTGGGAATAGTTCAATAGCCGTTTGTACTATTTTATAGTCCTCATAAGCTGTACCACTAGTACCTATCAGCAATTCAAAGCACGGCACAGAGAATGCAGAAAAAAGAAGAGCTATTTGCTGCATCCGAACGTAAAATGAATACGTATTACTTTTTCCATTAAATAGACAATTATCCGGCAAAAAGAGCATCTCGCAATTATCAAATTGTTGATTGTCTGCGATACTACATATTATTGATGCTTCATTATAATGAGAAAGAATAGGATCAGAATAATTGAAATCAAAAAAAATGCCCAGACCAAAATCATTAATTATACTAGCTATTCTTTCTTTAAAACTTTCCGAATCAGTTTCTGTCTCAGTTTTTGAAAAAACTATAAAACAATTTTTGCTCATATCAGTTATCTCCTGTTAATTAATCAATTCCCAGAAAATATAAAACAAGACAGGGGACGGTTCTCCGTCTTCAAACTTTTTAATAAGAATTAATAATATTTTCTTAAATTTCTACTCATAAATCGAACTATTTGTTCAAATATAGAGAGCTGTCTCCCGTCTCGTCCTTACTTTTTCAAAGCGGCTGCTGCTTAATTTTCGCAAACCGCCGGGGGTATTTTGCAGGTGTCGGGCGAAGCTTGCGAATGATGACAACGCGGTGCATGGTGTCTGCGATGGGGTATTCTGCGATGCGCTCTATTTTTCCGCCCAGCAGGCGGATGGCGTTGGCGGCCTCTTTTGCCTCGTCGTCGGCGGCAGCGCCCTTCATGGCCAGAAATGCGCCGCCCACCTTCACGAAGGGAAGGCACAGCTCACACAGCATATTCAGCCTTGCCACAGCCCGGGAGACAGCAAAATCATAGCTTTCCCGCCGCCCCTCGATCAGCTCCTCTGCCCGGCCGGTCAGGCACTGCGCCTCAAGGCCGAGTGCCGGAAGCAGCTCACCCGAAATCCACTCCAGCTTTTTTGCGGTGGAATCGAGCAAGGTAAGCTCCATGGAGGGTGCGCCGATTTTTAAGGGAATGCCGGGAAAGCCTGCGCCGCAGCCGACATCGATCACGCGCTTTCCTTCCAGCTCGGCAAGGCGCAGAAGGGCAAGGCAATCGGCAAAATGCAGGCGTGCCATTTCGCCGGGGTCAGTAATGGCGGTCAGATTCATCACCGCGTTTTTTTCTGCCAGCTGCTTTCCGTAGAGGCAGCAGGCCTCGATCTGTGCTTCGCTCAGGTTCAGTCCCAGCGGCAAAAGTGCTTCCTGCAATGCTTGTTTCATAATTTCTCCTTAAAATTTGGAGCCTGGCGTGAACCAGGCTCCGTGTTTTTTTTACTTTTTCAGTGCAATGGCTTCTTTTGCCTTTGCTGCGATATTCTCACTGGTGAGGCCGAAGTATGCCAGACATTCGTCCGCCTTACCGCTGCGGCCAAATACGTCATTCACGCCCACGCGAACTACGGGAACGGGGCAGCAGCCGGATACGCACTCTGCAACTGCGGCGCCCAGACCGCCGATGACGGAATGCTCTTCGCAGGTGACGATTGCACCGGTCTCCTTGGCTGCCTTGCAGATCAGCTCGCAGTCCAGAGGCTTAATGGTGTGGATGTTGATGACGCGGGCGGAGATGCCCTCCTCTGCCAGAGCCTTAGCAGCTTCCATTGCCTTGTAAACCATCAGGCCGGTAGCAACCAGCGTGACATCGGTGCCCTCAGCCATGGTAACGCCCTTGCCGATCTCGAAGCTGTAGCCTTCCATCTCATCAGTGAAGATGGGGGTGTTGGGACGGGACAGACGCAGGTAAGCGGGGCCGTCGAAATTCAGCAGAGCTTCCACAGCCTTCTCGGTCTCGTTGCCGTCGCAGGGGTGGATCACGGTCATGCCGGGGATGGCGCGCATCAGAGCGAGGTCTTCCACGCACTGGTGGGTCGCACCGTCTTCGCCGACGGAGACACCGCCGTGGGTGCCGACGCAGACCACGTTCAGGCCGGGGTATGCAACGGAGTTGCGAACCTGCTCATAAGCACGGCCTGCGGCGAACATAGCGAAGGTGTTGGTGAAGGGCTTCAGACCGGCGGCAGCCATACCGGCAGCCACGCCGACCATGTTGCACTCGGCAATGCCCATATTATAGAAGCGGTCGGGATATTCCGCTGCGAAGAACTTACTCATGGTTGCGTTGGACAGGTCGGCGTCCAGCACGACCAGCTTGGGATACTTTGCGCCCAGCTCGGCCAGAACCTTGCCGTAAGCGTTTCTGGTTGCAATCTTGCCTGCCATATTAGCCAACCTCCTTTTCCAGTTCAGCGATCTGAGCTTCCAGCTCGGCCTTTGCGATAGCGAGCTGCTCATCGTTGGGAGCCTTGCCGTGCCAGCCGGCGTTGTTTTCCATGAAGCTGACGCCCTTGCCCTTGGTGGTCTTCATGAGGATGACCGTGGGCATATCCTTGCATTCGCGTGCCTGTGCAAGTGCCTCGCGGATGGCGGCAAAGTCATGGCCGTCGATCTTGATGACATTGCAGTTGAATGCAGCAAACTTGGCATCGAGGGGTTCGGTGGGCATAACGTCCTTGGTAGCGCCATCGATCTGCAGGCCGTTGACATCGACGAAGATGCACAGGTTATCCAGATGATACTTGGCAGCAGCCATGGTAGCTTCCCAGATCTGGCCTTCAGCCATTTCGCCGTCGCCGCAGATAGCATAGACGCGGTTGGTCATGCACTGATTCTTCGCTGCAAGAGCCATGCCGACAGCAGCGCTCAGACCCTGAGCCAGAGAACCGGTGGACATATCAACGCCGGGCACATTTGCCATATCGGGATGGCCGGAGTAGTGTGCCTTGATGGAGCGGAGGAGCTTCATATCCTCTGTGGGGAAGAAGCCGCGCAGAGACAGGACAGAATACAGAGCCGGTGCGCAATGACCCTTAGACAGGACAAAGCGGTCGCGCTCAGGCATCTTGGGGTTGGCGGGGTCAATGTTCATTTCCGCGAAATAGAGGGTGGTCAGTGCATCCATGCACGACAGGGAGCCGCCGGGATGGCCGCTGGCTGCCTCATGAACAGCGTCTACTGCCAGAAGCCTTCCGCGTGCTGCCCAGAGAGCCAGCTCTTGGTTGGTGATATTGTTCATATGTTCCATTCCTTTGCAAAGATTTTGCCGGAAACCGGCGAAACAGCGGGGAAGATAAACTCCCCTTTGTAATGGAATCATTATAACACAGCATAGGGTCATTTTTCCACGGTTTTTTTCAAATTTTTCAAAAAATATATGCACCCGCACCCCCTTAACGCCATAGACTGGAGTATGTGCAGTCAAAGGAGGGAGCGCCTTGAATCCATATGATCGCCGTGCCGTGCAGGCAGTCTGGTCCCGGGTCGCGCCGGGGCAGCGGGTATTTGAACGCGCCAGCGGAGGAAAGCCGCCCGGAATTCCGGCAGCGCAGACGGCAAGAGAGCTTCTCGAGCGCCTTGCCCGGGGCTATGATGCCCTCGCCGCGCAGAAGCGCCTTCCCATTTTCCGCCAGATGGCCGCCCGATGCCGGCAGGATGCCGACCGCCTGAGCCCCGGAGAAGGAGCATCCATCGCGCAGCAGCAAAGCCTGGAAGCAGAGCTTGCCGACCTGCTCCAGATGCAGCCCGAGCTTCAACAGCGATGTCTGGCAAGAAGCAAGGCACTACAGCGCTTTCGCTGAGAATGTAAAAAGGGCTGCCTCACGTTGGTGAGGCAGCCCAGTTGTATAAAATCGTGGTGGCTTACTTGCCGGCATTCATCTGAGCAGCGACTTCGGCAGCGAAGTCTTCCTGCTTCTTCTCAATGCCTTCGCCCTTCTCGAAGCGGATAGCATCAACGAACTTGATGGTGCCGCCCAGAGCCTTGGCGCTGGCTGCGATATAATTCTCAACGCTCACGCCGCCGTCCTTGACGAACGGCTGCTGGAGCAGGCAGTTTTCTTCGTAGAACTTGTTGATCTTACCGGCAGCGATCTTTTCCTTGACCTGCTGGGGCTTGGAAGCCATCTTGGGATCGTTATCCATCTGGGCAACGAGAATCTTCTTCTCTTCTTCCAGAACGTCTTCGGTGACCAGGCTCTTGTCCCAGAATCTGGGGTTCAGAGCAGCGATCTGCATGGCAACGTCCTTGCCAACGACAGTGGCGTCGATGCCTTCGGAGACTTCGAGGTTGACCAGAACACCGATCTTGCCGCCTGCGTGCACATAGGACACGGAGGTGTTTTCGCCAAAGCGGGCGAAGCGGCGGATCTGGAGGTTTTCGCCGATGGACATGACCTTCTCAGGCATAATTTCGGCAACGGTCAGGTCGGAGCCGGGGTACTTGCAGTTCTTGAGAGCTTCAACATCGGCAGGATCATTGTCCAGAACGACCTTGGCGATATCCTTAACAAAGGGAACAAACAGTTCGCTCTTGGCGCAGAAGTCGGTCTCGCAGTTGACTTCTACAACAACACCGATACCGTTTTCTACAGCGGCATAAGCCATGCCTTCAGCGGCAATGCGGCTGGACTTCTTGGCAGCCTTGGCCAGACCCTTTTCGCGGAGCCATTCAACAGCCTTGTCCATATCGCCTTCGTTGGCAGCCAGAGCCTTCTTGCAGTCCATCATGCCAACATTGGTCATTTCGCGCAGTTTCTTAACATCAGCAGCAGTAAATGCCATGGTATTTTCCTCCTAATATATTCTTTTGGAACGCGCCCCAGAAAAACCGGGCGCAGACATATCAAAAATTATTCCGCAGCGGGAGCTTCGGCAGCGGGGGCTTCGGTGAGAACTTCCCCCTGACGGCCTTCGGTGACAGCGTTTGCCATGGTGGCAGCGATCAGGCGAATGGCGCGGATGGCGTCATCGTTGCCGGGGATTACATAATCGACCTCATCGGGATCGCAGTTGGTATCAACGATAGCAACGATGGGGATATGCAGCTTGCGGGCTTCGGCGATAGCATTTCTTTCCTTGCGGGGGTCAACAACGAACAGAGCGCCGGGAAGACGCTTCATATCCTTGACGCCGCCGAGGTACTTTTCGAGTCTGGCAATCTCGCCCTGATGCTTGATAACTTCCTTCTTGGGAAGCATTGCAAAGGTGCCGTCCTCTTCCATCTTGCGCAGCTGGGCAAGGCGGTCGATTCGGGTGCGCATGGTCTTGAAGTTGGTCAGCCTACCGCCGAGCCATCTGGCGTTGACATAGAACTGACCGACCTTCTCGGATTCTTCCTTGATTGCGTCCTGAGCCTGCTTCTTGGTGCCGACGAAAAGTACGGACTCACCGTTGGCGGCCAGCTCACGAATGAAGGAATAAGCTTCTTCCAGCTTCTTCACGGTCTTCTGCAGGTCGATAATATAGATACCGTTTCGCTCCGTGTAGATGTACTGGGCCATCTTGGGGTTCCAGCGGCGGGTCTGATGACCGAAATGCACGCCGGCTTCCAGCAACTGCTTCATAGATACAACTGCCATTTTAAAAATCTCCTTTTTTGTTGTACCTCCACCCGCGTCATTTCCTCCGCCAACCGCAAGGCGGCACTGCAGCGAAAAGATCTGCGGATGTGTGGTTTTTAATGTCTGCCCATAGGACAGCGCTATATATTATATAAGAAGTTTTCCCATTTCGCAAGGGTTTTTTTCAATTTTTATCACATATTTTTTCTTATCTAGGGTCGAAATCGCGGCCGCGGTGCCTTCACGCTGTCCAGAACCACGTCCACAAGGATAATATCCTCCCCGATGCGGCGGATGCAGCTCCATGGGATACGGTAGTCGCATTCCCTTCCGAACAGCCCCAGAAAGCGGCAGGGGCCGGGCACTAAAATTGCTGTGATCCGCCCCTGCGGCAGCTCCAGCTCCACATCGCACACAAAGCCGAGCCGCCCCCCATCGCAGATGTTGACCACTTCCTTGCAGCGCAGTGACGATGCTTTGCAGTCCATCCCATCACCTCCTGACCCAATGTCGTCAACTTAACAGTGGCATATACGCAATGCATTGCCGTAGGGGAGGGGCTTGCTCCTCCCCATATCGGGCTGCGTATCTTTTCGAAAGCGTGCAGAAAACCGGGTCTGGATTCGGGAGGAGCAAGCCCCTCCCTACGGCATCGCAGACCATAGACATCAGCCCGCTTTTGAAACATAGCCATCCGGTTGATGGCGTTGCCTCGTGACCAGTCTATGCCTCTGGGAAGGAAAAAGACCTGTTCTTGAGAGAAATAGCAAAGTTTCTTATAAAATGACAGATTATTTTGTAAAACATTCGCTGTTGCAGTATGAGGTCGGCGCATGGTAAGATAATAGTATCAAGATAATGATAAGGAGACGGTATTATGGTAGAAGACTCCATCCGGATGGTAAAGCAGCTTGACCCGCAGATTGCTGAGGTCATGGAGCTTGAGCTGAAGCGTCAGCGCACAAATCTTGAGCTGATCGCATCGGAAAATCTTGTCAGCCCCTATGTTATGGCAGCAATGGATTCCGTGCTGACCAATAAGTACGCAGAGGGCTACCCCGGACGCCGGTATTACGGCGGCTGCGAATATGTGGACATTGCCGAGCAGATCTGCATTGACCGCGCAAAGGAGCTCTTTGGCGCCAACTTCGCCAATGTTCAGCCCCACAGCGGCTCTCAGGCAAACAGCGCCGTATATCTTGCCCTGTGCAAGCCCGGCGACACCGTGATGGGCATGGATCTGTCCAACGGCGGTCACCTGAGCCACGGCAGCCCGGTCTCCTTCTCCGGCAAGCTCTATAATATTATTTCCTACCGTGTCGATGAAAAGACCGGTCTCATTGATTATGATGATATCCGCCGTCAGGCGCTGGAGCATCGCCCCAAGATGATCATCGCAGGCGCTTCCGCCTATCCGCGCATCATCGACTTCAAGATTTTCCGTGAGGTTGCCGACGAAATCGGCGCTTACCTGATGGTTGATATGGCACACATTGCCGGCCTCGTTGCCGCAGGTATCCACCCCAGCCCCATGCCCTATGCCGATGTGGTCACCACCACCACCCACAAGACCCTCCGCGGCCCCAGAGGCGGCGTCATCCTCTGCAACGATGCCGATATCGCCAAGAAGATCAACAGCGCCGTATTCCCCGGCACGCAGGGCGGCCCCCTCATGCACATCATCGCCGCCAAGGCCGTTGCCCTCGGCGAAGCCCTCAAGCCCGAATTCAAGGAATATCAGGCACAGGTCGCTAAGAATGCCAAGGCCATGGCACAGGCTCTGCTTGATGGCGGCGTAAGCCTCGTCTCCGGCGGCACGGACAACCACCTGATGCTCCTCGACCTCTGCAATCAGGAAATCAGCGGCCGCGAGCTGGAAGAGCGTCTGGATCAGGTTCACATCACCGTCAACAAGAACAAGGTGCCCGGCGACCAGCGCAGCGCCAGAGAGACCTCCGGCATCCGCATCGGCTCCCCCGCCGTCACCACCCGCGGCTTCAAGGAAGCAGAAATGACCACCATCGGCAATCTCATCTGCCGCACCATCTTCGACTTCGACAACAGCCGCGAAGAAATCCTCGCCACCGTCGAAGACCTCTGCACCCGCTTCCCCCTGTACGTTTAATTCCATCAAAATAATAACGGTGCTGTCTCAGAAGAGGCAGCACCGTATTTTTTCTCCGTCTCAGAAACGGGTCGTAACGGGAGGATGGGTAAATGCGCTGATGGTTGCGGTGGCATCCTTAAAATAGAGCACCTGGGTGTTGCCGTCGTTTTCATCGTACATAGCGCGAAGATTGGGATAGCTGTCGAGCATGGCCTTTTTGGCTTCCAGACGGTCATCCTCTACCAACGTGCCGGACAGGCGCAGCCATTCGCCGTTTTTGAAGGCGCAGACTTCGGCCTTCGGATTGGCAGCAAGCTGCTGGGATACGGGCTTGACCTTGCCGGTCTGGATATACAGGCGGCCTTCAAAGATGTTCACAGTTCCAAAGGGACGGACTCTGGGCTGGTCTCCTTCCACCGTGGCAAGATAATAGGTCTCTGCTTCCTTTAAGAATTCATATACCTTCTGCATTTTTACATTTCCTTTCCTATATGCTATTTTTTACGTTTCCTGGAAGTTGGTGACAAAAAGCCAAACACAATGCCGCATACACCGCCGATGATGTGGGTGAGCTGGGAAATCTGGTCAGACTTGCCCAAGCCGTCAAACAGTTCTCTTCCCAGATACAAAACCGCAACACAAAGCAGCGTAATGGGAATCGCCCCTTCCCCTGCGCCGGACAGCGAGGAGAGCATAATGAGCATGAACACGATGCCGCTGGCTCCCAGAAGGGCGCTGCCGGGGAAAAACAGGAACTGCGAAAGTCCGGTCACAAATGCAGTAATGGCGATAAAAATGAGCATCCTCTGACTGCCGTATTTTTCCTCCATCGGCGGACCTACCACCAGCAGCAGGAGCATATTGGACATATAATGGCTCAGATCCGAATGCCCCAGCACATGGAGGAAAAACCGGGGATAGGTCAGGGGGTCTCTGAGCGGCGCACGGTAGACGCAGAAAAACAGGGTGTTGCTCTTGCCCCCGGTGAGCACCGACAGACCCAAAACTGCCAGCGAAAGCAGCGCAAAGCTGAGAATCACCGGCGCATTATACTGTAAACGAATGGATTTTTTCTTCACGCTGCACCCTCCATGTGACAAGGGGACGGTTCTCCTGTCCCCTTCATTGCCTCCATTTTTATCGTTTCTCGCGTCCGCAAGGAGACCGGAGAACCGTCCCCCATGTCATCAACTTGAGTGTTGAATAGATTTCCTGTAAGCTCGTAGGGGCGAGCATTGCTCGCCCGTGCTGTCTTGCATCCATATAAAAGGTCGGTTGTATCGGCTTGGCGGGCGAGCACTGCTCGCCCCTACGGGGCTGACCGCCATTGAATAACCTTAAATTGATGACATTGCGATCCGTTCCCTTGTCGCCTCCGAAAAAGTGTACAAAAACAGGTAACCGTTTTTGTGCGAATTTACAATTTGTTCATATTTATGTCACAAACTGGACACGAACTTATTGTATCATTTAACCATAAAGATTTGATACGCACCGGTTCGCCGGTTTCCATATATCCATTTTCTTCTTTTCTCTTTTCTTTCTCCTAAGACAAAAACCGCAGGTTTCCTGCGGTTTTTGTCTTTTCTCTATTCCGTACCGGCAGCCGATATGATAGAATAATGAAAACACACAGGATATGATTCAGGAGGTGCCATCATGTATCGTTTGATTGCCTTTGATTTAGACGGAACCGCGCTCAATTCCAAAAAGGAGCTGACCCCTCAGACCCGGAACGCACTGGAGCGTGCCGCAGCGCAGGGGATCGAGCTGGTTCCCGCCACAGGACGCTTCTACCGGGGTATGCCGGAGGCCATCCGATCCATGCCCTTTATCCACTACGCCATCACCATAAACGGCGCGGTGGTATACGACATTCAAAATGACCGGACGCTCTACGGCGCAGAGATTCCCTGGCAGCGGGCAGTGGAGATCATGGAGGAGCTGGAGTCTCCCGAGCTGATCTACGACAGCTATATCGGCAACTGGGGCTGGATCACCAGAGCCTATCAGGAAAAGGCGGCGGACTATGTACCCGATGAATATTTCCTTCAAATGCTCACCGTCCTGCGCACGCCGGTGGACGAGCTGAAGGCCTACATCCGCGAACGGCAGGCCGATGTGCAGAAAATCATCATGTTCACCCGCACGCTCGCGCTTCAGCAGGAGCTTCTGAAAACGCTCCCGGAGAAGTACCCCGATGTGGTGGTCACCTCGTCGGTGCCGCACAATCTGGAGCTGAATGCGCCCGCTGCCAACAAAGGCGATGCACTTCACGCGCTGGCAAAGGCGCTGGAGATTCCCATCTCCGAAACGATGGCCATTGGCGACGGCCTCAACGATGCGGCTATGCTAAAGGCCGCAGGCCTTTCGGTTGCCATGGGCAATGCCCACCCGGACATCCTCGCGCTGGCCGATGTCATCACCGCCGACTGCGACCATCACGGCGTAGCCCAAGCCATCGAAAAATTTACCTGAACGTAATTCCTTTGATAAAGAGCAGGCGCATCAGGAGGCCGGGTGTACCGATCGTAAAGGCATCGTGCGGGAGAATGACGATTTCCCTGCCCTTCAGCATGATCAGGATCATGTTCTTTGATCTGTGCGCCCAGGAAAAACTCTCAAAAGCGACAAAGCGGTCTTTCTGATCCTCCCGGAGGATCTGCATGCCGTCATCAAAGAAGCGGTAGGTCACCTCCGCGCTGTCGCGCTTGTGCTGCATCGCCGCCATGCGGCGGACGGACATCGCGGTAGACCAGATCAGCAGAAGAAAAAGGACAGGCACAAGCAGGGAGACCAGATTTCCCTGCTGGATGAAATAACCAAGATTCAGAAGCGAAACCGCAGCAAGCAGAAGCATCAGTGTCAGCTGGAGTGGGCGGAGAAAATAGAGGTAGCGATAGACCTCCCGATGATACGCCTCAGAGCTTCGGTATTCGATCTCAAACTTGTCATCGTTCATTCGCCGACCACCTCGATCTGGCACATCTTCATGGCCTTCAGGGCGTTCTCATGGCTCTCCGGCGTGACGCCGGCACAACAGGCGGCATCCACCGTGATGGGAGTCTCGGGCAGGAAGGCCTTGATGAGCAGCGCATTGGAGATCACGCAAATATCGGTGCACAGGCCGATGAGCGTGATGTGCTCTGGCTTCAGGTCATAGAGGTAACGCCCCAGCTCCACAGAGCCGAAGGTGGGCTTGTCGATGACCAGCGCATTTTCCTGCGGAAGGGCATCGGAAATCATCCAGCCCTCCGTCCCGGCAATGCAGTGCGGAACGGGAAGGTGAAGTCCCTCCTGCGTAGAGAGATAGTTTTCTGCATGGGTATCCCGGGTAAAAATGACTTCATCGCCGTTTTTCTGTGCCTTCTCAATTCTGGAACGGACAGCGGGAACAATGTGCTCAGCTTCCTTGGTGCCCAGTGCAGCGTTAATAAAATCATTTTGCATATCCACAACAACCAGAGCGTTCATAAAAATTCTCCTTTCCGCAATGCGGTTTTCGTAGTTGTATTTTAGCGCAGATTCGAAAAAAATACAACTCTTTTGTTGCAGAGCAGCAAAAACCTCCTGCCCGTACAGCGATACAGGCAGGAGGCATTTTTTATGTCATGGATCAAAAAAGGCCGGGCACAAGCACGCGTCCCGTCAGCTTCATCAGCACGAGGGCAAGGCCTGCAAGCACCAGCGGAAGCAGAATTGCGATCCACCGATTGGCTTTTTTCTTCTGGATGCACAGGCTCAGGATAACAATGGCTGCAAAGCATACCACAGCGCTTAACAGATGATAAGGGAACCTGCGAATGGTCTCGACGAGGTAGTAAATGCCAAGCACCGTCAGCATCGTGTTGCCCAGCCCCAGAATGATGGTGCCAAACACATTTTGCTTCTTGCAGAAATATGCAATAAAGCCGCCGGGCAGCGTCAGAATAATCATAGGAAGCCAAATCCCGAGATAATAATACAGCGCCTTATCCAGAGGCAGCGAGCCAAACAGCACCTCTACCGCATAGACGACCGGCTGGCTGATGAAAAAGAACGTGAAGCATTTCAGCATGGCTTCCCAGCTTTTTTTGCAATTGACCACAATGATCACCGCAAAAATGATCCACCATTCATATGCGATCCCGATATCCTGAAAGGAGGTGCCCTCCAAAGCCGGAATCAGCATAACGGTGCCGGTGTAAACACCCGCAACAATTGCAAACAGGATGACGGCGAGCCAGCTCATTTTCAGTTTCCCAAATAAACGTTCCATTTTTACTACTCCCTGCCTGATATTGCTCCGATCTCCCAAACAAGAGAAGGATAAAAAAATTGCCTGATTCAAAATTGAACCAGGCAATTTGGCAGCGGGTGAAGGATTCGAACCCTCACATACGGAGTCAGAGTCCGCTGTGCTACCATTACACAAACCCGCTAGCTATCTCTGACGCGTTATATTATACACACTTCCGCACGATTGTCAACAAAAATCTTTCCAAATCTGAAAAACTTTTTTTGCTTTGGCGGCGTTGTGAAAAAAAGCCGAAAACTCCTGTAATATTTCCCCAAACTTCGGCAAAGTCCCCTATTGTATTTTCTCCGTTTTTCACGCAAAATATACACAAGATTTGAGAAAGAGGTGGCATCTTTGGAGAAGCTGAAAGAACGCATCCGTGCAGAGGGTCGAATTCTGCCCGGCAATATCATTAAAGTTGACGGTTTTCTGAATCATCGGGTCGATCCGGAGCTTTTGGCAGATCTGGCCGATGAATTTGCGAAATTCTTTGATATCGACAAGGTCACGACCATCCTTACCGCAGAGGCCAGCGGCATTCCTCTGGCTACGATCTGCGCCCTGCGCTACCATAAGCCGCTGATTTTCGCCAAGAAGGCCAAAAGCGACAACATCGAGGGCGGCCTTTATACGAGCGATATCCTTTCCTATACCTACCGCAAGAAAGTCACCCTTCTGGTCTCTAAGGACTGGCTCAAGCCTGAGGATCATGTGCTGATTATTGATGATTTCATGGCACGCGGCGAAGCGATGCGCGGCCTTTGCGAAATTATCGAGGCAGCAGGCGCCAGCATGGAGGGCATCGGCGTTGCCGTGGAAAAGGGCTTCCAGCACGGCGGCGACAAGCTGCGTGAGGCAGGCTACAACCTCCACTCTCTTGCTATCATCGAAAGCGCCGAGGACGGCGTGATCACCTTCCGCGACGATACATAAATAAAAAATATACCCTTCGGTCGGAATCGGGAAATGGCTTCCCGTCCCGCCGAAGGGTTTTCCTTTTATGCCCTCTGCCAGCCGTAGACCCCCGGCTCCCAGACATTATCATCTATTTCAGATACCCAAAGCACCCCATGGTGCCACACGCGCTCCCCGGCAAGGTAAGGGTTGGTGCTGTCGGGCTGAACCCATGCGCCGATCGGCATGCCCTCCTGTCCCGGGAGCAGCTTTGCAAAGAGGCTCGGCGCATTGCCCGGTGTCCAATCCGGTGAGAGGCAGATCGGCTCTCCCTCCGGCGCAATGCAGCGGTAAAGGCCGCCCTCATAGCGCACCCGGTCTCCGCCGGAGACCGTCATGCCCGCTTCAAAGAGCGGATACATCCAGGCACTCTGTGCGGCCTGCGCGTCATTCTGCAATTTTGCCGCCGCTTCGATTTTTTCGCGGTAGGTAAATGCCTCTGCCCTTGTCATAAGCCATCACCTCCCGTAATGATTTCCAGTGCCTGCGCATCGGTAAGCTCCTCATCGTCCTCCTCGGGCGGCAGGGGACGGCTGTCCCATTGCAGCGCCGCAGTCAGAACCAGCTCCTGCCCGGCAGGCGCTTCCGGTTTGGCCAAAATGATTTGAAGGATGGCTCTATACGCCTCCTGCGTAATCTCTTCTCCGCCCATACCGCTGCCGATGCCGACAATGATGCTGTCTTCGATCATTTTATAGTATCGCATAGCG
Source organism: Faecousia sp. (assembly GCA_045628065.1). Lineage (GTDB taxonomy): Bacteria > Bacillota > Clostridia > Oscillospirales > Oscillospiraceae > SVMC01. The sequence goes on from JAZQOW010000066.1 coordinate 14,725, forward strand.
CACCTCCTCAAACAACGGCCAGCCACTCGTAGGTGATGCCGGGCAGAAGCGGATAGGTGCTGTTGGCGCTGAGGATCAGCGTGGTATCTGTCCATTGCAGTCTGCCGACTGCATTGGAGCTGCCGTTCACTGTGCTGAGTCCGCCATTGGCGGCAGTCAGCGCGACGGATTTCACATAGTCATTTGCGTGAAATCTGATTTTCCCGATGATGCCTCTTGTGGTAAGCGGCGCATCCACCGACCAGAGAAACGCGCAAGATGGCACCGCCTCCAGACCGTGAGAGACGATCAGGTCGGTCGTCCGGCTGGCCGATAGCGTAAAGCTGCCGCATGCAAAGCTGTGCTGATTGATTTTCGCGCCGGAGGAGGACAGCAGAGAAAGCATGCGTGTTATCGCATCATGTACGGTGGCATCCGTAAAGCCCGTTGCATTGTTCGCCAGAAGAAGATCGCCTTGCAGCTGCGCGATCACAGAAGCAGGTGTACTCATCAGGCGTCACCTCCCACCAGCCGGGCAAGCTCTGTGATATAGTCGCCCAGCGCCTGATCGATCCGGCTCTTCGTATAGAACGTCTCGTTGACCGTGAGCACATGCTGCCTCAGACCGTTTTTCCCGAAAACATAGCTGACAAAGCAGAAGGTCTCCTCCGCCATAAACCAGCTCAGCCCGGTAAACACAACAAAATCAGCGCCTATCTGCTCGGGCAAAAGCTGCCGCCCCATGAGGTCGAGCAGCCGCAGCTGTTTTCCCTCGGCATAAGCGGCAAGCAGCTGCGCGGTGGTGGCATCGGCCTGCAAAGTCGAGTCGGCATCATGGGATACAGTCACAAGGAACGTCTCCGGGGCAGCAGCTGTGCCCTGCCCGTTTGCGGCAGCTGCAATGGCAACCGTTTCAAGCGCTGCGCCGGATGGTGTCACGATGCAGCGGGAATAGCATGAGCTCCCCTCCCACTCGAATACCGTCCCGACAAACTCCGCGCTCACGCCGGGAAGCAGCCGGCAGAGCTGTAAATAGCTGCCGGACAGCTCCAGAAGGATCATCCGCCCCTCCCCCGCTGCCTCGGCAATCTGCTCGAATGCTGCATCCACACGGAAATCGTCCTCTTCGGCTTCTCCGTGGATCATCAGCGGCATAGCTGCTCTTGCCTCATCCAGCTGCGCCTGCAAGCTTGCCCAAGCCGAAGGCTCCGGCGGCGCAGCCTCCAGAAATGCAGGCTCTGCCCCCGGCTCAATGCGCCCGAGCACGCACCACACGGTAGGCAGCACCAGATGCGCCCCATCGGCGCCGTAGACACCCACCATGAGCGTTTTCCCGGGCTCAGAGAGCACCTGCGCCGGAATCGTGCATACGTCCTCCTGCCAATCTGCCTCCGGCACATCCACGCTATGGCTGCCATTGGAAAATACGGCAATTTTGTGCAGGCCATCCCAGTCCGGGGAGAAGGTGAATGCCACCCGCACCACCTCAGACATGCCGGAGCTGAGCAGCTCCCTGTCCCCGGTCAGGGTCAGGCGCGCCCTGGAGGCGCTGAGCTGCAAGGCTGTGTTTGCTTCTGACAATATAATTCCTCCTTTTTAAGGTTTTTTCACCTTTAGGGAGAAATCCGATATTCTGTGCCGATAAAGCAGCAACATGCTGCGCTTTTCTTATTCCGCCGCGCAGGAAAACCGGCCGTATACCTCACCCGGACACAGGCTGTGACCCGTAAGCTCCGCCAGCTCCGACACCGTGACAAAGGAAAAGCCCTGTTCGGAAAGGCTGTCGATGATTTTTTCGGCAGCCTCCACGGAGCTTTGGTGCATATCGTGCAGCAGAATGACGCTGCCGCCTGTGGCTTTGGCGCATACCCTCCGGCACAGCTCGCACGGATCGCTGCAGCGCCAGTCCTGCGGGTCTACTGACCAGAGAATGACCGAAAGCCCGGCCTCCGCTGCCTCCCGGCGAACGGTATCATTGTACACCCCGCAGGGCGGACGCACCAGCGTCGGACAATGGCCGGTCAGATTCTCGATCTGATCTCTGGTCGTTTGCAGCTCCGCATGGAGCTTGGCAGGATCCATCCGGTCAAAGCAGGTGTGGCTGTAGCCGTGCACGCCCAGCTCATGCCCGGCCTCCTGCAGCTGCTTCACCAGCTCGGGATAGGTATCCATGCGGTAGCCGCAGAGGAAAAAGGTGGCATGGACATTCTTTTCCTCCAGCATCTGCAAAAGCGCCTCGGTATTCTCCCCACTCGGGCCGTCATCAAAGGTCAGCGCAGCATAATCCGCCGCTGCCGCCCCGGTGCACAGCAGGCAGGCAAGGCAAAGCGCAATCAAAAGCTTTTTCATTCGCTCATCTCCGTTTCTGCCTTTAGGATACCCAGAAAGCCATGTTGTAATTGCCGATGGCGTCTGATATAATAATAAAAAAACTGCGCCCGCCTGACGATCCGGCGGGCAAATGCGCAAAGAGGGAGCAATATGGAATACGGACAGGTATGCCTTCGCCGCGGAGAAGAGCTTGATCTTCGGGGCGGCAGGCTTTGGATTTATGAAAACGAAATTGAATGGGTGGATGACCTGTGCCGGAACGGTGAGATCATTGAGGTCATCGACAGCCACGAACAGTTTGTCGCCCTCGGCTTTTTTAATGCCCTGTCAAAAATCACCGTGCGCATTCTGAGCTTTGACCGCAACGAGCGCATTGACCGTGAATTTTTCCGCAAAAAAATCGCCGCTGCCTGGGCTTTCCGGCAGCAGCTGGGCTTTGGCAATGCCTGCCGCGTGATTTTCGGCGAATCCGACGGTCTGCCCGGCCTGACGGTGGACAAATACGGCGACTATCTCAGCTTCCAGATCGTGGCGCTGGGCATGGAGCAGTGGAAGGATGTTCTGATCGACATTCTTGCAGAGATTTTTGCGCCGAAGGGCATTTTTGAGCGTGACGACCTCACCGTGCGGCAGAAGGAGGGGCTTCCCCTGCTCTCCGGCTGTGTTTACGGCGAGATTCCGCCCAAAACAGAAATCATGGAGCACGACTGCAAAATGCTCGTGGACATTGCAGGCGGTCAAAAAACCGGCCATTTCCTCGACCAGCAGGAAAACCGCGGCAGAATCCGGCCCTACTGCGCCAATGCCCGCGTGCTCGACCTGTGCTGCTGCACCGGCGGCTTCAGCATCCATGCGGCGCACTACGGCGCAAAAAGTGTCGAAGCCGTGGATGTCTCCGCCGAAGCCCTGCGCCTGACCATGGACAATGCCCGCCTCAACGGCGTGGAAGACCGCATCACCCCAGTGGAGGCCAATGTCTTTGACCTGGCCAGAGCCTATGCCGACCGTGGGGAGCAATACGACCTCGTCATCTGCGACCCGCCCGCCTTCGCAAAAAGCCGCAAAGCCTTAGAGGGTGCCTGGCGCGGCTACAAGGAGCTGAATCTCCGCTGCATGAAGCTGACCCGCCCCGGCGGTATCCTCGTAAGCTGCTCATGCAGCCAGTTCATGACCCCGGAGCTGTTCATCCAGATGCTGACCGAAGCCTCCCGCGATGCCGGCCGCCCGGTACGCCTCCTTGAAGCTCTCCTCCAAAGCCGCGACCACCCCGCCTGCCTCGGCGCCGAGCAAAGCCTCTACCTCAAGGGCTATATTTTGCAGGTACTATAAAAGAATTGCGCAGAGTATCGGAAAGACGGTACTCTGCGCAATTTTATATGCGCCCGGTAGTATAACCCAAGGCTCCCCTTGTTTACAAGGGGAGCTGTCATCAACTTAAGGTGATTCAATGGCGCCCAGCCACTGTAGGGGCGAACTGTGTTCGCCCGCTATCCGATTCAACCGACATTTCATATAGCTGCAAGCCGGAGCGGGCGAACGCAGTTCGCCCCTACGAAAGCATTTGAAGTCTATTCAATAACAGGGTTGCCCTTAAGTTGATGATATTGCCTTCCAGGTGGAGCCTTTGGCCTTCTGCGCAGACAACTACTGTGGTTAATTTCACTATTTCTTCACTATTTTTTCACTATTGCGTCAAAGATACCCACAATTGCGAATCGCCGTGTGCCGAACGGTATGCTCATCTTGTGACTTTATGGTCGGTGTATCGCTCCATAATCATAGAAAGCCATGCGCCTGCGGCCTTTCGGAAATCTTTTTCTGTGGGATAGTCGTTGCAGAGGGTATAGTCTGCACGCTCCATGTACCACGCCTCCGGCTTCTGGGCGCGGATGCGGGCGCGGGCATAGTCCTCGGTGATGCCCTCGCGTGCCATGATCCTGCGAATGCGCACAGCCTCAGGCGCTGTGATGCACACCGTCACCGTGCAGCGCTCCGATAAGCTGCTTTCAAACAGGCCGATGGCATCGATCACTGCCAATTCTCCTGCCTCCAGCAAGCGCCGCTCAACCTCAAGCATCACATGGCGGTGCGTGATCCCGTTCAGCTCCAGCAGTGCTGCCGGGTCATTGAATACCTGCGCGCCGAGCTTCTTTCTTGCCAGAACCCCGTCCTCCACGCTGCCGGGGAAGCGCTGCTCAATATCTGCCAGCAGCCCCGGAGAGGTCTCCAGCAACGCATGATAGATTTCATCACAATCCAGCACCAGCGCGCCCCGGTCTTCTGCTTCTCGCAGAAAGCTGGTTTTTCCGCTGCCGCTGCCGCCGGTCACACCAATAATCACCATAATCTTTTCCGCCTCAGAGCATCATATCGGATTTCTTTCTGCTCTATTGCCTACATTATAAGAAATGGAAAACGGCAATGTCAAGCGCTTACTGCCTGCGGCTTTCATACAAGCGGACAGACAGCAGCCACGAAACGACGTAGAGCACCGCCCCGGCAACGGGCAGAAGGTACACACTGCCGCCTGCATGGACACCCTGCGCCTTATCGGAGAGAATCATAATGCTCGCGCAGGCCGCACCGATGAAGATGTAATAGAAGAGGCGTCCTTTTTCAATGCCGAATTTGAAGATCAGCGGATAAAGAATCGCCGGACCGAGCAGACCGACCGACACCATCACTGCCGAAAGCACGGCCAGCTCTGCACGCGGATAGCTGCCAAAGAAGGCCTGCGCAAGCACATTCAGCAGCACCGCAGACACAATACCCAGCAGGCCAATGATATACTTGCCTGACACCAGCTGTGCGCGTGTGCAGGGCAGCGTCAGCGCATATTCCGTCCACTTGTCGCGCTCATCATAGGACAGCAGGGTGATCGGCAGCATGCTGGCAATGATGCAGGGGAAGAAAAGGAAGAACATATTCTCCTCAGAAAATACGGAAACTACGGCAAAAAGTACAACACATAAAATATTTGTCCGACATACCGTTTTGATCAGATAGAGATCCTTTAAAAGCAGACCCTTCATCTTACCTTGCCTCCTTTGCCATGAAAATAAAGAGCTGTTCAATATCCACGGGATTTTTCGCCACATCGGCAGGAATCGCCGTCCGCTCCACGATGGCCTCCACGCCGTAGGCGCTCTCGCGCCTGCCCACGATGCTGCGGGAGGGAATCTTCTCAAGCACATCGGCTGTGCAGCGGATGATTGCATAGCGCTCGCGCAGCGTGTCCTTCTCCTCGCACAGCAGCAGCTGTCCCTTATGGAGAAATGCCACATAGTCGCAGAGCTTTTCCAGATCGCTCACGATATGGGAGGAAATCAGAATGGCATGGTTCTCATCCCGGGTAAATTCGCAGAAAATATCCAGAATTTCATCCCGCACAACGGGGTCAAGACCGCTCGTTGCCTCATCAAGAATCAGAAGCTTTGCCTGATGGCTGAGGGCAACGGCAATGCCCAGCTTCATTTTCATGCCCCGGGACAATTCCTGAAACTTTTTGTTCTCAGGAATGGACAGCTTGCGAAGATAGCCGGTGAAGGCTGCCTCGTCCCAATTCCGGAAGGTTTTTTTCATAATTTTGCCCACCTGCACCGCATTGAGGCAGGCAGGAAGTCCGACTTCATCAAGCACAACGCCGATGTCCTCCTTCAGGAGGCGGAGATTTTGCCGGTTGTCCTGACCGAGAAGACGAATTTCGCCCTTGTCGCGGCGGAGCATATCGAGCATCAGCTTGATCGTGGTGCTTTTTCCCGCGCCGTTTTCGCCAATGAGGCCGAGAATGCAGCCGCTCGGCAGGGTCAGATTTATGTTTTGCAGTGCAAAGCCGGGATAGCTCTTGCACAGACCGGTAATTTCAATTGCATTCATTGCATGTCCTCCATTGCCAGCTCCAGCATTTCCTGAATATCCTTTTTTGTCAGGCTGCATCCCGCAGCAAGCTGCACGATGGCCTCCATATGCTCCTCAATACGCTTGAGATGATCCTCCCGGAGCAGCTCCAGATTTTTGGGCGCAACAAAGCAGCCCTTTGCCGCCACGGTATAGATAAATCCATCCTTCTCCAGCTCGTCATAGGCCCGCTTCGTGGTGATCACGCTGATGCGCAAATCCTTCGCAAGATTCCGGATCGAAGGCAGCGGATCATCCTCGGCAAGGCTGCCGCTGATGATCTGCGCCTTGATCTGGGTATAGATCTGTTCATAGATGGGTTTTCCGCTTTTGTTGTCAATAAAGATATTCATACGGCCGACCTCTTTGTATTCTGTACATATACATTATACACAGTTATAACATTTTGTCAATCCCCTAAAGCAAAAAAGGAGCAGCTCCGGCATATGCCAAAGCTACTCCGATTCAGAAACATAGTATTTTCAGATTTCCGTTTCCTACCGTTATTCCTTTTGTGATTTTTATATCATCCAGGCAGGAATGATGAGGTTCTGCCGATCTATCGCCGACAGCTCATTCCTCAGGCAAAGAATCGCGCCTGCTCCTCTTTTCACAGATGCTTTGTCGAGAATACGGAACGCACTGACCAGTTCGCTTCCGGGATTTGCGGATTTTTTTATCTCAATCGGATGGAGCATTCCGTCGCTTTCCAGAATGATATCGATCTCATTGCTTTCTTTATCTCGATAATAATGAATATAGCATTCCTTCCCTGCGTTGTGATAGGTCTTGATAATTTCACTCACAATATAATTTTCAAGAATCGCACCATTCATCGCCCCGTTCTGTAGGATTTCCGGCGAAGAATATCTGGTAAGATAACTGACAAGGCCGGTATCAAAGAAATACATTTTAGGTGTCTTGATGGTACGCTTGAGAAGATTGTTGGAATATGGGCGCAGATAAAAAATAACTTCGGATTTTTCCATGACCGAGAGCCATCGTTTTGCAGTGTCGTCGCTGACCCCAACATCCATCGCGATATCATGGACATTCAGTATCTGTCCGGCACGACATGCTGCTGCCCGGATAAAATCTGCATATAGCAGTTTATTGATTCCGGGAATCAGATCCGTCACATCCCGGTCAATATAGGTCTGAATATAAGAGCTGTAAAAAACATCACGATCCCTGAATTTCCCGCTTCTGTGTCCGGGCATTGCGCCGTTCCAGATTCTCTCATAGATTTCAATAGGGGAAGCGGATTGATGCGTATCCTTACGTTTCACAACGGAATTTAAATCAACAGCAAACGGAGTTGAGCTGCCGTCTGCGTATAATTCTGACTGAGAGAGGGCAGACATATGAAGGATCGCTGTTCTTCCGGCAAGAGATTCCCTTGCCAACTCCATAAGTCGAAAAGCCTGTGAACCGGTCAGCCAGTATGAACCCGGCACAGCGCCTTTATCAATGGCGATTTTTATATACGAGAACAGCTCCGGTGCATATTGAATCTCATCAATGAGTACCGGCGCAGGATGCAGCTCTAAAAACAACGCGGGATCATTCTGTGCAAGCTCTCTCTCGGACATATCATCCAAGGTTACTTCGCGGCGGTTTGTTCCTTCCATCAAATGCTGAAGCATGGTACTTTTTCCGACCTGTCTTGGCCCGATAAGTAAAATACAGCTATAATCCTCATTAATCTCTAAGAACTTGGATTCCAATGAACGTTTCAAATATGCCATAACCAAAACCCCTTCTGGCTAAAATACGATACAATCTTATTATAGCCAGAATCGCCACTTTGTCAACAACGCTTTCGAATTCTTTTTTCATCAGCGCCTCCTCTAAATACTAAATCCCGCCGGATTTCCGGCGGGATTCTCTGCTATATTAAGTCATTGCGCTGCACACCTTGGCAAGCGCAGCCTCCACATCGGTTCCGATGATATCGAGTGCCTCTGCCTGATAGCATCTGACATCATCAATACGCCAAAACGCCCTGCAAAGCTCCTGAATATAACCGAAGGCGCAGTTTACCTCGGGGATATAGCCGCCTGCGGTGGTGAAAAACACCAGCTTTTTTGCATGGCACAGGGAGAAATAATTTCCCTTCTCGTCCATATCAAAGCTGACGCCCTGCGAGCAGACCAGCTCGAGATAGGCATGGAGAGCAGCGGGAATGCTGTAATTCCAGAACGGTGCGGCGATCAGGATCACATCCGCTGCAACAAACTGCTTTGCGCAGTCGAAAATCTCATCCTGATAATCCGCATTTTCCACCGCCCGATTATAAACGCGCAGACTTTCCCGGTCGAGAGGTGCCGGATAGCAGTCGCCCAGCTCCACCCGCTCCACACAGTCGGCTGAATGGAATTTTTCAACATAGTATTCTGCCAGACGCCGCGTTCTGGAGCCGTCACGGAATGCGCCGTCGATCAATAAAACCTTCATATGCTTTTCTCCTCTTCGCGCTGCGGCTTACTTTTCTCTTTGCAGCCGGAATGCCACAGCGTTTTCAAGGTATTGCAGATACTCGCCATCCTGGCTCATCGCCTTGCCCGGGGCATCGGAAAGCTTGGCAACCGGACGGCCGTTGACATACTGAAGCTTGATTACAATATTCAGCGCTTTTTCCTCGGTATCATTGGAGCAGAAGGTGCCGATACCGAAGGAGACCTTGGTCTTATTCCTGAAATAGTCATAAAGATCCTGTGCGCGCTCAAAGTTCAGGCTGTCGCTGAACAGCAGGAGCTTGGTCTTGGGGTCCACATCGTATTTCTGGTAATGGCGGATCATTTTTTCGCCCCATTCATAGGGGTCGCCGCTGTCATGGCGGACGCCGGAATAGTTATTGACCATAGAGCGGTCAAAATCCAGCAGGAACAGATCGGTGGTAATGGTATCGGTCAGGGCGGTGCCGTTGTCGCCCTTGTATTCATTGTACCAGTCCTGCATGGCATAGTGGTTGGTATAGGCCAGCGGAATCCAGTCGATGCCCTGATACATCTGCACAAATTCATGGGCATAGGTGCCGATGGGGGACAGATCATACTTCATGGCCAGATACACATTGGAGGTACCCACACAGTTGGTGGTTTCCGCAGCAAGGCGGCGGACGACCGTATCCTCCCATTCGCGGGAAAGTCTTCTGCGGCAGCCGAATTCGGCAAACTGGAAGGTGTATTTGCCGGAGTTAAAGTCAAGGATTTTCTGATTCAGGCGCTCCTCAGCAGATCGGATCAGCTCGTCATAGTCATACTGCATACGGAAATAGACCTCATTGACGATTTCCAGAAGGTAAATCTCAAACTGCATGGCAGAGAACAGCGGGCCGGAAACGATGATCTGAAGTTCCCCATCCGCAGAGAGGTCGGTCTTCACATATTCCCGGATAGGATGCCACAGGCGCAGGAATTCCACATAGTCATCCTTGATAAAGCGGATGGAGCGCATATAATCCAGCTCCTTCTTGCGGAAGCGCAGGGAGCACAGATGGTCGATCTGGTCGTTGATTTCCTCCAGCATCTCCGGGGTGAATTTCACGTCCTCGTTTCTGCACTTAAAATAGTAGTCGCCGATCAGGTCGGTGTGCTTATGGAAAATGACCTGATTCATATTAAATTTGTAAAGGTCCGTATCCAGAAGCGACATAACAATGGGTTCAAGCTTCATAGTATTTGCCCCTTTCGCAGAAATTCTTGTGCCAATAGTACGCTCTTTTTGCAAAAAAAGCAAGAGAAAATATTTTCGAAGCCTTCCCCCTGCCGTCCAAGGGAAAATTGCTTCATTGACAGGTCGGAATCCAAATGTATTTTTACTGAAGTATCGAAATCTGATTCTATCTCGTACAGCATATGGCAGCACGATCAGCTCCGGCCTCCTGTCTGACGGTGGGCAGCCTGCCGGGCTTGACCCTATATTTGGGCGCTTTTTACGCTGCTTTTGATCATAATGACCGAGAAAACGAACCTTCTGAAGGATTCATTGCAAAAATGAATTGCACCCCCTCTGTTTTTGACTGCTATCTTGCATTTTTCGAGAAAAACTATTGAATACTCTGTATGCAAATACATTTTGCTTAATAAGCAGCTTCATCATAACAGCCGGGAAACCTCCCTAATTGCCCGTATAATTTCACTAAAACCGTCTTATTTCTGCGCGGATTATTATTGCATTTTTCCTCCCCAGCAAAAAACGGAATATTTTTTCTGGCAAAAAATGAATAATAACTAAAAAAACATCTTGCAATTTCAAAGGCGTAATGGTAGAATAAAAACAACATTTTTTGCTTTTTGCTCTGCATTTTCGCCGCTGTGCGGCAGAGCAAAACATGCAAACCATAATAAAAGGAGGAAACCCAATGAAAAAATCTTTTTGGCAGCGCCTGAAAGAAGTTGGACCCGGCGCTGTTGTCGCGGCAGCCTTCATCGGCCCCGGCACCGTTACGTCCTGCTTTACCTCCGGCGCCAGCTATGGCACCACGCTTCTGTGGGCCATTCTGTTCTCTACGCTGTCCGTTATCATCATGCAGTCCATGGCCTCCCGCCTGGGCATTGTCACCCAGAAGGGTCTCGGTGAAGCTCTTAGAGTAAAGTACACCAATAAGGTCGGGCGTTTCTTCCTGGCTCTTCTCGTTATCTCCGCCGTATTCATCGGCAACGTCGCCTATGAAACCGGCAATGTCTCCGGCTCCATTCTCGGCGTTCAGGCACTGAGCGAATCTCTTGACACCACCATGTGGAAGGTCATCCTTGCCTGCATCGTCGGCCTCGTCGCTTTCGTTCTTCTGTTCAGCGGCAGCTACAAGTACATCGAAAAGTTCCTCACTGCGCTTGTTGTTCTCATGGGTCTGATCTTCCTGGTCTGCGCCTTTGCTGTCAAGCCCAACTGGGGTGAAGTTTTCAAGAACCTGTTCGTTCCCTCCGTTCCCGAAGGTGAGAACAGCTGGATGACCGTGGCCGCCCTCATGGGTACCACCGTCGTTCCCTACAATATTTATCTGCACGCTTCCTCCTCCGCTAAGAAGTGGAACAACCCTGAAGAAGACATCGCTTCCTCCAACCTCGATTCCATCCTGGCCATCGGCCTGGGCGGCATCATCTCCCTGTCCATCATTGTCTGCGCCTCCGCTGTTAAGGGCGTGGAAGGCGTCACCGCCAATGGCGAAGTCATGGCTCGTTCCCTGACCCCGCTGCTCGGCTCCTGGTCCACCGTAATCTTCGGCATCGGCCTGTTCGCAGCCGGCTTCTCCTCCGCTATCACTGCGCCTCTCGCAGCCGCCTTCGCTTCCTCCGGCATTCTGGGCTGGGGCGAAGATATGAAGAAGCTCCGCTTCAAGGTTATTTGGTTCATCGTTCTGGTATTCGGCATTGTCGCTACCTGCACCATCGGCAAGTCCCCCCAGGAAATCATCCTCTTCGCTCAGGCTGCCAATGCCTTCCTGCTGCCCATCACCGGCGTTCTGCTGCTCATTGCCTGCAACGACAAGAAGCTCATGGGCAAGTATAAGAACGGTATCATCATCAACATTCTTGCTGTCGTTGTGATCGGCGTATTCCTGTTCATCGCTGCCCGCAACATGACCGCCTTTGTCAACAGCGCCAAGACTCTGTTCACCGGTGCATAATCTAAATGATCAAAACTTTTACGGCGCAAGCCAGAGTGTTATACTCTGGCTTGCGTTTGTGAATACAGAAAGAAGGAAAAAAGTATGTATAAGGTTGACCTCAATGCCGATCTGGGCGAAAGCTTCGGCGCCTATACCATTGGCATGGACGCAGATGTGCTTACCTATATCACTTCTGCCAATGTAGCCTGCGGCTTCCACGCCGGTGATCCCCTTGTGATGGAGAAAACCGTCAAGCTGGCAGCCGAGCGCGGCACGGCTGTGGGCGCGCACCCCGGCTATCCCGATCTCATGGGCTTCGGCCGCCGGAACCTGAAGGTAAAGCCCGAGGAAGCAAAGGCTTACATTAAATATCAGGTCGGTGCCCTCATGGCCTTCACCAAAGCGCAGGGCATCAAGATGCAGCACGTCAAGCCCCACGGTGCCTTCTATAACATGGCCGCTGTGGACGACAAGCTCGCCGCCGCCATCTGCGAGGGCATCTATGAGGTTGACCCCAGCCTGATCCTCCTTGGACTTGCCGGAAGTGCCCATATCCGCGCTGCAAAGGCTGTCGGCCTGCGCGCTGCCAGCGAAGTATTTGCCGACCGCGCCTATATGGAGGACGGCACGCTGGTTCCCCGCACCATGCCCGGCGCTATGGTGCATGACCGCGAGCTTGCCATCGCCCGCACCGTGCGCATGGTCAAGGAAGGCTGCGTAGAAGCCATTACCGGAAAAATCATTCCCATTCAGGCCGATTCCATCTGCGTCCACGGCGACAACCCCGATGCCATCGGCTTCGTCAACAAGATCCGCGATACCCTGATCGCAGAAGGCGTTACCGTTACCTGTATCGCCGATGTGATCGGCTAATCTTCAGCAAAGGTTGAACTTTTATGAGCTATCCCCAAATCAAAATCACCGGCGACACCTCGGTTGCCGTGGTGTTCGGCGACGAGATCAGCGCCGATATCAATGCAAAAATCAGAGCTTACGATGAGGCGCTGAATGAGGAGCAAATCGACGGCGTTTATGAAACCGTGCCAACCTACTGCACCCTGACCATCCACTATGCCCCGGAGCAGATTCGCTATGAGGAGCTGAAAAAGAAGCTGGAGGTTCTGCTGCGCGAGACGCATAAGGCACAGAAAATGAACACCGTCGTGATGGAAATCCCCGTTCTCTACGGCGGCGAATACGGCCCTGACCTCCAGTATGTGGCAGATTACCACCACATGACCCCGCAGCAGGTCATCGACATGCACGCCAACGAGGAATACCTCATCTATATGCTGGGCTTTACCCCCGGCTTCTCCTACATGGGCGGTATGGATGAGCGCATTGCCACCCCCCGCCTGAAAACGCCCCGCGTACTGATTCCCGCCGGCTCTGTCGGCATTGCGGGCAAGCAAACCGGCATTTATCCCATCGACTCTCCCGGCGGCTGGCAGCTGATCGGGCGCACCCCGGTGAAGCTCTACGATGCCCACCGCGACACCCCCATTCTGCTCGATGCCGGACTTCATGTCAAATTCGTCCCCATCGACGAAACGGAATATAACCGCATCCTCTCCCGCATTGAGTTGGGACGGTATCACTGCCACACCTATGTAAAGGAGGATGAATAATGGGCATTATGTTCCTTAATGGCGGTCTGCTCACCACCGTGCAGGATGCCGGACGGCGCGGCTATCAGCGCTTTGGTCTGGGCGTATCCGGCGCAGTGGATGTCCACGCCTATATCTATGCCAACATCCTTGTGGGCAACACGCATAACGAAGCCGTTCTGGAGGTCACGCTCCTCGGCCCCACCATCGAATTCACCTCTCCCGCTGTCATCGCCATCACCGGCGGTGACCTCAGTCCCACCCTGAACCGGGCGCCCTTCCCCATGTACCGCGCCATGCGGGTGGAGAAAGGCGATATTCTCAGCTTCGGTACCGCCCGCTCCGGCTGCCGTGCCTATATCTCGTTTGCAGGCGGCCTTGCCATCACCCCCATCATGGGCAGCCGCTCCACCTATATCAAGGCGGAGCTCGGCGGCTATGAGGGCAGAAAGCTGATGAAGGGCGACGAAATTGCCTTCCGCAAGCCCGGCCTGATGCCGCCCAATCTCAACTGGCGCGTGATGGAGCCGGAGGTATTCAACGGCGATTATACCGTCCGCGTCCTCATGGGTCCGCAGGAGGATCGGTTTACAGCAGCGGGCATTCAAACCTTCCTGAACTCCCCCTACGCCGTGACCAATGACTTTGACCGCATGGGCTACCGCCTTACCGGCCCGAAGATCACCCATGTCACCGACGGCAACATCATCACTGACGGCATCACCTTCGGCGCTATTCAGGTGCCCGATGGCGGCGAGCCCATCATCATGCTTGCCGACCGCCAGACCACCGGCGGCTATGCAAAGATCGCCAGTGTGATCAATGTGGATATGCCCATGGTCGCCCAGAGCAAGGCCGGTGATACCATCCGCTTTGCCAAAACCGATATCCGCACCGCGCAGGATGCGTTCCTTGCGCAGAAGGCCAAATACAAGGCACTTTGCGACCAGTTCGATCTCGGCATCATGCCGCCCCCTCCCAAGCCGGAGCCTTTCTCCCCGGACGAGTCGTACTACCGTGTGCTTGAAGATGGAAAGTTTTACGATTTGCGCATTCTCCGCGTAGAATAGAAAGGAGTTATTATGGCAAATTTTGACATCACCCCCTATATTTCCATGCACCCCTCCAAGGTTCGTGAGCTGATCCGCAATCAGACCATCACCTTCCCCACCGCCGGTATGGCTGCCGGATATGCGCAGGCCAATCTGGTGATCCTGCCCGGCCAGTGGGCAGCAGATTTTGAAGAATTCTGCCGCCTGAATCCGTTCCCCTGCCCGGTTCTGGAGATCATCCGCAACGAGCCGCTGACCCACGCCATGGGCGAGGGCGGCAACATCTGCACCGATGTGCCGGAATATTTTATCTACCGCGACGGCGTACTGTGCGAGAAGGTCCGCGATGCCTCTGCCTACTGGCAGCCCGATTTTGTTGGCTTCCTGATCGGATGCAGCTTCTCCTTTGAAGAAGCTCTGATCCGCGCAGGCATTGAGGTGCGCCACATTGCCACAGGCCGCAACGTGCCCATGTACAAGACCAACATCCAGACCAAGAAGGCCGGCCCCTTCTATGGCCCCACGGTCTGCTCCATGCGCCCCATGACCCCCGAGAACGCCAAGCTGGCTTATGACATCACTGTAAAAATGCCCAATGTCCACGGTGCCCCCATCCACATGGGTGATCCCGCCGAGATCGGCATTGCCGATGTGATGAAGCCCGACTACGGCGAAGCCGTGGAAATCTATCCCGGTGAGATCCCCGTCTTCTGGCCCTGCGGCGTCACCCCCCAGGCCGCCGTTGAAAACGCCAAGCCCCCGATCGTCATCACCCATTCTCCCGGACATATGTTCATCACCGACATCGAAAACGCCACCCTCAACGATTATCTTGAGGCACAGAAGCATAAATAACAAAAATGTGGTAGATTGCAGCAATTTGCAATCTACCACTTTTTTGCCGTCTTTCCAAAGGCTCCCCCTTCCGGGGCAATGTCTTCAACTTAAGACAGGGTTTAAGATCGTCCTAGTCTCATAATATATTACATGACCCGCCGTAGGGGCGAACTGCGTTCGCCCGCCTGCCGATTCAACCGACATTTGATTAAGCAGCAAGCCGGAGCGGGCGAACACAGTTCGCCCCTACGGGGGTGCCTGCCACCGAACAGCAAAGCCTTGCCTAGCCTTCCAGGGGGAGCCTTTGGCCGATACCGACTGGCAGGCTTCCCTGTATGAGCTCGTGCGTTTCAAAGGTTTTTTGCAGGTCGCTGAGCACCTGCTTTTTGTTTGCGCTCCAAAGCGGGGCGATCAAATCCTTTTTCGCGCCGTCCCCGGTGAGGCGGTGGATGACCATCTCCGGCGGCAGGCGGCGGAGGCAGCCCATGAGCAGCTCCAGATATTCTTCCTCCTCCAGAGCGCGGAATTTGCCGCTGAGATACTCCGCTGCAAGGTCGGTACCGCGCAGAATGTGCAGCAGCTGGAGTTTGATGCCGTCCGCGCCGCTCTGTCCAATGTAGGCCGCCGTGCGGTACATATCTTCCGCACACTCCCCCGGAAGGCCGAGAATCATATGGACAATGACCTCCAGCCCGGCAGACTTCAGGCGCTGCATCGCATCATCGAACACCGGCAGTTCGTAGCCCCTTCGGATATAGCGCGCCGTCTCTTCGTTCACCGTTTGCAGCCCAAGCTCCACCCACACAGGCTTTTCACGGTTCATCTCCTGCAAGAGCCTGATTTTTTCATCCTCCAGACAGTCCGGCCTTGTCGCAATGGACATAGCAACAATTTCAGGCCGTTCCAGCACGGGCATGAAAATGGCCTTCAATTTCTCTGCCGGGGCATAGGTATTGGTGAAGCTCTGGAAATAGGCGATATATTTCCCGCCGCGGTATTTCCCTGCAACTCTGGCCTTTGCCGCTTCCAGTTGCTCTGCGATGTCCTTCTCTCGCCGGGCAGCAAAATCTCCGGAGCCGCTGCCGCTGCAAAAAATGCAGCCGCCGGTACCCAGCGTACCGTCCCGGTTGGGGCAGGTGAAGCCGCCGTCTAAAGAGAGCTTATACACCTTTTCGCCGAACCGCCGCACCATGGCAGCAGAAAAGCTGTTGTAATACATCTATTCCTCCTCAAAATCCGGAATTGGGGATCGTTTCAAAAAAGGAGCTGTCCCATCAGCTTGCTGAGACAGCTCCATACTTATCAAAAGGCGCGTTATTCTTTCTCTGCGTTACGCATTTTCACATATTCGGAATAGCTTACGCCGGTGTACTTTTTAAAGCAGCGGCCGAAGTAATTGGGGTCGGGAATGCCCACAGCGTTGGCCGTGCAGAACATCTTTGTGTTATTCCCCGCCAGTTCTCTGGCGCGCTCCATGCGGCACTCCGTAAGGTATTCCACAAAGCTCTTGCCGGTATCCTGCTTGAATTTCCGGCTGAGGTAGCTGGAGCTAAAGCCGAACAGCTGCGCGACAGAGGTCAGGTTGATCTGGCTGTCGGAGTAATTCTCCTGAAGATACTGCTCGATCTGACAGATGGCGCTCGGCTCCATTTCCTGCGGCGCCTCCTGCGTCTTGACGGGAACCGCTGCATCCAGCTTTGCCTTCAGGCGGCGCAGCGTCTCGGTCACGTCGGCGCGGACAATGGGCTTGAGCATATACTCAAACACATGCAGATGGACGCACTTGCGCGCATATTCAAAATCATCCAGCGCCGTCATAATGATGATTTCCAGCTCCGGATATCGCTCTGCGGCAATGGCAGCAAAATCAATGCCGTTCATAAAGGGCATGGAAATATCCACAAAAGCAATATCCGGCTTAATTTCGTCGATGATGTTGATGGCCTCGATGCCGTTGCCGGCCTCTCCGACCACCTCCATATCCAATTCACTCCACTTGATGCTGGTCAGCAGGAGCTTGCGAGCAAAGGGTTCGTCATCAATGAGCATCACTCGATACATCCTGAATATCCTCCTCTCGTTTTGTGGGAATTCGCATTTCAATTTCTGTGTATTCGCCCGGTTCACTGCGGATGGTCACGACATCATCCTCTCCGCAGAAGTGCTGCAAACGATCCAGCGAGCCGCGCAGGCCGAAGCCATGAAGCTTCTCTGTTGCTTCCAGCTCGAAGCCCTCCTCCTCCGGCTCCAGAAGGTGCCTGATTTCTTCCTCACGCATGCCCACCCCGTTATCACGGACAAGGATGATCATTTCATTGCCCACCAGGCGGGTGGTGATCGAAATGACCCCATCCTCTCCCTTAGGCTTGATGCCATGGTAGATGCAATTCTCCACCAGCGGCTGAAGCAGGAGCTTGGGCACCACGAAGGGAAGCGTTGCTTCATCAATATCGTATTCGTCGCAGAACATATCGCCATAGCGCAGCTTTTGCAGGGTGAGGTAATCCCGGATGATGCGCAGCTCCCGCTTCAGCGGGATCATGCGGTCACCCTTGGACAGGAAGTTGCGATAGAAGCTGCCCAGCGTTTCGAGCGCATTATAGACATCCTCCGCGCCCTGAGATAAGGCCATATAGCTGATGGCCTCCAGAGAATTATAGAGGAAATGCGGCTTGACCTGCTCATACAGCACCCGCATTTCGGCACGCTGGATGGTTTTTTCATTCTCAATGAGCTGATTAAACAGGACATTGAGGTGCTCGATCATAACATTATAGCTGTCAGAGAGCATGCCGATTTCGTTATCGGGAAAGTCCTCATCCAGCCTCTTCAGCCAGCCGGATTCGCTGACGTGCTCCATATCGGTAATCAGGCGGCGGATCGGCAGCGCCAGATTCTGGCGGATCATGCCGCCGGTGACGAACATCGCGCAGAGGAACACCAGCAGCATCAGCGTCAGCATTCCAAAGATTTCACGCGGCACCACGCTGATCCCGGCATGGGTCGCAGACATTAAATAGAAAGGTGATTCCGGCACTCTTGCGCAGACGACCGTGTATTCCTTTTCATTCATCCACAAATCGCGATGATTGAGGAAGCCGTTGAAATCCCCTGCCAGCACCCGATCGATAAGGGCAGCCAACTCCGTATCGCCAATGACGATGCTGCCGTCTAGGGTGACTGCACTGACGGTGCAGTCGTTCAGGTCATTGACGATATTATTAATAATATCGAAAGAGACATTGACCAACAGCATGCCCGCATAATCCTGCGTTTCATCGTCCTTGAGCGGCACGGCAATGGTAATGACCGGGGTCCCGTCCTTGCGGCAAATCGCGTCATCGCCATTGATGACAACTGCAGAGGTTCTGGTTCCATTGCGAATGCCGTTCAGCCAGCGTGCTTTTGAAAGAGCCGCCAGATCCAGCTCATATTCTTCCTCTCCGGAGGAAATATACTGATTATCCTTTCGGAAAAGAAAAAGGGAATCTAAGTTCTCGAATGACTCAGGCACCAGCTTCAAAGCAGAAAGCGCAGCATCCTTCTGCGCCCAGTTGGGGTGCTCTACTTCAAGGAATTCAGCAACTCGCGGGCTCAGCGGAATCAGTCGGGAAATCTCCTTATACATGTCGAGATTCGCCTGCGTGCCCGATACCATAGAAGTGACGGCCAAATCGGCCTCCCGAAGCTCATAAGCCTTCAGGGAACGGCGGATAATGACCGTGGTGGAAATCGCAAAGGTAGCAAGAAAGAGCAGCAAAACAGTGAAGACGATCAGCCAGATCGACTTGGTAAGCATTTGCTTCTTTTTCCGCTTCTCGGGATGCTTTACAGACATTTCGTTCCCCTCCGAGAAGTATTTCTTTGCACTATTATAGCACAAATTTTTCCACGTTTCAAGGCAATTTGTCAAAAATCGCAGAAATATCTTTCCTATTTGTCGCTGAATTGGAAAAATACTGCTATTTTTCAATTTTTTCAACGAAAAAGGCCGACCGCAAGGGTCGGCAAAGAACAACGCCCCCTTGGAGTGCTGCTCCAAGGGGGGATTCCATTAAAGATTGATTTTTGCTTCTTCCTCGGCAGGCGCTGCCCATGCGCGGCATTTTTCTGCCAGAGCGCGGGCCTGCTGGGGAGCGCGGCCGGTGTAGTCCTCGGGAATCAGCAGGGCGCGGATTTCGTCCTCGGACAGGCCGAAGGCGGGTTCCTTTGCAAGAGCTGCAACCAGATCCCAGCTTTCGCCGTTCTTCATCTTCTGGGTTTCTGCCATAGAGGCCTGACGGATGATCTCATGAATCTCCTGACGGTCGCCGCCGTGGCGGACAGCTTCCATCATCAGATTTTCGGTAGCGATGAACGGCAGATACTCTCTCACATGGCGGGAGACGATGTGCTCATTTACATGCAGGCCGGAGGTGACATTCTGCATCAGGCGCAGGATGGCATCGCAGGCCAGGAAGCCCTCGGGAAGGCTGATTCGGCGATTGGCGGAATCGTCCAGCGTCCGCTCCAGCCACTGCACACTTGCCGTCAGCGGGGCATTGAGTGCATCGGCCATCACATAGCGGGCAAGGGAGCAAATGCGCTCAGAGCGCATCGGATTGCGCTTATAGGCCATCGCAGACGAGCCGATCTGGCTGCGCTCGAAGGGCTCTTCAATCTCGCGCTCATGCTGGAGCAGGCGAATATCATTGGCAAAGCGGCTGGCGCTCTGGGCAATGGAGGAAAGGACATTGAGAATGCGGCTGTCCAGCTTGCGGGGATAGGTCTGCCCGGACACATCATAGATGCGGTCGAAACCGAAGTCCGCAGCGATCATCCGATTCATTTCATCAATTTTTTCGGTATCGCCATCGAACAGCTCCATGAAGCTGGCCTCGGTACCCGTGGTGCCGCGGCAGCCGAGGAAGCGAATGGCCTTCACCGTATCATCCAGCTCTTCAAGGTCGAGCATCAGATCCTGAAGCCACAGGCTGGCGCGCTTGCCGACCGTGGTCAGCTGGGCAGGCTGGAAATGGGTGTAGCCCAGGATAGGCATATCGGCATAGCGATCGATGAAATCGCACAGATTCCAGGCCGCAGCGCAAAGCTGCTTGCGGATATAAAGAAGGGCATCACGGAACAGGACAATATCGGCATTGTCGGTCACATAGCAGCTGGTCGCGCCCAGATGAATGATTCCCTTTGCCTCCGGTGCAAGCACACCATAGGCATAGATATGCGCCATGACATCGTGGCGCACCTCAGCCTCGCGGCGGGCAACGAGCTCATAATCAATGGGAGACAGGTTATCCTCGAGCTGCTTCACCTGCGCCTCTGTGACCGGCAGGCCGAGACGGTGCTCTGCCTTTGCAAGGCTGATCCAGAGCTTACGCCAGGTGGTGTAGCGGGTATCCGGGGAGAACAGCTTCAGCATATAGGCAGAAGCATAGCGGGAGGACAGAGGGGATTCATATGTATCTTTCATCATAGTAATACCTCAAATCATTATGCATAAAAGGCATGATAAAGTGCCTTAATCGAGCTAAGGTAGCCATCGTTGTCTACGCCGACGATAATATTCAGCTCATCCGAGCCCTGATCGATCATGCGGATATTCACATCGGCCTGTGCCAGAGCGCTAAAGACCTTGGCGGCAATGCCCTTACGGCGCACCATACCGCGGCCTACCACGGCGATCATGGCAAGATCATTTTCCACCAGGATCATATCGGGGTCCACTTCGTCCCGGATGTCAGCCAGAAGCTCTGCGCGGCAGTTCCGAAGCTGGGCTGTGGGGAGCACCACGGAGATGGTGTCAATGCCGGTGGGCATATGCTCAATGCTCAGCCCGCGGCGCTGGAAGGGCAGCAGCACCCGATGGATAAAGCCGGCGGTCTCATTCATCTGTGCCTTTTCAATGCGGATGATGGAGAAATCCTTTTTGCCGGCAATACCGGTCACGGGAGGTGCCTCCACATCGGCGGCATCCTTCAGGATCATGGTGCCGGGGGCATCGGCATGGTTGGTGTTGCGAATGCGAATGGGAATACCGGCCTTGCGGACGGGGAAAATCGCATCCTCATGGAGCACGGAAGCACCCATATAGGCAAGCTCACGGAGCTCGCGGTAGGTGATTTTCTCAATGGGCTTTGCCTCAGGCACGATGCGGGGGTCAACCACAAGAATGCCGGAGACATCTGTCCAGTTCTCATAGCAGACAGACTCTGCCGCTCTTGCCACGATGGCGCCGGTAATATCCGAGCCGCCGCGGGAGAAGGTGCGGATGGAGCCGTCAGGATTCGAGCCATAGAAGCCGGGAATCACCGCGCCATCCAGCTTTTCAAGTGCTTCGCGCAGGACCTCATTGGTGCGGCGGGCATCGAAGGAGCCGTCCTCGCGGAAGAAAACATAGTCGGCAGCGTCCAGGAAGGGGCGCTCAAGATAAGCCGCCATCAGGCGTGCATTTAAGTATTCGCCGCGGCTGGCGCAGTAGTCGGCGCTGGCGCCATTGGCGATGGCTTCGGCGATCTGCGGGATACCCAGCTCCACCGAAAGTCCCAGCTCCTGCGCAATTTCGTCATAGCGCTCCTGAATCTGGGCGATAATGCCTGCAAAGGCGGGCGTGCCGACGGCTTCATGTGCCTGATAGAGGAGGTCTGTGACCTTGACATCCTCTTTAAAGCGGCGGCCCGGTGCGGATACGACCACAAAGCGGCGCAGCGGGTCGGCAAGAATGATTTCCGCGACTTTGCGGAACTGTCCGGCGTCAGCCAGAGAGCTGCCGCCAAATTTTACGGTGATATTTTCCATTCGTACTCCTATTGAATCATGGACTTCATATTGTAAAGACCCGGCGCCTGCGTGCACAGGAAGGCTGCTGCATCGAGTGCACCCTCAGCAAACAGTGCGCGGGTGTGGGCTTCATGGCGAAGGGTAATGGTCTGCGTGCCGGTAGAGACGATGACCTCATGGATGCCCACGATTTCTCCGCGGCGCACCGCATGAATGCCGATTTCTCCCGGCTTGCGCGGGCAATGGCCGGAGCGGCCAAGCTGGAGCTCTGCATCGTCGCGCACCTCGCGGATGGCATCGGCCAGCATGAGGGCGGTTCCGCTGGGTGCATCCAGCTTATGCTTGTGGTGGGTCTCAACGATTTCGATATCTGCCTGCGGGAAAACCCCGGCCGTTTTCTTTGCCAGCGTGCACAGCAGTGCCACGCCGACGGACATATTGCCGCTGTAGAAAATGGCGATATCACCGGCAGCTTCCTGAATCATGGCAAGCTCCTCAGGGGTATGCCCCGTGGTGGCAACGACCACCGGGAGCTTCCTCTCCCGCGCAAAGCGCAGAAGGGCTGCGGTGCCAAGATGGTTGGAAAAATCAATAATTACATCGGCTTCCGGGCATTCATCGAGGGATTTCAGAACACCGGGCTGCGTGCCGAAGGGATCGACCGCAGCGGCCAGTGACCAGCCTTCCGTATCGTGGATCATCTGCCGGAGAACCGTGCCCATGCGCCCGCAGGCGCCTGTAATAATTGCTCTCATACCTCGATACCCAGCTTCCTCATTTCAGCAAGAAGAACCTCGCGGTGCGCATCCTCCATGGGCGTCAGCGGCAGGCGCAGGCTGTTCTCGCACCAGCCCATGGCTGCCATAGCGGCCTTTGCAGGGATGGGGTTGACTTCGCTGAACAGCGCATTGATCAGCTTCAGGTACTTGCACTGCAGCTCGGCAGCACCGGCAATGTCGCCTGCGAAGAAGCGGTCACAGATTTCCACCGTCTCCTTCGGCAGCACATTGGACAGGACGGAAATGCAGCCCATGCCGCCCATGGACAGGATCGGAACGATCTGATCATCGTTGCCGGAGTAGATCGCCATGCGATCACCGACCGCTGCGCGGGTTGCAACCACGGTAGAAATATCGCCGCTGGCTTCCTTGATGGCGCAGATATTCTCGTGCTCAGACATCCGCAGATAGGTTTCCGGGCGAATGGAGCAGCCGGTGCGGGAGGGGACGTTGTAAACGATAATGGGCTTGGTAGAGGCATCCGCGATGGCCTTAAAGGAGGCTACCAGACCATTCTGGGTGGCCTTATTGTAGTAGGGCGTCACGACCAGCATGGCATCCGCGCCGACCTCGCAGGCATAGCGGGTCAGCTCGATGGCATAGGCAGTGTCATTGCTGCCGGTACCCGCAATGATCGGGACACGGCCTGCGGCGCGTTCCACAGCAAAGCGGATGCACTCTCTGTGCTCCTCATCGCTCAGGGTGGGGCCTTCGCCGGAGGTGCCGCAGATGACAAGGGCGTTAATGCCGCTTTCGATCTGCCAGTCGATCAGGCGGCCCATGGCCTCATAATCAACTCCGCCGTTGGTAAAGGGGGTGATGAGGGCGGTTGCAATGCCCTTGAAGATAGGTTCTCTCATAAAAATTTCCTCCATACAATTTTTTGCAGGTAGGCGCAAAAAAGAGCGCCCTTCGGGAAGGTCGCTCCGAAATACACCATCCTCCGCCGCGATTGCAGCAAAGGCAGATGGCAGGTTGAGCGATAGCCCTCCGCACATTGGTGCGACAGTTCGGCAGCTATTAGTTTGCCGACCCAGCACAGGAGCGACGCGACAGCTCCTGCCTTCGGCACCATACGCCTTTCGTCCACCCAACGCCCGCGTGCTTTACCGGGTGGAATACTGATCGTACAGTGCGCCTCTATCTTGCATAAAAATATCATGTTTTTGATGAAATTTCAAGGTTTTTTGTGAAAAAACTCCGACAATATTTTATGCAGAAACAAATTTTCCTTTGTGAAAAATAGTCAAACTTTTCTTATTGCCGGTTATACCGAAGCCTCCTGTGCCATAAACTGGAAGGGGAAGAGTGATTTTGCACAGGAGGAATGGCATGAGCTGGGGGATTAGCAGACGGTTTAGGCTATGGATGCAGGCGCTGCGGGCATGTTATGAAGCAATGCTGCCCCGGGACGGAGGGGCACTTCCTCTCTTGCAGCGGGAAGCGCCTGAGGCGGCTTTGCAGGCGGCAGCGATTTTTCGCGGGCGCGGCAGCCCGGTATGGTACGGCGGACAGGCGCAGTGGCTGTCCGGCGGGGAGGCGGTCTTCTCCGCCATGCTGGAGGATATCCGCCGGGCAGAGAAAGCCGTGTGGCTGGAGTATGACCGCCCTCGCCCCGGCGTGATGTTTGATACCATTCTGATGGCTCTGCGGCAGGCAGCCGTCAGAGGGGTCGAGGTGCGGCTGATCTATAACCGTTTTCTGCCGGGTCACAGCCCCCGGGAGCTGGCGCGGATGCACATTCAGGCGCTTCCGCTGGCCTTTCCCCTGCGGACACATCGGCAAATGGCCGTCATGGATTCCGCGATTGCCTACGTTGGCGGTGTCGGCATGTCCGACGGGCAGATCGGGGTCGATCATCGCAGGAAGCCGCAAAGAGATGGCGCCATGCGCGTTGAAGGCTGTGCTGTACGCGGTTTTTCGGCAGCCTTTGCCTCCCTGTGGAAAAGCGTGAGCGGACAAGCGCCGGAATTGCCCCCGGAGCGGGAGCATACGGATAGCAGCTATGGCTATATGCAGCCCTTTTGGGATGCTGCCCCCTTTTCCGCCGCCATTGCCGGGATGATCGCCAGAGCGCAGTCCGAGCTATGGCTCATGCTGCCCGGCCTCTGGAATGCAGCGCTATACCGGGCACTTTTGCGCGCAGCGCAAAGCGGCGTGCAGGTGCATCTGCTGCTATCGGGCAAAGGGCTGGGGCTCCCCCGGCTTTTACGCGCAGGCGCAAAGGTCTACCCCTTCCCGTCCGGCGCATTTCATGCACGTTTGCTCTGCGCCGATCGGCAGCTTGTTCTCCTCGACACCGGCAAGCGCGGCCTTCTTCCCTGCCTTGGCAGCGGCCTGTGGCTCTATGGGAAGGAGGCAGCTGCCCCGATTCCGGCAGCTTTGCGCCGGATGATCGCAGCGGAAAAGCGAATATCGAAGGTTTAAGGCATAGCAAAAATGGGGATGCTCCTACCGAAACGGAGGGGTTTTCTTTGGTAAAGGGAATTTCCAGACAGGTCATCGTGGTAGGTCAGCCGGATACAAAGCTGTTTGAGCAGGCTATTTTCATTCTGCGTGAGGATGCTCTGGGGCAAAACGGGGTGACGGACCATCAGCTGCTGCAGGAGGCCTGTCAGGCGGCGGACCGCTATGTGCGCAGCCGCACCGACAAGCCCAAAAAACACCGCCCCAAATGGAGCGGCCTTCTCCCCATGCTCCTCGGCGCCGCGCTCACCGGCCTTGCATGGCTCCTCACCTGCCTGATTTTCTAAGCAAAAAATGGTCGGTTCTGTGTCCAAAGGGCAGAGAACCGGCCATTTTCCTGCGCAAAAGAAGGACAGGGAACAGTTCAAAACCACCGAAAAAATCCTTTGTCATACTTTGCTTTGAAAGCTGGTATCGCTTTTTTCTTATGGAAACTTGACACAAACCTGTCAGGCAGCCGAATCTATCTCGATTTTCTCCATCTGGCACAAGGAACGTAGCGTGTCATAGTTATTCATATTCTCGGGAACATGAATGCTGATCAGGGTATCATCCTGCATAAAATAAATTTTTTCTTTGCTGGCATTATAGATGTATCCGTCAGCATCGGCTGTAAGGCCATGCTGTTTGCCGATGGATTCCAAGCTACAGGACAAGGGGACGGTTCTCCCGTCCCCTTGTTCGTTTCCGTTTTTGTTGTTTTTGTACAGATTAAGGAGACAGGAAAACCGTCCCCTTGTCCCGCTTTGAGCTAAAATGCCACCACGGTTCTTCTGCGCTTCGCCATACCTCTACCCATTGGCTGTAGCCGCGCGCGCTGATTTCACCCTCATAGTGGCCGTAACCGTTTTCGTCAAAATAATCTCCAATGTCCATGCGTTGGTCAAAGTAGTAAATCTGAACGATGGGCGCGCCGTCAGCAGCTTCGTTCGCATACAGCTGGACACAATCCGACAGTGCCTCCAGAATCTCTTCTTCTGTTTTCCCTTCGAATGTCTCGACAGGAAGCCGGAAGACCTCGTCGCCGTCTTCATTGCAGAAAACATAACCCTGATGCGGATTCCCGCCATTGCCGTCTTCTATCCAGCCCATCTTCACATCCATATTGACCAGATTTCCCAGCTGCCAGATGCGAACCTGTCCCTGAATTCCGCCCACATCTGCCGCATAGGCCGCGCCGATCAGTCCCACGAGCAGGAGCGCTGCCGCGAGAACGGTGATCAGGCGTCTGCCGGGGCGCTTCATCTTCTTCGGCTCCGCAGCTTCGAGCTGCTCCATCCAGTCATCCGTGGGCTTCAGCACGGAAAATGCACGCATATATCTTTCACGATTCGTCATTGTCCCAATCCTCCTTTAGTTTTATCTTGAGCTGCGCTCGTCCTTTCGCCAGTCGGTGCTTCACGGCACTCTCTCCCACACGCAGAAGCCTTGCAATCTCCCTGACCGAATAGCCCTCATAGTAATGCAGATGCAGTACCAGCCGATGCTTCTCCGGGAGCGCCATGACTGTTTCAAACAATTCCCGATCTGACGGTTCCAAAAACACCAGCTTCTGCGCGTAATCCTCCAGCGGAAGCGTTCGCCGGTGATGTGCACTGCGGCACAGATTTCTTGCCTTGTTAATGGCAACCCGCAGCAGCCACGACCGTATATGCTCCGGTGAGGCAAAGTCCTTCTTCGTCATGTGGTACTCTAAAAACGTCTCCTGCATGATATCCTGTGCATCCTGCACATTATGGCAGACGCTGAACGCTGTGGCAAAGACATGATCCTCGTATTGCTCCGCAAGAACCGACAATGGAAGTTTCACAGCTTCTCACCCCCTTTCAAGCCTTCCATTGATTATACACCTCAGCCTGCGATTTGGTTCCTAAAATACACACAAAAGATTTCTCCGTTTCCTCCCGCCAAGCGAACAAAGGGACCGCACGGTGTTATGGCATGAACTGACAAAAAAAGAAGTATTATTATCTTTTTCTTCTTGCAAAACACATATATCTGTGGTATAGTAATCGGGTCAATTCAATATTGCCCGATGAAGTGCCCTGAATGAAAAGACAGGGTGCAGAGGGAACTCTGGAGAATCTCATTCAGTTGAGTGCCGAAGGTGCAAGGCGACATCCGTCGCTGAATCTCTCAGGCAAACAGACAGATTACAGCATTACGGATGCGTTCTGTCTGTTTTTTCTTTGGAGTTGCTAATGGATAATTGGCAATTCTTTTTTTGTTTTGGAGGAACTCATGCAATCATTAGAAAACGCACTGTATCCCATCGTATGTGACATCAACACCTATTTGAGCAACTACATTCTGGTTTTTCTGCTCATCGCTGTCGGCATCTGGTTCTCGATCAAGACGAGATTCGTGCAGATACGCTGCTTCGGCGAAGGTATGAAAGCCGTTTTCGGAAACATCAAGCTGTTCGGCAATAAGGAAAAAACCGGCATGAGCTCCTTCCAGGCTCTGGCCACTGCCATTGCCGCGCAGGTTGGCACAGGCAATGTCATCGGCGCATCCGGCGCAATCCTCACCGGCGGTCCCGGCGCGATTTTCTGGATGTGGATCATCGCTTTCTTCGGAATGGCTACCATTTATGCCGAGGCTACGCTGGCCGTCAAGACCCGTCAGGTCGATGAAAACGGTGATATCAAGGGTGGTCCTGTTTACTACATTACAACTGCATTCAAGGGTCGCTTCGGCAAATTCCTTGCGGGCTTCTTCGCCATCGCCATTGTTCTCGCCCTCGGCTTCTTTGGCTGCATGGTGCAGTCCAACTCCATCGGCTCTACCATGAACACCGCCTTCGGTATCCCCGTATGGCTCATCGGCCTCATCCTCGTTATCATCTGCGGCATTATCTTCCTCGGCAATGTCCAGCGCCTTGCCTCCGTCACAGAGAAGGTCGTTCCCATCATGGCCTGCCTGTTCATCCTCGGCGGCATTGTGATCCTCATTGCCCGCATCACCTACCTGCCTGCTACGATCGGCATGATTTTCAAGTACGCTTTCCAGCCGCAGGCAATCATCGGCGGCGCCTTCGGTATCGCCATCAAGACCGCAATCAGCCAGGGCGCAAAGCGCGGCCTGTTCTCCAATGAAGCCGGTATGGGCTCCACCCCCCACGCCCATGCACTTGCAAATGTAAAAGAACCCCACGAGCAGGGCGTTGTGGCAATGATCGGCGTGTTCATCGATACCTTTGTGGTTCTCACGCTGAATGCTCTCGTCATCATCTCCACCCTTTACACCAAGGATGGCATTCTCAGTACCGGTGTGATCCCCGAAGGCATCGGCAAGGCAAACCTTGCCCAGACCGCGTTCGGCGTTGTCTTCGGCGAAAAATTCGGTGCCATCTTTGTGGCAACCTGCCTGTTCTTCTTCGCTTTCTCCACTGTGCTGAGCTGGAACCTGTTCGGCAAAATCAACGCCAACTACCTGTTCGGCAAGAAGAATGCCAAGCTCTGCACGCTGATTTATTCCGGCATCGCTCTCGTGTTTGTATTCCTCGGCACACTCATGAGCAACGATCTGGTTTGGGAGCTGACCGACATGTTCAACAACCTCATGGTCATCCCCAACGCCATCGCCCTCTTCGCCCTGACCTCCGTCGTAGTAAAAATTGCGAAGTCCAAAAAAGGCACCGCAGCAAAGTAACGTTTCAAATGCAAAAGGGGCTGTCTCACTAACGCAGTGAGGCAGCCCCTTTGGTATAAAAGTTGTGAAGACATGAATACAGGGGACGGTTCAAGACCACTGTCCTACGGCTCTCACACTCCTCTGCTTACGCTTAAACCTCACCTCACGGCTTCGGCTCCAAGGCTGAGTACCAACTGCTGGCCTCGCTTTGCCAGATCGGGTGTTTCTCCCGACTATATCACATGCGCCGAACCGGCGCACAACCGTCCCCTGTCTTTCGGCGTCATTCTTCATCTATTTCTTCGGGGTAAAATCCATCTTTGCACCGATTATGCCCGTAAAAAGTAAGTAGCTCTGTAACTACATCATCCGGAAAGAAATACAGGTTTTGATCTCTGTACTGGACATAATCACCCGTTCCATTCTTTCTCGTAACAATGATATCTGGTGTTTTCGATCCCGCCGGGTGTTTAATCAGCCTCATATTGTCGCTGTAATCCTCTTCCCATTCATATTTCCTTCTCAGATAAGTTCGCGTTTGACGGGCTTTTTTCTTGAACTCTTCCCGCAAGGATATTACACAGTAATCCGGAAGAAGGTTTGACCAATCAAGGTCGCACTCCAAGCAAAACTCGATTAATTCAGCCTTTTTCCGCACTTTCGGATATTCCACGCCTTGACCTTGGAGGATGAGTTTTAAATCCATCATGCGTATTATTTCCATTTTCTCCTTAATCGAAAGCGGAGAAAAAATGAAAAAGGGACATGACTGCAGTTCGACACTTTCCTCGCTGCGTAGAATTGTTAACTTTACCTCTTGGTTGTTTGGTTTGTTAAACAGCCTTAGTTTTTCTGATATTCTCTTTTGTGTATCGTCACTGTAAGATTCTAGTATGGCAACAATCGTCTCAATACCTAAACTCTGGTTTTTATTTAAACCAACTTCAAAAGTACCTTCAAGCAGGCCCAACGCCAATGCAAGGCGATAGATATGTTTACATGGCTGTTTTCTTAGTGAAAAATCCTTACATGTACACAAATCGAGCGATGTCCTGTACGGGGACTTACCAGTACTCGGAAATTCGCCCGTTTGATTCTCATTGTCAATGCTTGTTGGAGTAGTTTCTTTTTGCTTGGCAGATTCTATCCTTTTTTTCTGATCTGGTGTAGTGTGAATGTTTGGAGACCAGTGCCCAAATGTAATTTCCTGCTTCATACTCTTTTCTCCTTTGCAATTTCACATAAGGCAGATGGCGGTTCTTTATCAACATAGGACAGGGGACGGTTCTCTGTCCTCAACTTTTTTGCAAAGATTAACGTTGGTTTACTCAACAAATCAAATGATTTCCGAACCAATTTACTCAGGACGGAGAACCGTCCCCTGTCCTATGTTTTCGGCAATCATTTCGCAATCCGACAAGAATCAGAAGAATGAATAAAACATCTAATGCGATCTCAATTGCATTTTTAAGCACGCTTACGTTCAATAGAATGATTCTGATGCACTCACAAATATCCCCGACGCAAAAAAGCACGAGAATACCATTCAATGCAAGCTTCCACCAGCTTCGCCTTAAAAACAGCGATATTTTTGCAGCTACAA